>NZ_CP013232.1:622192-933288 GCF_001584145.1 Collimonas fungivorans | reverse complement strand
CAGCTCGTCCCACATGCTGTCGATCTTGTTGAGCACCACCATGCGGCCGGCGCCGCTGCCGATGTGATGGCGCCAGACGTCGATGTCGCTCTTGGTGACGCCGGTGTCCGCCGCCAGGATGAACAGCACCGCATGGGCGTTGGGAATCAGGTTGAGCGTCAGTTCCGGCTCGGTGCCGATCGCGTTCAGGCCCGGCGTGTCGATGATCACCAGTCCTTCTTTCAGCAAGGGATGCGGGAAGTTGACGATGGCATGGCGCCATTGGGAAATCTCGACCCGTCCCAACACGTCAATCGCCAGGGCCGCGTCCGGATCGTCTTCGTCGTACAGGCCGTAGCTCTTGGCTTCTTCCACCGGCACCCACTTGGTCAGGCTGACCTGCTTGAACGCCTCCAGCATACCGTCGGTGGAGGAGATATCCAGCGGCAGCACGGTCCAGACGTGGTGCGCGCCCTTGTAGTCGCTGGTCGATTGCGATTCGGCCCGGGTTTCTATCGGCAGCAGGCGGATGCAGGACGGGAAAGACGCGTCGTACAGCAGCTCGGTCGGACACATGGTGGTGCGGCCGGCGGCCGACGGCAGGATGCGCTGGCCGTAGTCGGCGAAAAAGATGGCGTTGATCAGTTCCGATTTGCCGCGCGAAAATTCCGCCACAAACGCGATCGACAATTTGTCGTCGGTCAGGCGCGCCAAAGCTCGGCTGATGCGCTGCTCGCTGGCCACGTCCGACAATTTCGAGGCGCTGGCCCATGTCTGGTAACGCCGCAATGCGCCGGCCACGCCAGTGCGCCACTCACTGTATTCCTGGAATTTTTGGACTAGGTTGCTCACTATCTCTCTCTCGCCTATGTTCTCTAATATTATTTCTGACATTTTTTACAATAAAACGTCGAACGCTGCCCCTGTTTGATCTGCGTAATCAGGGTGCCACAATTTCTACACGGCAACCCAGCACGATCATAGACGAAATAACTCTGTTGGAAGTAGCCAGATTGGCCATCGGCACCAATAAAATCGCGCAAAGTGCTGCCGCCCTTGTCAATTGCAGCCGCTAAAATTATCCGAATGGCATCAACCAGCCGTTCATAACGGGCCAGGCTGATGCGGTGGGCCGGGGTTTTCGGATTGATGCCGGCGCGGAACAGGCTTTCCGAAGCATAGATATTGCCGACCCCGACCACGATGTCGCCGGCCAGCAGCACTTGCTTGATCGGCGCACTGCGGTTGCGCGTCTGCCGGTAAAGGATCTGCGCCGAAAAAACATCTTCCAGCGGCTCCAGGCCAAGCCCGGCCAGCAGCACATGCTGCTCCACCGGGCCGTCGGCATCGGCATGCCAGAGCACTGCGCCGAAACGTCGCGGATCGGTCAGCCGCAGCAGCTGGCGGCCAACCACCAGGTCGAAATGATCATGCTTTTGCGGCTCGACACCGAGCTCCAGGATGCGCAGGTGGCCCGACATCCCGAGGTGGATGATCACGGTGCCATGGTCGAAACGCAGCAGCAGGTATTTGCCGCGGCGGCCGGTGCCGCGCACCTCGCGGCCCACCAGCAGCGCCGGCAGGTCGAGCGGGAACGGCCAGCGCAGGCCGCGGTGGCGAAAGGTGACGGCCGTCACGATGCGGCCGTCGAGATGCGGCGCAACGCCGCGGCGGGTCACTTCGACTTCAGGTAATTCTGGCATCGTCAGGCATCGTTGGAACAGCGCGTCCGGAATGGAATGGCATAATCGGCTAATGTACTTTCTATGTACTTTTTGAAACAAATCCAGAGGCCGCCACTGCGCATTGCTCTCTGGTTGGGCGTAAAATCAAGATTACCTTTGAAAGCCAGGATATATCCCTTGAAAAAAACCCTTGCCATTGTAACGCTCTCTACCTTGCTGTCGGCTTGCGCCGGTATAACTCCAGGCAACGATGCCACAAATCCTGCTGCCGCCGCCGGCACGCCCTCTGCGGCTACCCCTGCAGCAAGTCCCGAGCAGATCGCAAGCCGCAAGCTGGCAACCCGGGTAACGCCAGTCAAACCGCCGGAAGAACACCTGCCGGCGGTGCCGCTGACCAAGGAAATCCTGTTCAAGGTGCTCAGTTCCGAAGTCGCTTTCCAGCGCGGCAACTGGCAATCCGCCTACGTCACCCTGCTGGGGGCCGCTCAGCAGACGCGCGATCCGCGCTTGGCCCGGCGCGCGGCGGAAATGGCGCTGAGCGCCAAACAAGCCAACGAAGCGCTGGTGGCCATCCGCCTGTGGCGTGAACTGGCTCCCGATTCCGAAGAGGCGACCCAGTATTACCTCGGCTTCATCATGCTCAGCAATAACCTGGCGGAAGCCAAGCCCATCCTTGAAAAGCGCCTGCAAGATGCGCCGCCGCAAGCGCGCGGCGTCATGATGCTGCAGATCCAGCGCCTGCTGGCGCGGGCGCAGGACAAGGCCGGCGCGTTTACCTTGCTCGAGCAACTGGTCACGCCTTACACAGCGATGTCGGAAGCGCACCTGGCGCTGGCGCAGCAAGCCTTCAGCGGCGGCAACAGCGTGCGCGCCCAGGAAGAAGCGAAAATTGCGCTGAACCTGAAACCCGATTCTGAACTGGCGATCCTGACCAGCGCGCAAGTCGCGGCGGATAGCGGCGAAGTCGAACGCATCCTCACCGATTTCCTCAAGAAATATCCGAGCTCGCGTGAAGTACGGGTGGCGTATGCACGCACCCTGATCGACCAGAAGCAATATGAAAAAGCCCGCAGCCAGTTTGAAATCCTGCTCAAGAACGACAAGCAGGACGCCACCACCCTGCTCGCGCTGGGCCTGCTGAATGCGCAGATCGGCGACACCAAGGCTGCCGAACGCTACCTGGTCAGCTATATCGACCAGTTGAGCAAACATCCGGACGAAGCGCGCGACAATACCCAGGCATTGCTGATCCTGGCGCAGATTGCCGCAGACCGGAACGACACCGACGCTGCATTGAAATGGCTGGCGCAAGTCGAGCCGGGCGACGCTTACCTGGATGCCCAGCTGCGCCGCGCCCAGTTGCTGTCCAAGCGCGGCGACCTCGACGGCGCGCGGCGCGTGCTGGCCGAGATCGACACCAATGGCGAACGTGAAAAAACCCAGGTAACCCAGGTCGAAGCCCAATTGCTGCGCGAAGCCAACCGCCCGCAAGAAGCGTTCAAGGTCCTGGAAACCGCGCTCAAGACGCAGCCGGACAACCCCGACCTGCTGTACGACTATGCCATGGCGGCAGAAAAACTGAATAACCTGAGCACCATGGAAACCGCGCTGCGCAAGCTGATCGCGCTGGCGCCGGATAACCAGCAGGCATACAACGCCCTCGGTTATTCGCTGGCCGACCGCAATATCCGCTTGCCGGAAGCGCTGACGCTGATCCAGAAAGCGCTGACGCTGGCGCCGCAGGATCCGTTCATCGTCGACAGCATGGGCTGGGTGCAATACCGCCTGGGTAACCTGGGCGAGGCCGAGACCCGGCTGCGCAACGCCTACAGCCTGCTGCCCGACCCGGAAATCGCGGTGCACCTGGGCGAAGTGCTGTGGGTCAAGGGACAAAAAACCGATGCGCAAAAACTGTGGCGTGAAGTCCTGCAGAAAGATCCGCAAAACGACGCCCTGAAAAACACCCTGGCACGACTGGGCGCCAAATTATGATGTGGGCAGCAGAAGGGAACCCGCGGCACATGTTGCCGGCAATCCGGCGCGGCATGTTGCTTGCCGCGATGCTGGCCACCGCGGCGCTCAGCGGCTGCAGCACGCTGCAGCAATCGTCCGCTACTGCAAGCGCCGCCAGCAGCGCGGCGCGCCAATATCACCAGGCCATAGATGTCAGCGGCCGCCTGTCGATACGCTATCAGCAAGACGGCAAGGAGCAGGCAGTGCACGGCAGCTTCACCTGGGCGCAAGGCAAGCAGGAAACCGTCATCACCCTGCTCTCGCCGCTGGGACAAACCCTGGCCACCATCAATATCGCAGCCGACCAGGCCACCCTCAAGCAAAGCGGCCAGCCTGCGCGCAGCGCCAGCGATGTCGACGCGCTGACGGTGCAGGCCTTGGGCTGGCCCTTGCCGGTTGCCGGCCTGCGCGACTGGCTGCAAGGTTTCGGCCAGAACGCCGCCGGCCGGCGCTTCAGCGCAGTCCCGGCCGCCGACGATGGCTTCAGCGTCACCACCGCAGACAAATGGCTGATCCAGTACACCAATTGGCAAGACCAGAACAACGGCGCCGAAAGTTATCCGAAGCGGATAGACCTGGCGCGCAATACCGCACAGGCTGGCGAGGTCGCCATCCGCATCGTCATCGACAGCCGCCAACCACACTGAAGCCTGCAATGAATTTGCTGAATTTGCCCGAATTTGCCACAACTCGCACGCTCAACAACTGCCCGGCGCCAGCCAAACTGAATCTGTTTTTGCACGTCACCGGGCGCCGCCCGGACGGCTATCACCTGCTGCAAACCGTGTTCCAGCTGGTCGATTTCAGCGATCTTTTGCATTTTGAAGTGCGCGCAGACGGCGAGGTCCGGCGCACTACGGAAATCCCCGGCGTGCCGCAAGAGTCCGACCTCATCGTGCGCGCCGCCAGGCTGCTGCAAAACGCGATCCATGAAAGAACCGGGACGGCGGCGCCGGGCGCGGATATCGCCATCGAAAAAAACCTGCCCATGGGCGGCGGGCTGGGCGGCGGCTCTTCCGATGCCGCCACCACGCTGATGGCGCTCAACCATCTCTGGCAAGGCGGCCTGTCGCGCGAAGAATTGATGGTTCTGGGCCTGCAGCTGGGCGCCGATGTGCCATTTTTCCTGTTCGGACAAAATGCGTTTGCGGAAGGAATCGGAGAAAGCCTGCAAAAGCTTGACACTCCAGGGCTATGGTTCGTTATAATTCAGCCCGGCGTAACAATTCCGACCGCATTAATTTTTTCATCATCGGAATTGACAAGGAGTACGAAACCCGTCAAAATGACGGACTTTTCGATAGCTAGCAAAAAGCTCTTCGGAAAAAACGATTTGGAACCCGTGGCCGCCAGGCAGTTCCCGGAAGTTGCAGATGCCATAAAATGGCTAGGCAAGCATGGAGATGCCAGAATGACCGGATCCGGCGCATGTGTTTTTTGCGGTTTTACGCAAGAAGAACAGGCAGATGAGGTACTGAAACTGGTGCCGAATCGCTGGAAGGCATGGAAAGCCAGGGCGATGCAGGAACATCCGCTCGCAGGGTTGC
Organism: Collimonas fungivorans; assembly: GCF_001584145.1. Lineage (NCBI taxonomy): Bacteria > Pseudomonadati > Pseudomonadota > Betaproteobacteria > Burkholderiales > Oxalobacteraceae > Collimonas > Collimonas fungivorans. Next base: position 928,064 of record NZ_CP013232.1, on the reverse strand, counting down.
TGGATCGTTAAAGTAAGACAGAATTCGGTTTAGCATCAGATTCAAGCGCAGTCATCAAATGCAGCGCGGATTTATGGTAGACAACAAGTTGCGTAGGGGAATCGCCAAGCTGGTTAAGGCACTGGATTTTGATTCCAGCATTCGAAGGTTCGAATCCTTCTTCCCCTGCCATTAGATACGGACGAGAGTGTCCTGCAGGAAATAGTGTTACTTTAGTTCTTACAGCGGCAGCAGCAGCAAGCCGCTTCAGAAATACAACAACAGCACACAGCGAATACCTAAGCCGCCAACGCAAGACTAGAATAGTCGGGCATTGTCGGCTTTTCAACTTTTTAACGACTGTATCCAGGGAACTCCATGGCAAACGAAAACCTGATGGTTTTTACCGGTAACGCAAACCCGGAACTAGCTATTGGAGTTGCCAAGCAACTCGGCATCCCGCTAGGCAAAGCCAACGTCACCAAGTTTTCCGACGGCGAAGTCATGGTCGAGATCAACGAGAACGTGCGTGGCAAGGATGTATTCGTGCTGCAATCGACTTGCGCGCCGACCAATGACAACCTGATGGAAATCATGTTGATGGTCGATGCCCTGAAGCGCGCTTCGGCTGGCCGCATCACCGCCGCGATTCCTTATTACGGTTATGCGCGGCAAGACCGCCGCCCGCGTTCGGCGCGGGTTGCGATTTCAGCCAAGGTAGTCGCCAACATGTTGCAGGAAGCCGGTGTCGAACGTGTCCTGATCATGGATCTGCATGCTGACCAGATCCAGGGTTTCTTCGATATCCCGGTCGACAATATTTACGCCTCGCCGATTTTGCTGGGCGACCTGGTGAGCAAGAACTACGACGACCTGCTGGTCGTATCGCCCGACGTCGGCGGCGTGGTTCGCGCCCGCGCGCTGGCAAAACGCCTGAACTGCGACCTGGCAATCATCGACAAGCGCCGGCCGAAGGCGAATGTGTCGGAAGTCATGAACATCATCGGTGAAGTCGAAGGCCGCAACTGCGTGATCATGGATGACATGGTCGATACCGCCGGCACCCTGACCAAGGCTGCCGAAGTATTGAAAGAGCGCGGCGCCAAGAAGGTAGTGGCTTACTGTACGCACCCGGTGCTGTCCGGCCCTGCCCTCGAGCGCATCGTCAATTCGCCGCTGGACGAGCTGGTGGTGGTCGACACCATCCCGCTGTCGGCGGAAGCCAAGGCCTGCGGCAAGATTCGCCAGTTGTCGTGCGCCAGCTTGCTGGCGGAGACGTTCAAGCGCATTACCAAGGGCGATTCGGTGATGTCGCTGTTTGCCGAGTCCTAATCGACTGAATTCGTATTCCCTGCCACGCCAGCCGAAAGGCGGACGTAGCAGGCTAACAAAACCCTCTGGTCGCGGAGGGTTTTTACCGCTGGATTTCTATCCGGCACACAATGGAGCTTCAAAATGAAAGTAATCGCATTTGTACGCAAAGAGCAGGGGACCGGAGCGAGCCGCCGCCTGCGCAATGCTGGCCAAACACCAGGTATCGTTTATGGTGGTTCCGACGCGCCGGTCAATATCTCGCTGGACCACAACGCGCTGTACCACGCGCTGAAAAAAGAAACTTTCCACTCCTCGATCCTCGATCTCGAAATCGACGGCGCGGTACAGAAAGTCCTGCTGCGCGACTTCCAAGTCCACGCATACAAACAACTGGTCCTGCACGCTGACTTCCAGCGCGTTGATGCAAAACAAGCAATTCACGTCAAAGTGCCTCTGCACTTCGTCAATGCAGAAATCGCTCCTGCAGTGAAACTGTCCGGCGCCATCATCAGCCACGTTTTCACTGAACTGGAAGTGACTTGCCTGCCAGCCGACCTGCCAGAGTTCATCGAAGTCGACCTGACCAACATCGAAGTCGGCCACTCGATCCACCTGGCTGACCTGAAGCTGCCTAAGGGCGTTGCCGCGGTATCGCAAGAAAACGTGACGATCGCTACTGCATCGATCCCGGCCGGCAAGGTCGAAGCTGACGCTCCTGCTGCTGCAGAAGCACCAGCTGCCGACGCACCAGCTGCCGACAAGAAGTAATAGCAAGCCTATCTGCCAGAGCGGTTTTCTGGCCGTAGTCAGCTACCTGAAACCCGCCTTCGTGGCGGGTTTTTTATTGTTGGCTGCCGTCTTCTTCTATAATTTGCGCAAGCCATCCATACGAAAATCAATAACACATGTCTATCCGCCTCATCGTCGGCCTCGGCAATCCCGGCCCGGAATACGAGCAAACGCGCCACAACGCCGGTTTCTGGCTGGTCGACAACCTGGCCAACGACCTCGGCCGCAAGCTGGCCCGGGAAGCGCGCTTCAACGCCCTGGCCGCCAAGACCAGCATCGCCGGCCAGGAAGTCTGGCTGCTGGAACCGCAGACTTTCATGAACCGCTCCGGCCAGTCGGTTGGCGCGCTGGCGCGCTTCTACAAGATTGCCGCGGATGAAATCCTGGTGGTGCACGACGAGCTCGACCTGCCGCCCGGCAGCGCCAAGCTGAAAAAAGGCGGATCGTCCGGCGGCCACAATGGATTAAAGGACATCACGGCCGCCCTCGGCACCCAGGATTACTGGCGCCTGCGGCTGGGCATAGGCCATCCGCGCACGCTCAACCTGCAGCAGGTGGTGGCCGATTTCGTGCTGCACCGGCCGCGCAAGGACGAGCAGCTGCCTATCGAAGAAGCGATTGCCGACAGCCTGAAAATCATTCCTATGCTGTGCGAAGGCAAATTCGAAGCGGCGACCATGCAGCTGCATACCGCGAAATGATGTCGCCGCCGCCTGACGGAGCGGTTGCTTACGATTAGGGCATGCTGATCATAAAATATGAAAAACCGACTTGAAGAAATTGATGGCATCCGAGGCTGGGCCGCACTCGTAGTATTATTTTTCCATCTGACCAATGAGACATTCGGGAATCTGGTGCCGGTGTTTCGCAGCGATTTTCTTTATTTCCTGCTCAACGGCGGCTTGGCCGTGACGGTTTTTTTTATTCTTTCCGGAGATGCGCTTTCCTCCAGCTTCTTAAAAAAAACGGATTTTGCGCTGCTGGACTCGCTGCTCATCAAACGCTACTTTCGCCTGACCGTCCCGATTCTGCTTTCTTGTGCAATCGTGTATGTCTTGATGCTGGCCGGGGCTAACTACAGTGCCGCCGCCGCGAAGGTTATCCATCGTGAAGACTGGCTCGGTGCGTTCCTTCCTTTTGAGCCACATCTGATTTCCCTGCTGCGCTATTCCTTTTACCTGGTCTACGCCGGTCATTCAAATATCGTTTCGTACAATCCGTTTCTCTGGACGATGTCTATCGAGCTGGCGGGCTCGCTGCTGGTCTTCCTGTACCTGTATCTTTCTACCCGGCTCCAAGCCCCGATCAGGATCTTGTATGCACTGATTGTTTTCCTGCTTGTTGCCCAATCGTTTTACTGTCTATTCTTTATTGGAATACTGTTCGCACAGTATCGGGCAAATGGCGTCTTCGACCGGCTGCGGGCGTCCAGAACCTGGAATTTCGCTGTCATTGCGATGCTGATAGCCATTGTAATCACCTACACATTCTCCAAAAAATATCCGAATTTTTGGCAATATATCAATATAAACGCCGTGACTGCAGCGGCTCTTGTGTTCTGCTTTTACACATCCAGCTGGACCGTCGGCTTTTTTTCGTCGAAATTTTCCCGCTTCCTGGGTGAAATCTCCTTCCCTTTATACCTGGTGCACTTCAGCGTGATTATTTCGCTCACCTCTTTTTTAACGGTTAAATTTTCCGGACTGGGGACTCTGGACACATCCCACATCTTCTTGATTATTCTGATTTCGATTGCAACCAGCATTACCGCAGCGGTTATTTTCCGCCGCGTGGAAATATCTGCGCTAAAACCCGTAAACAGGCTGCCTGCTTATCTGCTTTCCATACGAAATCCATCTGTTGCCCCTGTGCCGCAGAAGGATGCTTCCCCGGATGTAAAGCATGCGCCGGCCGAGACTATTGATTAGCCTTTGTAGAAGGCCTTCCGACAGAGTTACAATAGTCATCTTTTTTTGAACAAAATCCACACGGAATTTGTGGAAACACTCCCGATTCCCTGGCTTTGTTGCGAGTCTAACAACTACAGGTCTTGCCACTGCGGACCCAATAAATCTTGAGCCGCAACCCCTATCAACACCTGTAATCAATTGATCTAGAAAGTTTTTCCATGAGTCTCAAATGCGGCATCGTCGGCCTCCCGAACGTCGGCAAATCTACCCTTTTCAATGCCCTGACCAAGGCAGGCATTCCTGCAGAAAACTACCCTTTCTGCACCATCGAGCCGAACGTCGGCATGGTAGAGGTGCCGGATCCGCGCCTCAAGGCGCTGGCCGAGATCGTCAAGCCGGAGCGCATCCTGCCGGCGACCGTGGAATTCGTCGACATCGCCGGCCTGGTGGCCGGCGCCTCCAAGGGCGAAGGCCTGGGCAACCAATTCCTCGCGCATATCCGCGAAACCGACGCCATCGTCAACGTAGTACGCTGCTTTGAAGACGACAACGTGATCCACGTGGCCGGCAAGATCAACCCGCTGGACGACATCGAAGTGATCCAGACCGAACTGGCGCTGGCCGACATGGGCACGGTGGAAAAAGCCATCCACCGGGAAAACAAGAAAGCCCGCTCCGGCGACAAGGATGCCGCCAAGCTGGTGGCCCTGCTGGAGCGCCTGATGCCGGAACTGGACCAGGCCAAGCCGGTGCGCGCCTGCGGCCTCGACGCCGAAGAAATGGCCTTGATCAAGCCGCTGTGCCTGATCACCGCCAAGCCTGCCATGTACGTCGCCAACGTTTCCGACCACGGCTTCACCAACAATCCGCTGCTGGACCAGCTGACCGCCTACGCCGCTTCGCAGAATGCGCCTATCGTGGCAATTTGCGCTGCGATCGAATCGGAAATCGCCGACCTCGATGAAGCCGACAAGCATGAATTCCTGGCCGACATGGGCATGGAAGAACCTGGCCTCGATCGCCTGATCCGCGCCGCCTTCAAGCTGCTCGGCCTGCAAACCTACTTCACCGCCGGCGTCAAGGAAGTCCGCGCCTGGACCATCCATGTCGGCGACACCGGCCCGCAAGCAGCCGGCGTGATCCACACCGACTTCGAACGCGGCTTCATCCGCGCCCAGACCATCGCCTATGACGATTTCATCAGCCACAAAGGCGAGCAAGGCGCCAAGGAAGCCGGCAAGATGCGCGCCGAAGGCAAGGAATACGTGGTCAAGGATGGCGACGTCTTGAATTTCCTGTTCAACGTCTAAACGGCACCGCCATCCCCATGCATTGATTTAAACCCGGGCGCTCCAGTAGCGCCCGGCCTGTTTCTGCTGCCGCTCTGTTGCCATTGCTTGCCTGAGCCTGGCCTTGTTCCAGCTATCCTTCCCCGCTCAAAATCCCCTCCTAAGTTTCCGCCTAACTTTCCAGTATTTATTGCTATAAAAGCACTGAATTGCAATACTTCTCGCCACGACTCGGCTGTCCGGCCCGCCGCTGATTCCCGTGAATCTTCCAGGGCCTGCCAGTCCGAGGAGCAAAACAAGAACGATTTCAACTCTGAATTTAATCCATGGGAAGGGTTTGATCATGATGAAGGAACGGAGACTGCCGCACTCGCTGCGCATGATGTTTTCAGGCAGCCTGGCTGTCGGCCTCGGCCTGCTGGCTCAGCCGTTGCAGGCCCAGGAGAGCGAACAGGAAGAAGAAGCACCGCAACAGATGCAACGCGTCGAGATTACCGGCTCCTCGATCAAGCGCGTAGCCGCAGAAGGGGCATTGCCAATCACTGTCATCAAGGCAGACGATTTCACCAAACTGGGTTCGACCACCGCCGCCGAAGTGCTGTCCAATATTTCGGGCAACCAGACCACCTACACCACCACCGCCAACGTCGGCGCCGGCAGGACAGTTGGCGCGGCGGCCGACCTGCGCGGCCTGGGTCCCAACAAGACTCTGGTTCTGTTGAATGGCCGCCGTCTCGCCAACAGTGCGTTCGACGGCTCCGCGGTCAATCTCAATGTGATCCCGGTAGCGGCGCTGGACCGTGTCGAAATCCTGCGCGACGGCGCTTCTGCAATCTATGGCACCGACGCCGTCGGCGGCGTCATCAATTTCATCACCAAGCGTTCTTATACCGGCCTCAACCTGAGCGCCGAAGGCATCGCGCCCGAACAAAGCGGCGGCGCGGAAAAGCGGTTCAACTTGTCAGGCGGCATCGGCGACCTCGACCAGGACGGTTACAATTTTTTTGGCGTGGTCGACTACCACAGCCAGAATGCTGTGAAAGCCAGCGACCGCAGCTTCGCCGCACCGGGCGGGCGGAATCCAGGCCTCGGAATGAATATCGGCAGCGGCAATTCCTTTCCGGCCAACTATTACGACATCGATTCCGGCCAGTCCGGCAATCCATATGCAGGTTCCGGCTGCAAGCCGCCTTACGCGTTTGCCCAGGGCGGCGTTTGCCGCTACAACAGCCAGGCGGTGATCGGCATCGTGCCGAAGACCGAAGAAATTGCAGTGATAGGCAAAGGCACTTTCAAGCTGGATGCCGACAATACCGCATCGATTGAATACCTGCATGCACAAAACAAGATAAAAACCTATATCGCAGGCGACGTATTCGGCGGCGACGGCAGCGGCACCGGCACCGGCAGTGATTACGTCATCAATCCCAACAGCCCTTATTATCCCGGCAACGGCATTACCCCTGGCAGCGCCAGCGGCGGCCCATTGTCGGTTAACTGGCGTTCGGTGGATGCAGGCCAGCGCGTCGGTGAATCCAAAAACAGCACCGATCGTTTGCTGCTCAGCCTGGACGGCACGCTGGCCGGCTGGGATTACAAAACCGGCCTGGCATATGCCATGAGCAAGGCGAGCGATGCCCTGGTCAGCGGTTATCTCGACAGCAACATGGTGCGCGACGGACTGCTGAACGGCATCCTCAATCCATTCGGTCCGCAAAGCGCCGCCGGCATCGACTACCTGAACCGTGCGCAGGTGCGCGGCGTCACCCTCGACGCCAAGACCCAGGTAACTTCGCTCGACTTCACCGCCAGCCGCGAACTGTTCCAGCTGCCTGCAGGTCCAGTCGGCTTTGCGCTCGGTGGAGAACTGCGCAGGGAACAGGCCAACTTCAACGTCAACCATGCACTTTCCGACCTGGTGGAAAGTACAGGTTCGCAGGACGCCAAGTCGGCATCCGGCAGCCGCAACGTGAAAGCGCTGTTCTCCGAGCTGAACGTTCCTGTGACCAAGAGCCTGGAGGCGCAACTGGCCCTGCGCTACGATGGCTACAGCGATGTCGGCAACACCGTCAATCCCAAGGTCGCGCTGCGCTTCCAGCCGGCCAGGAAAATCATGTTCCGTAGCTCGTACAGCACCGGTTTTCGTGCACCCAGCCTGTATGAATTGAACGATCCGAATGCAAAAACATATACCGCTGCGCCATACAACGATCCGCTTCTTTGTCCTGGAGGCAGTGTCGCGCCAGGCGGGATTGCCGCACGCGACTGCGGGCAGCAGTTTTTCAAAATGCAGGGCGGAAATAAAAACCTGCAGCCCGAAAAATCCAGCTCCTTCACGTTAGGCATGGTGATCGAACCGCTGCCAAATGTCACGGCTTCTGCCGACTATTGGAATATCAGGATCAAGAACCAGATTTCCGTGATTCCCGAAAACGACATTTTTGCCGATCCGGTCAAGTACGCCGACAAATTCGTGCGCAATCCTGACGGTTCGCTCAGCCACATCATCGGCACCAACATCAACCTTGGCAATGTACACACCTCGGGTTTCGACCTTGGTTTTGCATGGCGCCTGCCAAAGACCGCCTGGGGCAATTTCGGCCTGTCCCTGGACGGCACTTACGTCAGCCAGTATGACTATCAGATCGAAGCCGGCGGCGACTACCTGAACAACCTGGCGGTCTACGCCAATGGCGGCGTGATTTTCCGCTGGCGCCACGCGGCTACCTTCAACTGGAATCGGGGACCGTGGAGCGCAGCCGTGCAGCAGGTTTACACCACCGGCTACCGCGACCAGAACGGCAGCCAGGTTGCCGAAGAATACAGGAATCGCCAGGTTGGCTCCTATACACGCTACAACGTCTCGGGCAGCTACACCGGCTTCAAGAACCTGACGCTGACGGCCGGCATCAAGAATCTGTTCAATACCGATCCGCCGGCCTCCAACGTCACCGACAATTTCCAGTACGGCTACGATGCACGTTATGGCGACGCGATAGGCCGCGCATTCTTCGTGCGCGCCGGCTATCAATTCTTTTAATCGTTCGGGTATCGCAAGCGCTTCCGCAGCAGCCTGCCAGGCAGTTTGCCTGGCAGGCTTTTGTTTTTGGCCATCCGCACCCTTGCCGCCCATTCCTGCAAGCGCTCAGCCGGTGGTGTGCTCAGGATTTTCCATGAACCTGGAATAATTCCCATAGACAATATCGCCGAGGCAGGCACGGCAATGTGCTCTCTGATTAATACTTTGCCGTCGCAGCTGCTTATTGTGAACAAATGTCAGAACGGCAGTCATTGTTCGAGGAACACGATACAAAATCGGTGAAATTCACTAGACTATCCAGTATCCATATATATTAAAGAGCGATCATGGATAGGATGGAAACCATGCAGGTATTCGTGCGCGTAGCCGAGACCGGCAGCTTCACCAAAGCTGCAGATAATCTCGGCCTGCCGCGCGCCACAGTGTCGGCGGCAGTGCAGCAGCTGGAAGCCAGCCTCGGCGCGCGGCTGCTCCAGCGCACCACGCGCCGGGTGCACCTGACGCAGGATGGCAGCGCCTTGCTTGAGCGTTGTTATCAGTTGCTGTCCGACTTCGAAGAAATCTCGGGACTCTTCAAGCAGGCGCCAGCGCAAGCCAGCGGCAAGCTCAAGGTCGATGTCCCCAGCCGCCTGGCCCGGCGCATGATCGCCCCGGCCTTGCCGGGATTCTTCAAGCTATACCCCGACATCGAACTGGAACTGCGCTGCACCGACCGCGCCATCAACCTGATACAGGAAGGCGTCGATTGCGTATTGCGCGTCGGCCAGCCGGAAAACAGCAGCATGGTGGCGCGCCCTCTGGGCCAGTTTGAGCTGATGAATTGCGCCAGCCCTGCCTACCTGGAAAAACACGGCGTGCCGCACAGCCCCGCCGACCTCGCACAGCATTGGGCCATCAACTATATTTCCCCCACCACGGGCCGCAGCGCGCTCTGGGAGTACAGCCAGGACGGCGTCATCGTCAACCTGGAAATGCCCAGCCGGGTGGCAGTCAATAATGCCGAGACTTATATCGCCTGCTGCCTGGCGGGCATGGGCCTGATCCAGGTGCCGGCTTACGATGTGCGCGACCACATCGGCAGCGGCGAGCTGCTGGAAGTCATGCCGCAGGCGCGCGCCGGCGCCATGCCGATCTATGCCCTGTACCCGCACCGCCGCCACCTGTCGGGCCGGGTGCAGGTATTTATCGACTGGATCGCCACTCTGCTGCCGCCGGACCTGCAAGCCCGTCCATCGGCCCCTGCACTGCCGCTGCCGAACTAAACCTCCCCTCCTGTAGCTTCAGGAAAAGCAGATAAAGCACAGTTTCATCGTTATTTGTAACTGTGCTTTAAATCTACCGCGCTGACTGTATATGCCGGGGTAGAAAGCTGCCAACTACACTCCACCTTATCCTGCACATTTCGCGCAATCCGCATTGCGCATTGCGCAGCTTCGACAGCATCACAAGGAATGACTTTGAGCACCGAGAAGATCGAGCAGTACAACCATCCCGCCGGCGGCTGGGGCGCCCTGAAATATGTGGCTTTGCACTTGCTGAAGGAAAAAGTGCCTGGCGGCGGCATACGCACCCTGCTGAAGCAAAACCAGCCGGATGGCTTCGACTGCCCCGGCTGCGCCTGGCCGGACCGCGATCATGCATCAACCTTCGAATTCTGCGAGAACGGCGTCAAGGCGGTAGCGGCGGAAGCCACGTCCAAACGCGTCACCGCGGATTTTTTTGCCAAGAACAGCGTCAGCACGCTGCTGCAGCAGTCGGATTACGAACTGGAAGAACACGGCCGCCTGACCGAGCCGATGGTGTATGACGCCGCCAGCGACAAATACCAGCCCATCTCTTGGCAGGACACATTCAACCTGATGTCGGATCACCTGAACACGCTGGACGATCCGAACCAGGCGTCGTTCTATACTTCAGGCCGCACCAGCAACGAAGCAGCGTTCCTGTACCAGCTGTTCGTACGCGAATACGGCACCAACAATTTCCCCGACTGCTCCAACATGTGCCATGAGCCGACCAGCGTCGGCCTGCCCGAAACCGTAGGCGTCGGCAAGGGCACGGTGACGCTGGACGATTTCGACCTGGCCGATACCTTCCTCATCTTCGGCCAGAATCCGGCTACCAACCACCCGCGCATGATGGGCGAACTGCGCGAATGCGCCAAGCGCGGCGCCACCATCGTTTCCATCAACCCCTTGCGCGAGCGCGGGCTGGAACGCTTCTCCAGCCCGCAGCATCCGTCCGACATGCTGTCGCGTTCCGGCACCAGCATCAGCAACATGTTCATCCGCCCTACCCTGTGCGGCGACCTGGCGCTGGTCAAGGGCGTGATCAAGCGCGTGCTGGAACTCGACCAGCTGGCCCTGCAAGACAATGGCGAACGCATCATCGACGTGCAGTTCATCGCCGAACACACTGCTTATTTTGAAGAATTCGCAGCCGACATCCGCGCCGAAAGCTGGGACGACATCGTCACCGAATCCGGCGTCGGCAGGGACGATATTGAACGGCTGACGCAAGTCTACGTACGCGGCAAGAACGTCATCGCCACCTGGGGCATGGGCCTGACTCAGCACAAGCATGGCGTGGCGACGATCCAGATGGTGTCCAACCTGATGCTCTTGCGCGGCAATATCGGCCGCCCCGGCGCCGGCCTGTGCCCGGTGCGCGGCCATTCCAACGTGCAGGGCGACCGCACCGTCGGCATCGACGAAAAACCGACCGCCGCTTTCCTCGACCGCATCGAAAAAGTATACGGCTTCAAGCCGCCGCGCGAACACGGCCTCGACGTGGTCGGCACCATCGAAGCGATGCTGCAGGGCCAGGTCAAGGTATTCATCGGCCTCGGCGGCAATTTCGCCATGGCGACGCCTGATACCCCGCGCACCTGGGAGGCGCTGCAGTCTTGCGCGCTGACCGTGCACATCACCACCAAGCTGAACCGCAGCCACCTGATCCACGGCAAGGAAGCACTGATCCTGCCGACCATGGGCCGCACCGAAATCGACATGCAGGCAAGCGGTGCGCAAGGCGTGACGGTGGAAGATTCAATGAGCATGGTGCACATCTCTTACGGCATCAACCAGCCGGTGGCCAAGACCTGCCTGTCGGAAATCGATATCGTGGCGCGCCTGGCGCATGCCACGCTGAAGAGCAGCCGCATACAGTGGCTGAACTACGTCAAGGATTATTCCCTGATTCGCGACGACATCGAAAAAGTGTACGACGCATTCAAGGATTACAACGCCCGCGTCAAGCATCCGGGCGGTTTCCACCTCGGCGTGGCATCGCGCGAACGGATCTGGAAAACCGCCAGCGGCCGCGCTCAGTTCATCGTCCATGCGATCCCCAAGGACACGCCGATCCACCAGGCGCGCCGCAAATACGGCCCCGAGCTGATGACCTTGATGACCACCCGCTCGCACGACCAATACAACACCACCATCTACGGGCTGGACGACCGCTATCGCGGCGTGTTCGGCCAACGGCGCGTGGTGTTCGCCAACCTGCTGGATATCCAGATGCTGGGTTTCGCTCCGGGCGACTGGGTCGACCTGGTCGGCGTCTGGGACGACGGCATCGAGCGCCGCGCCGACCGTTTCCTGCTGGTGGAATACGACATCCCGCGCGGCTGCATCAGCAGCTACTATCCGGAAACCAATCCGCTGGTGCCGCTCAACAGCTTTGCCGACAAAGCGCGCACGCCGACCTCGAAATCGATCCCGGTGCTGCTGCGCCGCTCGATGCAGATGGCGGCGTGACATCATGATGAACTGCGTATGATGGACTGGGACCAACAACTTGACGATGCGGTGCTGGCGATCTTGTCCGCACTGCATGCCGAAACCAGCGATGAGCGCGCCCACGATACCGGCGCCCAGCCCGGCATGTCGCTGGCAAAACTGAGCAAGCGGGTGGAGCAGCGGATGAGCACTTTGCGGCGTCACCTGAGCGCGCTGGAAAGCGCCGAAATCGTCAGCGTGGTCCTTAACGAAGACGGCACCGGCCGCGCTGCACTGACGCCGTTCGGGATGGCGATTTTCGACGCCCTGGATGAAAGCCAGGCGGCGGCAACCGCCTGATCTATTCCAGCATGGCGGCCAGCATCTCGCCCAGGCGCCGTATCGCCTGCTCGATCTCAGGCGTCCAGCTGTAGCTGTAGTTCATGCGGATGAAACTGCGATAGGCGTCCGAAGTGGAAAACAGCCGTCCCGGCGCAATCGTGATGCCCTCCGCCAGCGCCTGCCGGTACAAGGCCATGGAATCTATCGCCGCCGGCAATTCTATCCACAGCACATAGCCGCCGGCCGGGCGCGTGATGCGCGTGCCGGCCGGGAAAAAGCGGCCGACGAAAGCGCTCATGATGTCGCAGCGCTGCTGCAAGGTGCGCCGCACCCGGCGCAGGTGGCGATCGTAGCCGCCGGCAGTCAGGTAGGCAGCGATAGCGCGTTGCGGCAAGGTCGAGGTGCTAAGCGTATTGAGGAATTTCAGTTTTTCCACCTGCTCGCGGTAACGTCCCGGCAAGGTCCAGCCGATGCGGTAGGCAGAAGTCAGGCTCTTGGAAAACGACGAGCAGTACAGCACGATGCCGCGCTTGTCGTAAGCTTTCAGCACGCTCGGATGGGCCGCGCCGAAATACAGCTCGTTGCAGACGCCGTTTTCGATGATGGGCATGTTGTAGCGTGAGCCCAGCTCCACCAGTTGCCGCTTGCTTTCCTCCGGCATTTCAAACCCTAGCGGATTCTGGAAATTCGGCATCACCATGCAAGCCGCAACCGGCTGGTTCTGCATGATTTTCTTCAGCTCGGCGACATCCATTCCGAGCCGCGGATCGGTCGGTATTTCAATGGCGCGCATGCCGAGCCGCTCGATCGCGTGCAGCATCGCATAAAACGTCGGCGACTCCACCGCGATGGTATCGCCGGCTTTCGCCACCGCCTGCAGACACAGGTTGATGGCTTCAGTGGCGCCGACCGTGACCACCACATCGCCGGGATCGACGCTGAGCCCGGTTTCCAGGTGGCGCCTGACGATCTGCCGGATCAGCTCCGGATGACCCGGCGGCAAATCGTCCAGCACCCCCAGCGGGCCGCCGCTGCGCAAGATGGCGCCGTTGTACTGGCTGATGCGGCGGGCGGGAAACAAGGCAGGATCGGGATAAGGCGAGCCGAGCGGATTGGCGTCATTTTGGTGTATCGATTTCAGCGTCGCCAATACGTGGCGGCTGACGTCGACTTCGGCCGATACCGGCAAGGGCATGGAGCGGCCGGGTTCAGCCGGCGAGTCCCGGTATTGGGCCGGCGACGTGGCGGCAGGAAAGCGGGCCCTGACAAAATAACCCGATTGCGGATGGCTTTCGACCAGGCCGCTGCTTTCCAGCAGTTCGTATGCACGTACTACGGTGGTGATGCTCAGCCCGTGCTGCTGGCTGGCCTGGCGTACCGAACTGAGGCGATCGCCTGGACGCAGCACGCCGTTCTGCAGCGAAACCTTCATCTGCTCGGCAAAACGCTGGTAAAGGGGCTGGCGGGATTTTTTCAACGGCTCGGGAGGAAGGCAAAAGATTGCCTCATTATAGGGAAACGGCGAGGAAACAACGAGGAAACGACGATGAAACAGCGATCAAGTCCGTGTCCGGAATATAGCCACACATTGTTATCAATAGAACATCCAGGCATATGAATAGAGCAAAAATATATTGGACGCAGGCCCGGCCAGCCCGGATACTCCGGGCTCACCCGGTTTACGCACCTGCCCCAGGCCCGCCATACTCTCGCCATTCGTGTCGCAGCACGACGCGTCCTTACTTCCTGATTATTCTATGAACATCTTCTCTCTCTGGTTCCGCATCCCCTTCTGGCAACGTGTGCTGGGCGGCTTCGTGCTCGGCGCGCTGGCCGGCTGGCTGGTAGGCGCGCCTGCCGAAACCTGGTTCGGCCCGCTCGGCAAGCTGTATGTCACGCTGATCAAGATGATCGCCGTGCCGCTGGTGTTCTTTGCCGTCACCAACAGCATTTCCAGCCTGCACGGCATGAAAAGCGTCGCTGCTCTGGGCGGCAAGACCTTCCTCTGGTTTGCCATCACCGCGGTGCTGGCGGTCGGCGTCGGCCTGCTGGTGGCGAACTTCACCAATCCCGGCCAGAACCTGGGCCAGCTCGCCATCGCCGCCGACTATACCGTGCGTGAAGTGCCGACGCCGATCCAGGTGCTGCTGGATGTGGTGCCGTCGAATCCGTTCAAGGCCCTGACCGAAGGCAAGATCCTGCAAGTGATTTTCTTCGCCGCGCTGCTCGGCATGGCGCTGGTCAAACTGGGCGACAAAGTCAAGCAAGTGCGCGAGCTGATGGGCGAAGCCAGCAGCGCCATGATCCAGATCACCCGTTTTGTATTGGAAATGACGCCGCTCGGCACCTTCGGCCTGATCGCTGCGCTGGTCGGCTCTTACGGTTTCGAGCGCCTGCTGCCGCTGGGGAATTTCGTCTTCACCTTGTATCTCGCCTGCGCGCTGCACATCGTGGTGGTGTACGGCGGCCTGCTGCTCACGCACCGCCTCAACCCGATCCGCTTTTTCCGCGGCGCCTTCCCGGCCATGCAGGTAGCGTTCACCAGCTCGTCGAGTTTTGCTTCCATGCCTATCGCCTTGCGCAGCGTGGTGCATAACCTCGGCGTGAAACAGGAATACGCCGCGTTTGCGGTACCGCTCGGCGCCAGCATCAAGATGGACGGCTGCGGCGCCATCTATCCGGCGATCGCGTCGATTTTCGTGGCCCAGTATTTCGGCCTGCACCTGGATCTGTCGCAGTATTTCATCATCATGCTGGCTTCCGTGCTCGGTTCTTTCGGCACCGCCGGCGTGCCGGGCACTGCAATCGTGATGGTGACCCTGGTGCTGAGTTCGGCCGGCCTGCCGCTGGAAGGCATCGGTTACCTGGTCGCCATCGACCGCATCCTCGACATGATGCGCACCATGACCAACGTCACCGGACAGATGCTGGTGCCGGTGCTGGTGGCCAAGGAAGAAGGCTTGCTGGACCTGGAAATCTACAATGCAGCCAACAGCGATGTCGGCCTCGACCAGAACAGCAACGCGGCTGCATGATTCTGCGTTGGGTGGGGACGTTGTTTGTGCCCACCCGGAAGCCCAAATTTGATCCAAGGCGCAGGCAGTATAGGTGAAGTTAACTAACAGGCGGCGCGGTTTTCTGACTATCACTTTTCCTTGTTCACACCTTCGGTGCTCAACGCAATCTTGCTCTGCGAGGTCATGCGACTGTGGAAACTTAAATTGGGGTAATAGCACGATCGAGGAGACCGACCAACGGATCAAGCTGGCAATTGTAAGCAGCGATGTTGGCCTCGCCCCATTCCGCACGCCCGATCGGCTCCCAGCGAAGTTCGAAGCCGGCATTGATGCCAATCACTTCAAACATCAGCCGCTGCGCACGTCCGTTACCATCGCGAAACGGGTGAATGACGTTGAGCTCACAGTAGTAGTGCGCCAGTCGGGCAACGAATTGCTCGCGCGACAAACCGATGAGATAGTTTTCCTGTTCAAGCTGCCGAAAGAGTTTTTCCGCCTCGGGCTCGATTCGGCTGATGTTCGCGAACCGTGTGCTGCCTTTGCTGATATCGACCGTCCGAAGCTCGCCCGCCCAGCTATAGAGATCTTGAAATAAATGAAAATGAATCGCGCGCAGGGCCGACAGGGAAAGATCATCGAAGTTCGGCTCATACTGATCAATACGGGCTTGGCTTAGCTCGATTTCGGCCACTTCCAAGGCCTCTTCCTCGGTAATTCCAAGCTTGTTAATCAGCACATCAGAGTTCGGATAGCAGTATTGCCCGTCCTGGCCAGTGCCATACTTATCGGACATTCTTTGTCTTGAGCGCCGCCGTAGTTGCTCCAACGGCAGGTTTATTGACGCCTACCGGGCGTTGGACCAGCCCTTCGAGCCGAAGGCTGGCTCGGTAATTCTCCGAACGTAGCTTCAGGAAGACCTGACGCTTGACTTCATTAGTCAACATTTCGATTTCCCCCCAATAGTACCCTGCCTGATAGAGACATTGTACCTGATGCCTTTAAGGTAAGCAGCGGATACAATACGTAGTCGGCCCTGCAAAACCGCGCCAATGCGCATAACTACACGTTCCGTAGCAAAAACCTAGCGCTGAAATTCATCAGTGCACACCCTACGGCTCGCCATCCCAGTAATCCAGGTCATTCGATTTGCGCTGTATCACGTCGAAAACCCGTTCTCCCCCGGCCGACGCCATCGCCAGGAACTTGCCGGAATCGGGGTATTCGCACACCTCGGGCTGCTCCCTGGTGCTGACCGACAGGTACTTCAATGGCTGGTCGGAAGTATTCACAATCTGGTGCGGATATTCCGGGCCGGGCGGAATGAAGACCACATCGCCGCTGCGCAGCGGCAGCATTTCCCCCGCCACCCGCAGCGTGCCGCTGCCCTCCAGGATAATAAACATCTCTTCCTGCGCGTAATGAAAATGATAGGGGCAGGATATCTTGCCGGGGGCCACGGTATCCACGCTGGCGCCCAGCTTTTGGGCCGCCGTGCCCGTCCCTAGGCGCGCGCACAGCGTATCGTACAAAGGCTCGCGCACCTGATGCTCCAGCGGCACGGCATTGAAGTTGCGGATCAGCCGGCGGCTCAGACTCTCTGCGCTTGTCTCTTCTTTTTCACTCATTTTTTCTCCGTTATGGCGACGTCATAAAGTGCATTTTGCGCCTGCACAGCAGAATACACGCAACTCCGTTTTCCCGCATTTCCTCTCTCGTTTCCCCTCTCGTTTCCGATGCACCGTTGCGGGACAAAGGCCAAACAAAAATGGTGCAAAGCCGCATTTTCAAGCCACTCACGCAACAGTTGTGCACCAGTTGCGCACACATTCGATGGCACAAAATACACATCCCAAAAAAGAAAATAAATTTCCTTTACTTGCCGAGAAAATGAAAATATATTTACACAAATTATAAAAATCAATCCAAGGGGCCGATGGTGCAACACTCTGTGCAACACTCAGCAATCACCGCATGGCAACGCGAAAGCGCGGTCGCAGCGCGCATAGGCAAAGCCTATCCGGAACTGTCGAAAGCGCACCGCAAGGCGGCCGACTATGTGCTGGCGAACGTATTCCATACCGCCACCATGACCATCGACGAATTGGCCGATGCGGTCGGCGTTTCGCTGGCGACTGCCAATCGTTTCGCCCACGCGCTGGGATTCGATGGTTATCCGGCCTTCCGCGCGGCGCTGGTGCTGGATTTCGCCTCGTCGCTGGCGCCGGTCGAGAAATTGCGCGACCAGGTGCTGCGCCCCGCCAGCAGCGCGGAAATCATGGCCGCGGCGCTGCGGGCCGACATGCAAAACCTGGAAGCCACCCAGCGCGCCTTGTCGCCTGCACATTGCGACCAGGCCGTCAGCATGATTCTCAACGCCGAACGGATCTTCATCCTCGGCTTCGGCGCCAGCGCTTTCCTGGCCGGCATCATGGCGCACGCATTGGAGCCCTATTGCCGCACGGTGCTGTCGGTAGCCGGTCCCGGCGGCCCCTCGCAGGCCGCACGCCAGTTCTTCAAGCTGGACCAGCGCGACCTGGTGATCGCGCTGGCCTTCCCGCGCTATGTCACCGATACCGTAACCCTGGCAGGCCGCGCCAAGGAGAGTGCGGCGCCCGTGCTGGCGTTTACCGATGCACCGACTTCGCCGCTGGTGCCGCTGGCCGATGTCACCCTGTACGCGCAGACTGAGCGCCTGTTGTCGCCGACTTCGGATGCGGCGGCGCTGGCCCTGATCCAGGCGGTATGCGACGCCGTCGCCCACCGCGCCAACCGTTCGGTGCATGCGGCCTCGAAAATGACGGAAGCCGTGCTGCCCTGGCTGCATCATCCGGACGGCCGGCGCCAGCCTGGCACACCGAACAAGAGCGGCAACAAGGCCAATAAAGCGGCTTCCAGGAAATCTGCAATGAAAGCGATATAACGTGAACAACAGCACCATCACCTCGGCCAACGTCGCCACCATCGCCATCCATGGCGGCGCCGGCACAATCTTGCGCAGCGCCATGAATACCGCGCAGGAACAGGCTTACCACGACGCCCTGACAGAAATCCTCGGCGCCGGCCAGAAAATCCTGGCTGCCGGCGGCAGCGCGCTGGACGCCGTCGCCTGCGCCGTCAGCATGCTGGAAGATTGCCCGCTGTTCAACGCCGGCAAAGGCGCGGTCTACACCCATGCCGGCACCCACGAACTGGATGCGGCGATCATGGACGGCGCTACTTTGGATGCAGGCGCCATCGCCAACGTCGGCCATGTGCGCAATCCGATACTGGGAGCGCGCGCGGTGATGGAACATAGCGAACACATCCTGCTGGTAGGCGCCGGCGCGGAAACCTTCGTGGCCCAGCACGGCGTGGAACTGGTCGAGCCGGATTATTTCCATACCGAAGCCCGCCATGCCCAATGGCTGCGCGCGCGCGACCAGGAAGGCATGCTGCTGCTCGACCACGACGCCACCAGCAAGGCAGCCGAAATTGCACCGATCGATCCTGACAACAAATTCGGCACAGTTGGCGCCGTCGCGGTCGACATGCACGGCAACCTGGCGGCGGCCACTTCGACCGGCGGCATCACCAACAAGCGCGTCGGCCGGGTCGGCGACTCGCCGCTGATCGGCGCCGGCTGCTACGCCAACAACCGCACCGTGGCGGTTTCCGCCACCGGCACCGGCGAAGCGTTCATGCGCACGGTGGCGGCTTACGACATTTCGGCGCGCATGGAATATGCCGGGCAATCCCTGGCAGATGCCGCCGAACAGGTGGTGATGGACCTGCTGCCGCGCTACCAGGGCCGCGGCGGCCTGATCGCCATCGATGCCGAAGGCAATGTGGCGCTGCCGTTCAATACCGAAGGCATGTACCGCGGTTACGCCAAGGTTGGCGCAGCGCCGGTAACGGCTATCTACAAATGACGCAGCCAACCACAGGAAGCAATTCCATGAACAGACAAATCGGCCGCCGTGTGCTCACGGTAGAACAAATGAGCGTCGGCTTCACCACCTCCGAACGCAAGGTGGAAGCGGTGCGCAACCTGTCTTTCCATATCGATGCCGGTGAAACCCTGGCCATCGTCGGCGAGTCGGGTTCGGGCAAATCGGTGTCGTCGCAATCGATCATGCGTCTGATCGATTACGGCGGTGGCCGCATCAGCGGCGCCACCATGAATTTCCAGCGGCGCGACGGCAGCACGGTCGACCTCGCCAGCGCCGACCAGAGCACAATGCGTCACATCCGCGGTTCGGAAATCGCCATGATTTTCCAGGAACCGATGACTTCGCTCAACCCGGTGTTCACGGTGGGCGAGCAGATCGCCGAATCGATACGCCTGCATCAAGGCAAAAGCATGGCGGCGGCACGCGCCGAAGCCTTGCGCATGCTGGAAACGGTGCGCATCCCGGAAGCGCGGCGCATCCTCGACCGCCACCCGCACCAGCTTTCGGGCGGCATGCGGCAACGCGTGATGATCGCCATGGCCTTGTCTTGCAAACCGTCGCTGCTGATAGCCGATGAGCCGACCACCGCGCTGGACGTGACGATACAGGCGCAGATCCTGCAACTGATACGTGCGCTGCAGGATGAAATGCAGATGGCGGTGATCTTCATCACCCACGACATGGGCGTGGTGGCAGAAATCGCTGACCGCGTGGTGGTCATGTGCCGTGGCGAAAAAGTCGAAGAAAACAATGTGCACGCGATCTTCGAGGCGCCGCAGCACCCCTACACCCGCGCCTTGCTGGCGGCCGTGCCGCGCCTGGGCGCCATGCACGGCACCGATCTGCCTGAGCGGATCGCCATCGCCGGCGCCGCCATCAAACCCGTTACGCCTGAGATGGAAGCGGAAGCCAAGCTGGTGCGCAGCATTCCTGGTTCCGATCCGCAGCAGCAGCCCCTGCTGAAAGTGCGCAACCTGACTACCCGCTTCGACGTCAAGAGCGGAATCTTCAGCCGCGTCAAGCAGCGCGTGCATGCGGTGGAACAGATCAGTTTCGACCTGTATCCTGGCGAAACGCTGGCGCTGGTCGGTGAATCCGGCTGCGGCAAATCGACTACCGGCCGCTCGCTGCTGCGGCTGGTCGACATCACCAGCGGCAGTGTCGAATTCGGCGGACGCGACCTGGCCAAGCTGCCGCGTTCGGAACTGCGCTCGCTGCGGCGTGAAATCCAGTTCATTTTCCAGGACCCGTTTGCCTCGCTGGATCCGCGCCTGACAGTCGGCTATTCGATCATGGAGCCGCTGCTGGTGCACGGCCTGGCCGAAGGCGCGCAAGAAAAAGTCGCAGCGCTGCTGGAACGGGTCGGCCTGTTGCCGGAGCATGCGCAGCGTTATCCGCATGAATTTTCCGGCGGCCAGCGCCAGCGCATCTGCATCGCCCGCGCACTGGCGCTGAATCCCAAGATCGTGATCGCCGACGAGTCGGTGTCAGCGCTGGATGTCTCGATCCAGGCACAGATCGTCAACCTGCTGCTCGACTTGCAGCGGGAACTGGGGATTTCCTTCATCTTCATTTCGCACGACATGGCAGTGGTGGAACGCATCAGCCATCGGGTTGCGGTCATGTACCTGGGGCAGATAGTCGAGATTGGCCCGCGCCGCGCGATCTTTGAGAATCCCCAGCATCCGTATACCAAGAAACTGATGGCGGCGGTGCCGGTGGCCGATCCGAACCAGCGCCACCGCCTGCGCGAGATGTTGCCGGAAGAAATTCCCAGCCCGATCCGCAATATCGACGACTTGCCGCTGGTCGAACCGCTGAAACAGGTAGGACCGGGACATTTTGTTGCAACCCACCGGATTTCAGCTGCTTTTTAACGTTGTTTCCTGCCTTATTTGCTTGTTTATCTGTTTGTTTATCTTCGATGACTTTTTGAACCAGGGGAGTAACACATGCGCACCACTCAACACAAGCTGTTAGCCAGCATCGCCGTTGCACTGACCACCCAGTTTGCCGCCGGCCACGTTTTTGCCGCCAAGGACGTCACGCTGGCAGTCGCTTCGACCTTTACCACGCTGGATCCGTACGACAGCAACGACACCTTGTCGCAAGCGGCGATCAAGTCGTTCTACCAAGGCTTGTTCGGTTTCGACAAGGACCTGAAGGTAGTCAATGTGCTGGCCGACGGTTACGAAGTCAGCAAAGACGGCCTGGTCTATAGCATCCGCCTGCGCAAAGGCGTCAAGTTCCAGGACGGCACCGACTTCAAGGCGGATGCGGTCAAGATCTGCCTGGAACGGGTCATCAATCCGGACAACAAGCTCAAGCGTTTCAACCTGTTCAATCGCATTTCCAAGGTCGATATCGTCAACGATTATGAAGTCAAGATCACGCTGAAAGAACCGTTCTCGCCGTTCATCAATACCTTGGCGCACTCTTCCGCCGCGATGATTTCGCCGGCCGCGCTGAAACAGTACGGCAACAAGGACATCGGCTTCCACCCTGTAGGCACCGGACCGTTCAAGTTCGTGGAATGGAAACAGACCGACTACATGAAGGTCACGAAATTCGACGGCTACTGGAAAAAAGGTTATCCGAAGATCGACAGCATCACCTGGAAGCCGGTGATCGACAACAACACCCGCAGCGCCGTGATGCAAACCGGCGAGGCGCAGTTCGCCTATCCGCTGCCTTACGAGCAAGCCGAACTGTTGAAGAGCAAACCCAACCTGGACCTGATCTCGTCGCCGTCGATCGTACAGCGCTACATTTCGATGAATACGCTGCAAAAGCCGTTCGACAATCCGAAAGTGCGGCAGGCGATCAACTACGCCATCAACAAGGAAGCGCTAGTCAAGGTTGCCTTCACCGGCTACGCCATGCCGCAGGATGGTGTGCTGCCGCAAGGGGTAGATTACGCGCTGAAGACCGGGCCATGGCCTTACGATCCGAAAAAAGCCAAGCAGCTGTTGGCTGAAGCGGGTTATCCGAACGGCTTCGAAACCGAGTTGTGGTCGGCCTACAATCACACCACGGCGCAGAAAATCATCCAGTTCGTGCAGCAGCAGCTGGCGCAAGTCGGCATCAAGGCCAAGGTGATGGCGCTGGAAGCCGGCCAGCGCGTGGAGAAAGTCGAAAGCGCGCCAGTCGCCGCCAATGCGCCGGTGCGCATGTACTACACCGGCTGGTCGTCTTCCACCGGCGAAGCCGACTGGGGCCTGCGTCCGTTGCTGGCGTCGGAATCGTTCCCGCCCAAGCTGTTCAACACGGCTTACTACAAGAACGACAAGGTCGACGCCGACATCGCCAAGGCGCTGACCACCACCGACCGCATGGAAAAGACAGCGCTCTACAAAGATGCGCAAACCGAAATCTGGAAAGATGCGCCTTGGGCTTTCCTGGTCACCGAAAAACTCTTGTATGCGCGCAGCAAGAACCTGAAGGGCATCTATGTGATGCCTGACGGCTCCTTCAATTTCGATGAAATCGAAGTGAAGTAAGCAGCGCGCAAGCAAGATACAAGCAATACACAAGAAAGATCAGCAGGCCGGCCATGCCGGTCCGGCCTGCGTCTTACCGCAACAGACTGGATGCCATGTTTCCCTATATATTAAAACGCCTGATGGGGCTGATACCGACCTTGCTGATCGTGGCGGTCATGGTATTTCTGTTTGTCCACCTGCTGCCGGGCGATCCGGCGCGGCTGGTGGCCGGGCCAGAGGCCGACTCGCAGACAGTCGAGCTGATCCGCCAGGACCTGGGCCTGGACAAGCCGATGCACGAGCAGTTCATCAACTATTTCAGCAAGGCGCTGCGCGGCGACTTCGGCACTTCCCTGCGTAGCAAGCGCCCGGTCAGCACTGAAATCGCCGAGCGTTTCTGGCCCACTTTCTGGCTCACCGTCACCAGCATGGTGTGGGCAGTGCTGTTCGGCCTGGTCATCGGCATCGTCTCCGCGGTATGGCGCAACGAGTGGCCGGACCGCCTCGGCATGACGCTGGCGGTATCCGGCATTTCCTTTCCGTCGTTTGCGCTGGGCATGCTGCTGATGGAACTGTTTTCGGTCAAGCTCGGCTGGCTGCCTACCATCGGCGCCGACAGCTGGCGCCACTATATCCTGCCGTCGCTGGCTCTGGGTGCAGCGGTGGCCGCCGTCATGGCGCGTTTTACCCGTTCCTCGTTCGTGGAAATCCTGCAGGAAGATTTTGTGCGCACCGCGCGCGCCAAGGGCCTGTCGGAAACCATCGTGGTGCTCAAGCACTGCCTGCGTAATTCCCTGATCCCGGTGGTCACCATGATGGGCTTGCAGTTCGGGTTCCTGCTGGGCGGCTCCATCGTGGTGGAAAAAGTGTTCAACTGGCCCGGCATGGGACGCTTGCTGATCGACGCCGTCGAAATGCGCGACTACCCGGTGATCCAGGCCGAGATCCTGCTGTTCTCGCTGGAATTCATTTTCATCAACCTGGTGGTTGACGTGCTGTACGCCGTCATCAACCCCAGCATCCGTTACAAGTGAGGCCGCCTGTGTCTACTCCATCCAATCCCGTGGCAGCCATCGCCGCCGCGCCGCTGCCGAGCACCATACGCACGCCCTGGAGCGAATTCTGGCGCAAGTTCAAGAAGCAGCACCTGGCGGTTGCAGCCGGCTGCTTCGTGCTGTTCCTGATCGTAGTGGCGATTACCGCGCCCTGGCTGTCGCCTTACGACGCTGAAAACTATTTCGATTACGATGCCCTGAATGCCGGGCCGTCGCTGGCGCACTGGTTCGGCGTCGATTCCCTCGGCCGCGATATTTTCAGCCGCATCCTGATGGGTACGCGGATTTCCCTGACCGCCGGTTTTTCGTCAGTCGCCGTGGGCGCCGTGGTCGGCACCCTGGCCGGCCTGATTGCCGGTTATTACGAAGGCTGGCCTGACCGCATCATCATGCGCATCTGCGACGTGCTCTTTGCCTTCCCCGGCATCCTGCTGGCGATCGGCATCGTGGCGATCCTCGGCAACGGCATGTCGAACGTGATTTTCGCGGTAGCGATTTTCAGCATCCCGACGTTTGCGCGGCTGGTGCGCGGCAATACGCTGGCGCTGAAACACCTGACCTTCATCGAAGCGGTGCGCAGCATAGGCGCCAACGACCGCACCATCATCCTGCGCCATATCTTCCCCGGCACGGTATCGGCGGTGGTGGTGTATTTCACCATGCGTATCGGCACTTCCATCATCACCGCCGCCAGCCTGTCCTTCCTCGGCATGGGCGCGCAGCCGCCGATGCCGGAATGGGGCGCGATGCTCAACGAAGCGCGTTCCGACATGATGACCGCGCCGCATATCGCGATTTTCCCCAGCCTGGCTATCTTCTTCACGGTGCTGGCCTTCAATCTCCTGGGGGACGGCTTGCGCGACGCTCTCGATCCTAAAATCGACAGACGATGACCCTTGTCCTCCCTCACATAGGCAGGTTGCCGGCCGGCCCGCTGAACGCCATCAGCGATGTCGCCGGCGTCACGGTCGGCCATGCCACGCTGGCGCAGGACGCCATTCAGACCGGCGTGACAGTGATCCGCCCGCACGGCGGCGATCCGTTCCGCGACAAGGTGCCTGCCGCTGCGGTCGTATTCAACGGCTTCGGCAAAAGCATAGGTCTGGTGCAGTTGCAAGAACTGGGGGTGCTTGAAACTCCGGTCGCCTTGACCAACACCATGTCGGTCGGCAGCGTCGCCACGGCCCAGGTTCTTTCCGCCATCCAGGCCAACCCGGAGATCGGACGCAGCGAACCGACGGTCAATCCACTGGTGTTTGAATGCAATGACGGCTACCTGAACGATATCCAGGCCATGGCAGTCGGCGCCGAGCACTACCGGCAAGCGCTGGCTAGCGCCGCGCCTCAGTTTGAGCAAGGCGCGGTTGGCGCCGGGCGCGGCATGTCGTGTTTCGACCTCAAGGGCGGCATCGGTTCAGCCTCGCGCCAGACAAGCGTCGGCGGCATGCAATATTGCGTCGGCGCGCTGGTGCTGGCCAACTTCGGCAAACTGGCGGCGCTGACGCTGGCCGGCCAGCATATCGGAAACGGTCTGCGGCGTTTGCGGCAAGCCGCGCCTGAAACGCCCGAGATGGGCTCGATCATCATGATCATTGCAACCGATGCGCCGCTCGATGCACGCCAGCTGGGACGGCTGGCGACCCGCTGCGGCGTCGGCCTGGGGCGCACCGGCTCGGTCTACGGCCACGGCAGCGGCGACTTGGCGCTGGCGTTTTCCACTGCGCAAACCGTGCCGCATCGCCCGGACAGCGCACTACGGCAAAGCGCCTGCCTGCACGACAACCTGCTCGACCCGCTGTTTGAAGCAGTGGTCGACAGCACCGAACAAGCCATCGTCAATGCGCTGTTTGCCGCGGAAAGCGTCACCGGACGCGATGGCCATCGGCGCCTGTCGCTGCGCGATGCCGCCAGCGGCCAGTCTTGATTCACTTACCAGAACAGAATAATGAAAATCCTGATTTCCGTTGATATAGAAGGCGTAGCCGGCGTATTCCATCCGGAACAGACACGCGCCGGCAATCCCGAATACGAACGCGCGCGGCGCCTGATGACGGCGGAAGCGAATGCCGTCATCGAAGGCGCGCTGGCCGGAGGCGCCAGCGAGATCCTGGTGAACGATTCGCACGGCGGTTTCCGCAACCTGCTGCCGGACTTGCTGCATCCCGCCGCTTCCGCCATTCTCGGCAAGCCGCGCCTGCTGGGCATGATGAGCGGCGTCGACAGCGGCGTCGCCGGCGTGATGATGGTCGGCTACCACGGCCGCTCGCAGAGCCGCGGCATCCTTGCCCACACCATCAACAGCTTTGCTTTTTCGCGCGTCTGGCTGAACGACCAGGAACTGGGCGAAGCAGGCATCTATGGCGCGCTCGCCGGCGAATTCGGCGTGCCGGTGATTTTCGGCAGCGGCGACGATGTTTTTGTGGAAGAGAACCGGCCGCTGTTTCCGCAAGCCACGCTGGTCAGCGTCAAGACCGCTGATGGCAGCAACAGCGGCACGTCGCTGTCGCCGCAACGTTCACTAAGCTTGTTGAGCGAAGGCGCCAAAGCCGCACTCGCCAATCTTGCCGCCGCTCGTCCCTTCGTATTGCAGCCGACGATCACATGCAGGTTGCAAATTCAGAGCCCTGCGCTGGCCGACCTGTTCTGTCAGCTGCCTTTGCTGCAGCGGATCGACGGTGTCAATGTCGAGTTCACTGCGCCGTCGGTGCAATACGCCGTAAGGATATTGAACAGCTTGTCGGCGATGTCTTTCATGCTGCGTTAGCAGCCGGGCCTGTTTGCGCAGCAGGTTTCTTCAGGCGCCGGCAATACCAGGCGCCGGCCGCCAGCTGCACCAGCAATGCAATCGCCCATGAAATCCGGTGCGCAACCGCCGCATAACTGCCGGCATCGTGCGGCCAGGCATTGAGCAGCAAACCGAAACCATACTGCACCACAAACGCGCCGGCAAAAAGCGCCAGGGTCAGCCCGGTGCTGACGCGCCCCGCCAGATGCGCCGGAAATTCGCGCACCAGCGCTGCATACGACAACACGCCGGAAGTGCCCAACAAACCATACAAACCCCATAGCAGCCAGTCCGGCAAAGGCGTGCCGAGCGCGATCAGCAACTGCGCCAGCATGAACAGGAACATCCCTGCGCCTGCGGTCGTGTGCAGGGAAATCCCGCGCTGCTGCAAGCGGCGCGCCAGCCAGCCGGAGCCGACCGCGCCCAGCACCATCGCCACGCCGGCCAGCGCCACGATATTGGCCGCGGCGGCGGCCGACAGCCGGCTGACATCGCGCAAATACGGTCCGGCCCACAAACCCTGCACGCCAAGGAACACGCCTTGGCTCGCCATCACCAGGGGCGCCGTGCGCCAGAACACCGCGCTGCGGAAAATGCCGCCGATATCGCGCAGCTGCGCCGCCAGGCTGCTTTTCGGATGCTGCTCATCTTTTTCCGGCACCAGCGTAAACAAGGCCAGCACAATCATCAGGATCAATACGGCAATCACCACGAACAGCACGCGCCAGGTAGTGATGCCCAAGGCCCAGGCAATCGGCGTCCCGGTGGCGACCGCGCCCAGGCCGCCAATCGCATAGATGGCGCCGTTCATCAAAGGCAGGTGATCGTGCGGGAACCAGGCGACGATCGCTTTCAGGCCGGCCATCAGGCAAGCCGAGGTGCCTATGCCCAGCAGCAGGCGGCCGACCAGCAGGGTGCTGAAGCCGTGGGCATTGGCCGACACCACCGCGCCGGCCGCCGCCAGCAGCAACAGGCAAGCCAGGACCCGGCGCGGGCCGAAGCGGTCCAGCAAGATGCCGAGCGGCAGCTGGCAAGCGGCGAAAGCGAAAAAATACAGGCTGGTCAGCAGCCCCAGCTGCGCCGGCGACAATCCCAGCTCACTGCTGAGCAAGGGCGCCAGCGGCAAGTTGATGCCGCGCGCCAGGTAGGAAATGAAATAGCCGGAAGAAAATATCAGGAAAACACGGGTAGCTAACTTCATGGTCGGTCACTAAAAAAACTGGATATGACGATAGTAGACAGCAAATTGCCCGGAGGCCAACGAAGTGTTTTATCCTTATATGTGAATGGAATTAACCGATTGATTAAAAAAATGAGAAATGAGCAATCATGTTTGAGCGACTGCCGCCGACCCAGACCTTGCGCGCGTTTGAAGCCGCGGCGCGGCTGGGCAACTATACCCGCGCCGGAGAAGAGCTGCACCTGACGCACAGCGCCATCAGCCACCAGATCCGCGCGCTGGAACAGCGCACCGGACGCAAGCTGTTCCAGCGTGAAGGCCGGCAGATGGTGCTGACCGACGGCGGCCGCCTGCTGGCGGGAGAAGTACGGCAGGCGCTGCTGGCGCTGGACCGCGCCCTGCACATAGGCCGGGTTGAAAGCCGGCGCGCGGCGCAAGCCTTGCGCGTCAGCGTGCCGCCATCGTTCGCCAGCGCCTGGCTGGTGCCGCGGCTGGCGGCGTTCCACCAGCAGCATCCGCATATCGACATCAGCTTGCGCAGCAGCCATGAACTGAGCGAACTGGATTTCAGCGACGCCGACGTCGCCATCTGGTACGGCCGTGCCGGGAACAAGCATTTCCGCTACCAATGCCTGCTGAAGGAAGTGATTTTCCCGGTATGCAGCCCGCGCTTCGCCGCCAGCCATCCCGCCATCGCGCCGCAGGAACTGGTGCACCATCCCTTGCTGCGCTTTGCCCACCATGGCGGCTGGGAACCGTGGTTTGCCGCTGCCGGCATCAAGCAGGGCGAGCCGCAAACCGGCCCGGTGTACGACGACCCCATGCATCTGCTGGACGCCGCCGCAGCCGACCAGGGCATCGCCCTGGCGCGCAGCTGCCTGGTGCGCAACCACCTCGCCAGCGGCCGCCTGGTGCGCCTGTTCGATATCACCGCCGCGGCCCGCGGCAACTATTTTTCGGTCTCTCCCTTCGATACCGAAAAGCAAGCTACCATCGCCGAATTCCAGGACTGGCTGGGCGCCATCTTGTCCGACTCAACAGAATAAATGCCAATGCCAACCATTACCGCACTCACGCTGTACCCGATCAAATCCTGCGCCGGCATTGCCCTGCAGGCAGCCACCGTGACCGCCTCCGGCCTCAGCCATCAGCAAGCGCACGACCGCGAATGGATGGTGGTCGACAGCGGCGGACAGTTCCTGTCGCAGCGCAGCCACCCTGCCATGGCCCTGATCGTGCCGGTCTTGCAGGCCGGCACCATGACCGTGCAAGCGCCCGGCATGCCGCCGCTGCTGGTCCCGACCGCGCCGCTGGATCGCGCGCAAGCGGCGTCGCTGGCGGTGGTCGTCTGGGACGATCACCTCAACGCCCACGACTGCGGCGATGCCGCTGCCGCCTGGTTCTCGCGTGTCTTGGGCCAACCCTGCAAGCTGGTGCGCTTTGACCCTGGGGCCAGGCGCCTGGCCAGTAAAAAGTGGACGCTCGATGCGGATGCGCCGACCCGCTTTGCCGACGGTTATCCGATGCTGCTGATATCGCAGGGGTCGCTGGACGACCTCAACCGGAAACTGCAGGCGCAGGACCGGACGCCATTGCCGATGAACCGTTTCCGGCCAAACATCGTGATCGATGGCGTGGATGCTTTTGAAGAGGATTTTCTGGAAACGCTGCAAGCCGGGCCGGTCTGCCTGCAACCTGTAAAACCATGCACGCGCTGCCCGATGCCGGCCATCGACCAGGCCAGCGGAGAAATCGGCCCCGATCCGATGGATATCCTGCTGACCTACCGCGCCAATCCGCGTGTCGACGGCGCCGTCACTTTCGGCGTCAACATGATAGTGCGGGAAGGGAATGGCGCGATCCTGCGCATCGGGCAGGACATCGAGGGTGAGCTGGCGTTCTAGAGGCTTACTGCGGCTTGACGGCAGGCGCCAGCTCGGCCTGCAAGCGCTCGTACTTGGCTTGCAGCTGTTCCTTCGATTCATGCCATGCCGGATCCAGCGGAATGCAGCTGACCGGACAGACCTGCTGGCATTGCGGTTCGTTGAAATGGCCGACGCATTCGGTGCACTTGTGCGGGTCGATTTCGTAAATCAGCGGCCCCATGTAAATCGCGCCGTTCGGGCACTCTGGCTCGCATACGTCGCAATTAATACAGTCGTCGGTGATCAATAAAGCCATTGCACTACTCTACTCAAGTTGCCGCGGGAGCAGACCATCCCGCCTTGCCGCCATTTTATGCCTGTTGGAGATTCGCCGCTGAGCATGCCCTCAGGGCTGCTGGGCGTCCAACTTTTCCTTCAGCCATTTTTCGACCGAAGGGAAAACGAATTTGGAGACATCGCCGCCCAGCGTCGCGATCTCGCGCACGATGGTGCCGGAGATGAACTGGTACTGGTCGGACGGCGTCAGGAACAGGGTTTCCACATCCGGCAGCAGGTAGCGGTTCATGCCTGCCATCTGGAACTCGAACTCAAAGTCGGATACCGCGCGCAAGCCGCGCACGATCACGTTGGCGTCATGCTGGCGCACAAAATCCTTGAGCAGTCCGGAGAAACTTTCCACCTGCACATTGGGGTAATGGCCCAGCACCTCGTTGGCGATCGACAGCCGTTCTTCCAGGGAGAAAAACGGTTTCTTGTTCTTGCTGTCGGCGACGCCGACCACCAGCTTGTCAAACAGCCCGGATGCACGACGCACCAGATCTTCATGGCCGCGCGTGAGCGGATCGAACGTACCTGGATAAACTGCTGTGACCATCTTTCTTCCCCCAATCAGATCGCGCATTATGCCTGAATTTGCCTCAGGCAGAATGCACTTGCCTTTTCAGCAAGTGGTAAAACACTATACCAGCCTTATCCGCCCGCAGCAGCTGCCAGCCGTCCAGCCAGGCCGGCAGGTCGTCCTCCTGCAGCGCGAATTCAGACTCAAGGTACAGCAAACCCTGGTCGGCCAGCAAACCCTGGCACAGGGGCAGCACCTTTTCCAGCCAGCCCTGCTGATAAGGCGGGTCGAGGAAAATCAGGTCAAAACGAGCGGAGCCAGCATCTGCGCCGGCCTCGATGTTGGCCTCAATGCTGGCCTTATTTAGCCAAGTCACCGCATCGCTGCGCAGGATCCGCACCTGGCTGGCGTCCAGCTTGGCCTTGGCGGCTTCCAGCTGGCGCGCCGCCGGCGTGTTGTGCTCGATCATGGTCACTTCCAGGGCGCCGCGGCTGGCGGCTTCAAACCCTAGCGCGCCGGTGCCGGCAAACAGGTCCAGGCAGCGCACCGTGCTCCAGTTGCCATCAAGCAAGTGTGTCAGCCAGTTGAACAGGGTTTCGCGCACCCGGTCCGGCGTCGGCCGCAAGCCTTCGCTATCCAATACCGCCAGCGGCGTGCGTTTCCAGGCGCCGCCAATGATGCGGACCTGGCGCGCCAAGGGCGGTTTGATGGCATGCACCGGTGTCTTCGGCGGCTTTTTGCTGCTTGGTTTTTTCATTAATTTTAATAAAGACGGGAAATTTGGCTGGAAATCGGTCAATCGCATCTGTGCACCGGGCTATCCCCGATTTGAGGGGCCTGCGCTCTGATAGAATGCCTAGCAGCCTGTCGGCCTTAAGGGATCGAAGCGAAAAAATAGCTGAGCGAGGCCAGATTTTGCCGGATTCGCAGTGTCAATAGCCTAGCTATTGACCAAGAAGCCGGTGAAATATGGGCCGCTCAGCTATTTTTGCAGCCGATCACCTTAAGGCCGATAGGCTGCTAGGATTGTACCTCTTGTGCAGCCGGCCTTGAAAGGTCGCTGCAACGCCCTATTTCACTGCCTTACAGATCAGGCCTCAGATGTTTAGCTTCTTCAAGAAAAAACCAAAACCCGAAGTAACGCCGCTGCCGGAATCTTCTGCGCCAGCCGACTTGGCGCAGATTGAAGCCGTAGAAGCCATTCCAGCCGTTGTTGCGCCAGACGCGCCGGCGCCGGCTGAGGTGAACGTGACGCCAGATCCTGTGGTCGCGCCGGAAGTCGAGCCGGCAGCGGAAATCGAAATCGTTCCGGCGCCAGTCGCTGCAGAACAGAAACGCTCGTGGCTGTCGCGCCTCAAAACGGGGCTGTCGAAAACGTCCTCCAACTTGAGCATACTGTTTGTCGGCGCCAAGATCGACGACGACTTGTATGAGGAACTGGAGTCGGCGCTGCTGGTGTCAGACGCCGGCGTCGACGCCACCCATTTCCTGCTCAACGCCCTGAAAAAGAAGGTCAAGGACGACAAGCTGACCGAAGCGGTACAGGTCAAGGCTGCGCTGCGCAGCTTGCTGATCGATCTGCTCAGCCCCCTGCAGAAACCGCTGGTGCTGGACCAGCACCAGCCGCTGGTGATCATGATCGCCGGCGTCAACGGCGCCGGCAAGACGACAACCATCGGCAAGCTGGCCAAGCACCTGCAAGCGCATAAACAATCGGTGCTGCTGGCCGCCGGCGATACCTTTCGCGCCGCCGCGCGCGAACAGCTGACGATCTGGGGCGAGCGCAACAACGTCACCGTGATCGCGCAGGAATCCGGCGATCCGGCCGCCGTCGCGTTCGACGCAGTGCATTCGGCGCAGGCGCGCGGCACCA
Organism: Collimonas fungivorans; assembly: GCF_001584145.1. Taxonomy (NCBI): domain Bacteria; kingdom Pseudomonadati; phylum Pseudomonadota; class Betaproteobacteria; order Burkholderiales; family Oxalobacteraceae; genus Collimonas; species Collimonas fungivorans. The sequence continues at coordinate 895,634 of NZ_CP013232.1, read as the reverse complement.
ATGTGGTGATGGTCGACACCGCCGGCCGCCTGCCAACCCAGTTGCACCTGATGGACGAGCTGAAGAAGATCAAGCGCGTCATCGGCAAAGGCATGGCCACCGCACCGCACGAGATATTGCTGGTCATCGACGGCAATACCGGCCAGAACGCGCTGGCGCAAGTCAAGGCGTTCGACGATGCGCTCGGCTTGACCGGCCTGGTGATCACCAAGCTGGACGGCACCGCCAAGGGCGGCGTGCTGGCGGCCATCGCCACCACCCGCGCGATCCCGGTGTATTTCATCGGTGTCGGCGAACAGATCGAAGACTTGCAGCCGTTTGACGCGGCCGAATTTGTGGATGCATTGCTGAATTAATTACAAGCCAATTATCGATGACAGGTCCTAGCCATTCCATGATTGAATTCAACCAGGTCTCAAAAAAATATGCGCGCGACGTGGTTGCGCTGCGCGATATCACGCTGACGGTCAACAAGGGCGACCTGATTTTCCTGGCCGGTCCTTCCGGCGCCGGCAAAACCACGCTGCTCAACCTGATCGCCGCGATCGAACGCCCCAGCAGCGGCACGCTGACTGTCAGCGGCGCCAACGTCGGCAAACTGAAATCGTCCGGCCTGCCTTACTTGCGGCGCAACCTGGGCCTGATCCTGCAACAGCAGAAACTGCTGCAAGACCGCAGCGTGCTGGCCAATGTCATGCTGCCGCTGCTGGTGACCGGCGCCACCCGCGCCGAAGCCGAAAAACGGGCCCAGGCCGCGCTTGACAAGGTCGGCCTGCTGGACAAGGCCGCGACCGATCCGCAAGCGCTGTCGGGCGGTGAACAGCAGCGCGTGTCGATCGCGCGCGCCATCGTCAACCGTCCGCAAATCATCCTGGCCGACGAACCGACCGCCAACCTCGACCGCGACAACGCCAACAAGGTGCTCGATGCGCTCAAGTCGTTCCACGCAGCCGGCGTGACTTGCCTGATTTCCACCCACGATGAGCAGTTCCTTGACAGCGCCAACCGCGTGGTGTTCCTGGACCAGGGCCAGATCGTCGACCACTGGCGGAAGTCCGCAGCCGGAGGTGCAGCATGAACAGCTGGCTGCGGCAACACCTGTTCGCCATCAACGACGCCTTCACCCATCTGTTCAAGGCGCCCGGCGGTTTTGCGCTGAATGTGCTGGTGGTGGCGATTGCGCTGGCGCTGCCGTTCGGCGGCCTGACCCTGATCGAGAACGTGCGCCCGGTTTCCGAGCAGCTGGCGGTAGAACCCGAAATCAGCATCTTCATGGCGCTGGACGCGGCGCGTGAAAAAACCACCGCGCTGGCCAAGCCTATCGACGCCATCCTGCAGCAGCACCGCAGTACGGCCAAAGTCATGTTCATCCCGCGCGAAGACGCCCTGATCAGCCTGAAAAACAAAACCGGCATGGACGATGCACTGACCACGCTGGGCCAGAATCCTTTGCCGGATGCATACGTACTGAAACTGACCGGTTTCCACGATGCGCCTGACGCTGCCCGCATCGACGCCATCGCGGCCGACCTCAAGGCTCTGCCCGGGGTCGATACCGTGCAGGTCGATTCGGAATGGGTCAAGCGGCTGGCGGCCTTGCTCGGCATCCTGCGCCTGGTGCTGATGTTCCTGGCCGTCACGCTGGCGGTAGTGGTGGTGGCCGTGGTGTTCAATACCGTGCGCCTGCAGGTGCTGACCCAGCGCGAAGAGATTGCCGTCGCCAAGCTGGTCGGCGCCACCGATGCCTTCATCCACCGGCCGTTTTATTACACCGGCGCGCTGCTCGGCCTGTGCGCCGGCGGGCTGGCGCTGGGCGCGGTAGCACTTGGCTTGCAGCCGCTGAACCAGGCGATTGCCGAATTCGCCCGCCTGTATGCCTCTGAATTCCGCCTGCTGCCGCTGAACTGGATCGCCAGCCTGGCGCTGCTGGCGATCAGCGCCGGCCTCGGCCTGGTCGGCGCGCTGCTGTCGGTGCGGCGCCATCTGGCCCGCCTGGCCTGACCCCGGCTCCGAGACCCGCGTGTTCCACCATCCGTCCGAATTCGTCACCTTCAAGACCAGCCCGCACCTGCCGGGCGTGGAATTGTATTCGGCGCGGCTGGTCGACCACGAATTTGCGCCGCATGTGCACGATGCCTATTCGCTAGGTGCAATTGAAACCGGGGTCGAGCGTTTCAGCCACAAGGGCTCGCAGCATGTGGCCCCGGCCGGCACGCTGGTGCTGCTGAATCCCGACGAACTGCATGACGGCCACGCCGAGGTCGCTGCCGGCTGGACTTACCAGATGCTGTTCATCGAACCGCAGCTGCTGCGCGAACTGACCGGCAGCGAAGCGTATTTCGCCGCCGCCACCGCGCACGATCCCCAGCTCGCCGACAGTTTCCAGCTGCTGTTCAAACGCATGTGGCAGGCACCGGACGACCTGGCGTTCATCTCGCATTTCACGGTACTGATAGATGCCGTCACGCAGCGCTACGGCAAGAACCTGCGCCCGGTTTCCCTGCCTAGGCCCGGCCAGCCGCAACGCATGCTGGCGATGCGGCGCGTGCTCGACTGCATCGAAGCCAACCTGGACCAGACCCTGCATATCGATACCCTGGCGGCGGAAGCCGGCATGTCGATCTTCCATTTCGTGCGGGCGTTCTCGGCCGCATTCCACGCCACTCCGCACCAATACCTGCAGGCGCGCCGCACCACGCGCGCCAAGACCTTGCTGGCCCAGCGCAGCACGCCGACCGATACCGCCGCCGCAGTCGGACTGACCGACCAGAGTCACCTGACGCGCTGGTTCAAGCGTGCCTACGGCGTCACCCCGGCGCAGTACCAACAGCAAATTGGTACAAGACCGCTGAGCTAAAGACGGGCATGATGGGGCAATATCATTACTTGTCCTCGACCCTTTTATGGCATCACTTCAATTGACCGCACTGTTGTCCCGGCCCGCATCATGCTGACCGGCCTGTTGTGTGCCCTGGGCGCTGGCCTGATGTGGGGACTGGTGTTCATCGCGCCGCTGATGCTGCCCGACTACCCCGGCCTGATGCTGTCGTTCGGCCGTTATGTTGCGTTCGGCCTGATCGCGCTGGCGCCGGCCTTGCTTGACCGCAAGCGCATCGCCGCATTGACCAGGGCCGACTGGCGCGCCGCGCTGAAGCTGTCGCTGGTCGGCAACCTGCTGTATTACGCCGCGCTGGCGACGGCGATCCAGCTGGCCGATGCACCGCTGCCGACCATGCTGATCGGCACCCTGCCGGTGGTGATTTCCGTCTTTTCCAACTGGTCGCCGGGACATGCCGCGGAAAGCGTCGCCTGGCGCCGGCTGGCGCCGTCGCTGCTGATCATCCTGCTCGGCATCCTGTGCGTCAACGCCGCCGAACTGACCCACATGCGGCTGGCAGGCAGCAGCAATACCCGTTCGATCGGCGACTATGTGCTGGGCTGCCTGATCGCGGTGGCCGCGGTCGGCGCCTGGACCTGGTATCCCATCGTCAACGCCCGCTACCTGCGCGCCAATCCGCATATCAGCCCGTCCACCTGGGCCACCGCGCAAGGCCTGGCGGTATTGCCGCTGGCCCTGATCGGACTGCTCGGCTACGGCGCTTACCTGAAACTGGCCGGCGGCTCCTATTCCTTCCCGTTTGGCCCGCGGCCGCTGCAGTTCGTCGGCCTGATGCTGGTAATCGGCCTGTGCGCGTCCTGGATCGGCACCCTGCTCTGGAACAAGGCCAGCCAGCATCTGCCGACGGCGCTGCTGGCGCAGCTGATCGTGTTTGAAACCCTGGCGGCGCTGCTGTACGCCTTCATTTTCCGCGACGCCGTACCGGGTGTGCAAGTCATGGCGGGCATAGCGCTGCTGTGCATAGGCATTGTTTTCGGTGTGCGCACCTTCCAGCATCAGATACCATAGGGACTACTTCCATTTCCGCAGTCGGCTGCGTCATCACGTGAAACCTGCATTTACCCTGTCGTCCCGCTTGCTGCTTGCCTGTTCCGTACTGGCATTGCTGGCTTGTTCACCCAAATTCAACTGGCGCGAAGTGCGCAGCAAAGACGCTCCCTACAGCGTCTTGCTGCCGGCCAAACCGTCGACCTTCGCGCGCCCTATCGATCTCGACGGCACGCCAGTCACCATGACCATGACCGCTGCCAAGGTGGACGACACGGTATTCGCGGTCGGCAGCGCCACCCTGCCCGACGCCGCCAAGGCGCAAGCGGCGCTGACCGCGATGAAAACCGCGCTGGTGAAAAACATCAACGGCACCGTCAGGGCAGAGAAAGCGACTGCCGCTGCCAGCAGCACGCAAGGGCTGTCGGCTAGCATCGATGTCGAGGCAGTCGGCACCACGCCGGGCGGCAAGGCGGAAATCCTGTTCGGACATTTTGTCAGCAAGGACAAGGAAATCTACCAGGTGATCGTGATGGGGCCGGAAAAGGCCGTTTCGCGGGAAAACGCCGAAACTTTCATCTCCTCATTCAAGCATGATTGACATTATTGCAAGAATAACAGTGCGCCGCCATACTGTAACCACCGGTGACAGCGGTGGCGAGCCCCCGACAAAGGGGTATTCTGTACAATGTCTTTTTTCATCAAAAACAATATTCTGAGGTTTTATGTTAGTTACATTCAAATCCAAGGCGTCGGCCGAAGTCACCATGTTTGAACAAGATGCAAAGCGCATCCTCGACCTGCTGAACAAAGATGTGAAGATCGGTGTCATCACGGCCGAAGAAGGCGCGGCAGCGATTGCCAAGCTGGAAGCGGAAACATCGGAAAGCCGCGCCCACCCGGCATCCGACAGCGTGCAGCACGACATCGCGGCCCATCACAACGCTGCCGGCGACGACAGCGGCCATGAGCCGGTGCAGACAGTCAACTTCGCCGCCAAGATCTATCCCCTGCTGGAAATGCTGCGCGAAGCGCACAAGCACAACGACAACGTACTCTGGGGCGTTTGATGACCTCCGGTCTTGAGCGACAGCTTACGACCGCAGATGGCATCTCTCTCTTCGTCGCCGACTGGGCGCCGGATGACGGCGTGCCGGTGGCCGGCAGCATCCTGCTGATGCACGGACTGGGCGAACATGCTGGGCGTTACGCCCATGTAATACGCTTTTTCAATCGCTGCGGCCTGCTGGTGCGCAGCTACGATCATCGCGGCCACGGCCGTTCCGGCGGACCGCGCGGCGACGCGCCGGATGAAACCGCCTTGTTGCGCGACGCCCGGCTGGTGCTGGACGACTTCAACCGCCAGGCGCAGCTGAACTATCCGGCGCTGACGGGCAAGCTCCCCTTTTTGTTCGGCCACAGCATGGGCGGCCTGTTTGCAGCGCGCTTTGCGGTAGCCGCAATGGCGCCGCTGCGCGGCCTGATTTTATCCTCGCCCGGATTGGCCTTGCGCCTGAGCCAGGTGCAGCTCGGCCTGCTCAAGCTGATGTCGGCAGTGGCTCCCGGCCTGGCCTTGCCCAACGGCCTGGACGTCGATCACCTGTCGCACGATCCCGCAGTGGCCAAAGCCTATAGCAACGATCCGCTGGTGCACAACAAGATCACCGCGCGCCTGCTGAACAGCATGTTGCGCTCCGGCGAATTCGCCCAAAGCCAGGCACACACCCTGGCAGTCCCGACGCTGCTGGTGATTGGTGGCGACGACCGCATCATCGATCCCGACGGCAGCCGCCGTTTTTTTGCCGCCTTGCCGCCCGCTATCGTCACATTCCGCGACTACGACGGCATGTACCACGAGATTTTCAATGAAGTCGGCGCCGAGCGGGTATTTGCGGATGTGCGCCGCTGGCTTGAGGCGCAGTACATGCTGCAGCCGCCAGCGACAGCCCATCCGACCCTGGCAGAGAAGTTGCCGGTCTGATATTTGACATGGTTGCCAGGCTAAACATTTATGGCAAAGAATTGTTACTGTCAAGCAATTCGAAAATTTCACTTTTTCCTGTCGCAATCGCCACCTAACTGTAGGTGGGCGACCATATCCCCGCTACAATCGCGTTGTTACCATCCTGTCTAGCTGCGTCATGATTTCCTTCGGCATTACCGATTTTGGCCTGTTCCTGATGGCTGTCCTGCTGCTGAACGCCACTCCCGGCCCGGATACCGCCTATATTGTCGGCCGCAGCGTGGCGCAGGGCCGGCGCGCCGGCCTGCTGTCCGCGCTTGGCATCACCGCCGGCTGCTGCATCCATGCGACCCTGTCGGCCTTCGGCCTGACGGCGCTGCTGGCAGCCTCCGCCACTGCCTTCATGGCGGTCAAGCTGGCGGGCGGCGCCTACCTGGTGTATCTGGGGATCAGGATGCTGCTCAGCAAGAAGGCTGCCGCCAGCGAACAGCAGCCGCAGCTGGACCTGCGCTCGCACAAGACGATTTTTGTCCAGGCCCTGATCACCAATGTGCTCAATCCCAAGGTGATCTTGTTTTTCCTGTCCTTTTTCCCACAGTTCGTGCGCCATGATTCGCCGCACAAGATCGCCGCCTTCTTGCTGCTTGGCGCCGTCTTTTCGGTCGTCACGCTGTGCTGGAACAGCGGCACCGCCATGCTGGCCGGCACCCTGACACGGCACGCCAGCAATAATCCACAGATCAAGCATTGGCTTGAACGCACGGTAGGCGCCGCTTTCATTGCCTTGGGCATCAAGCTGGCGTTGACCAAAAACTGAGCAAGTTTTCCAACAACCAATACCCGTAGAACCGACCTGAACCACTTGTGACCTATTCGACCCTCAAAAAAGATTCTCTCGCCTTTAGCCTGTTAGGCGCAGCCCAAGCCATCGCCCTGGTGCGCGACGGCGCGGCGCTGCCGCAGGCGCTGACCCAGGTATTTGCACAATCGGCAGCGCCGGCGCCAACGCGCGGCGCGATCCAGGACATCGCTTACCGCACCATGCGCGGCATCGGCCGCGCCGAAACCTTGCTCGGCAACCTGGCCAGCCGGCCGCCGGAACCTACCCTGCTGCATTGCCTGCTGTGCGCGGCCCTGTGCCTGCTGGCCGATGTCGACGATCCGGCTTACGAAAATTTCACGGTGGTCAACCAGGCGGTCACCGCAGTCTCATCCGATCCGCAGATGGCCCATGCCAAAGGCATGGTGAATGCAGTGCTGCGGCGTTTCCTGCGTGAGCGCGAAGCACTGGTGGCAGCTGCCATCAAGACCCCGTTCGGCCTCTGGAATTACCCGGTGTGGTGGATAGACCGCATGAAAGCCGCCTACCCGCAGCAGTGGCAAGCCATCCTCACCGCCGGCAATGCAGCGCCGCCGCTGACCTTGCGCGTCAACCGCCGCAAGACTTCGGTGGCCGCTTACCTGGACACCTTGGCCAGCCATGCCATAACGGCACGGCAGATCGGCCCGGACGCGATACGCCTGGACACGGCCATGCCGGTGGCCCAGATCCCCGGTTTTGACGACGGCCTGGCCTCGGTGCAGGACGCCGCCGCCCAGCTTGCCGCGCCGCTGCTGGACTTGCAAGACGGCATGCGGGTGCTGGACGCCTGCGCCGCACCTGGCGGCAAGACCGGCCATATCCTGGAAACCGCCGAAGTCGAACTGACCGCGCTGGACAACAATCCCAAGCGCTTGCTGCGCATCACCCAGAACCTGCAGCGCCTGCAACTGCAAGCCAAACTGCAGCTGGGCGACGCCGGCACCGGCAGCCAGGGCGGCGACTGGTGGGACGGCCAGCTGTTCGACCGCATCCTGGCCGACGTGCCCTGTACCGCCTCCGGCATCGTGCGCCGCCACCCCGACATACGCTGGTTGCGACGCAAGACCGATACCGAGCAACTTGCAACACTTTCGGCAAAGATTCTGGACAATCTGTGGCAGATGCTACGCCCGGATGGTAAATTGTTACTCGTAACATGTTCCGTATGGCCACAGGAATCGGAAGCCCAGGCAGCAGCCTTTGCCGCGCGCAACAATGCGCGCAGGCTGCCGGCGCCAGGGCAGCTGCTGCCGACCGCCGATGCCGAACACGATCATGATGGCCTGTTTTACGCGTTGTTCCAGAAGTGCTGACGCCCCATAGTTCCAACACCCTTTTGCGATAACTTTTTACCATACCTGAAACCAGTGACGCGACCATTGCCTCAATTCATAAAATACTGGCTGCTGGCCTTGCTGCTGGCTCTGTCTTTTAGCCCGCCGTCCTTTGCATCGGATGGCGTTGAATTGAGTCAGGCCCATATCGAAGCGAGCGACGACGGCTACCGCCTGTCGGCGACGTTTTCCTTCGATCTCAACCGCGGCCTGGAAGACGTGGTCAACCGCGGCGTCACCCTGTATTTCACCACCGACGTCGAACTGACGCGGCCGCGCTGGTACTGGTTCGATGAAAAGGCGATTACCGCCACCCAGACCATCCGCCTGCAATACAACGTCATCACGCGGCGCTATAACGTTGCCATCAATGGCAGCCTGCAGCAGAGCTTCAATACCCTGGACGACGCCCTGTCCCTGATCCGCCGCCCCAGCCGCTGGCTGATCGCCGACAAGAGCGCGCTCAAGCAGGGCGAAGTGTACCGGGTCGCGGTGCGCATGGGCCTCGACCTCGGGCTGCTGTCCAAGCCGTTCCAGGTCAACGCCCTCAACAATAGCGACTGGCGCTTTTCTTCCGACTGGAAGAGTTTCAACTACAAGGCAGAATAGCCGTGTCGCGCGCATTACGCTATCTGCTGGTGGTAGGCGGCGCCATTGTCTGCATCCTGCTGTTCCTGTTGTCTTCGGCATCCGCCAATTCTGATTTTTTCGACAAGCACTACACTTGGCTGTTCGGCTTGAACGTGCTGATGGCGGTGGCACTGTTCTTCCTGGTCTGCCTGCTGCTGGTGCGCCTGTACAAACGCTACAAGCGCCGCAAGTTCGGCTCCCGGCTGACCGCCAAACTGGTGCTCATGTTCGCGCTGGTCGGCATTTTGCCGGGCGCCGTGATTTACCTGGTGTCGGTGCAGTTCGCGTCGCGTTCGATTGAATCCTGGTTCAACATACACGTCGAGACCGCGTTGCAGGCCGGCGTCAACCTCAGCCATGCCGCCCTGGACGCCTCGCTCAGCGACCTCAGCGCCAGGGCGCGCACACTGGCAGCCGAATGGTCGGAACTGTCCAACTCGGCGCAGGCAACCCAACTGGGCCGGCTCAGCGACCAGAACCTGGAGGCATCGATCGTCACCGCCAACGGCCAGGTGATCGCTTCCGTCGGCGGCCACCTGGGAACCCTGGTGCCCAGCTTGCCGACGGCCTCGATGTTGCAGCGGGCGCGCCTGCCGCGCGGTTATGCCGAGATAGACAGTGACCTTGACGCTCCCGGCAGCAGCGGCAAACCGCTGAACAGCAGCGACACCGCCAACCTGCGCCAGCACGTGATCGTCGCCATTCCGGCGCCGCTGAGAAGTTCGTCCTTGCAAAACGAAACGCATTTCCTGCAAATGATACAGCCGGTGCCAGCCTACCTGGCCTCCAATATCGGCCTCGTCGCTGCAGCCTCGGCCGAATATCAAGAGCTTTCCGTCAGCCGTACCGGCTTGCGCAAAATGTATACGGGAACCCTGACGCTGACCTTGCTGCTAGCTGTGTTCGGCGCCATCGTCAGCGGTTTCCTGATCGCCACCGACCTGGCCAAGCCCTTGCTGCTGCTGGCCGAAGGCACCAAGGCCGTGGCCGAAGGCAACCTGTCGCCGCGGCCGATTGTCGCCACCTCCGACGAACTGGGCGTCCTGACCCAATCCTTCAACCTGATGACACGCCAGTTGTACGACGCCCGCGCCGCCGTGGAAAAAAACCGCAGCGAGCTGGAAAACGCCAAGGCCTACCTGGAATCGGTGCTGGCCAACATGTCGGCCGGCGTGATGGTGCTGGATGGCGATTTCCGCCTGGTCACCAGCAACCAGTCGGTAGCGCGCATCCTGCAATACGATTTTTCGCCGCACATCGGCCAGCCGCTGACCATCATCGACGGCCTGGCCCACTTCGCCGAAGTCATCATCAACGCCTTCTCGGAACAGAACGCGCAGTTCGCCACCGGCAAGATCGGCGCCGAACTGCTGCATTGGCAGCAGCAGATCGAGATCCCGCGCCGGGTCGACAGCGGCGAGAACAGCGACAGCGATGACATCATCCTGCTGGCGCGCGGCTCGCGCCTGCCGGTGGAAAACCGCACCGGCTACGTGGTGGTGTTCGACGATATCTCCGACGTCATCTCCGGCCAGCGTTCGATCGCCTGGGGTGAAGTGGCGCGCCGCCTGGCGCATGAAATCAAGAATCCGCTGACGCCGATCCAGCTCTCGGCCGAGCGCCTGCAGATGAAGCTGGAAGACAAGCTGATGACGCAGGACGCGGCGATCCTGAAGAAAAGCACCGACACCATTGTTAACCAGGTGGCCGCCATGAAGCGCATGGTGGACGATTTCCGCGACTACGCCAAGACGCCGCCGGCGGTGTTGGGCGAGCTCGACCTGAACGTGCTGGTGGCGGAAATCCTGCACCTCTACCTGGCCGGCGACGAACGCGACATGATCCATGCATCGCTGGCGCCGGACCTGCCGCTGATCATGGGCGACGCCACCCAGCTGCGGCAGGTAATCCATAATCTTTTGCAAAACGCCCAGGATGCCGTGCTCGAGCGCGCCGACGATGCGACGCCGCCGCGCATCGACCTGGTGACCGAGCGCGTCAGCTATCAAAGTTCGGACGGCTTGTCGCGCACCGCAGTGCGGCTGTCGATCACCGACAATGGTTCGGGATTCTCGCCCAAGATACTGGCCCGGGCCTTCGAACCCTACGTCACCTCGAAGCCGCGCGGCACCGGCCTGGGTTTGCCGATGGTGAAAAAAATCATCGACGAACATGGCGGCCGCATCGATCTGCAGAACCGAAGCGACACAAAGGGCGCAAAAATCCTGATTTTGCTGTTAAAGTTAGCCACGAATGCCGATTCGGCCATAATTTGATCGAGAACAGCTGCAAATTGACGATTTGCTGATATAGCATACGTATCCGGACGCGAAAATAAAATAAATAGACATTGATAACTTAACTGGACTGTCCGAACAGTCCATACAGTGGGATTTGATGCAACAGGAAATGGGAAGGCTACCGCATGGCTAACATCCTAGTCGTTGACGACGAAATGGGAATTCGGGAATTGCTCTCGGAAATTTTAGGTGACGAGGGGCATGTAGTAACCGCCGCGGAAAATGCACAACAGGCTCGCGAATTTCGTCACGGCGGCGTGCCCGATCTGGTGCTGCTCGATATCTGGATGCCGGATACCGACGGCGTCACCCTATTGAAGGAATGGCAGCGCGATGGCTTGCTGACCATGCCCGTCATCATGATGTCCGGCCACGCCACTATCGACACCGCGGTAGAAGCGACCCGCATCGGCGCCCTGAATTTCCTGGAAAAACCGATTGCCCTGCAAAAGCTGTTGAAAGCGGTCCAGCAAGGCTTGTCGCAAGGTCCCAAGACCGCCCGCGCACCGACCCTGTATCCGCAGCCGGCCGCGGCTTCCGGCGAATCGAACGATACGGTGGTGACCGCCGGCGTCTTTAACAATCCGGCATCGTCGGAAGCGGCCCATATCGCGGCGCTGCCATCGGTGGCGGTCGCCTCCGAGAGCCTGTTCTCGTCTTCGTTCGGCCTGCCCCTGCGCGAGGCGCGCGATGCTTTCGAACGCGCCTACTTTGAATATCACCTGATCCGCGAAAGCGGCAGCATGACCCGGGTGGCGGAAAAAACCGGACTGGAACGCACCCACCTGTACCGCAAACTGAAACAGCTCGGGGTTGACCCTGGGAAGTTGTCCAAAAAAGGCGGATGACCCTCACCGCACTGGTCAGCGGTGGCTCGGCCGGCATGCGCGAAACCGCCATCTACTCCGCTCTGGAGCAGGACTTGGCACGGAGCGGCGTCCATCTCGGCACCGCACTCATACTGGAAGGCCTGCCTGACGGCAAAGCGGCGAAGCTGCCGCCTGGACTCGAGCATGATCTCGATATCAAAAGGATTGCGCCCGGCTGTCTTTGCTGCATCGGCAACCTGACCCTGCGCGTCACCCTGAACCGCCTGCTGCGCAAACCGCCGGCGCGCTTGTATATCAGCATCGCCGACAGCACTCACCTGGCGCAGCTGCGCGCTTTCCTGCTACTCCCGCCATATGACGATTTCCTTGAGATGACGGCCGATCTGGCAGTCTGACGGCCCTTTTCCGAGCTGCCGTGCGGCTATGCAGCATTTGCTTTAATATGGACGCAACTTTCCTTCGGTTTGCCTCTCTAATTATCTGCTTCGAACAATCAAAAGAATAAGATCGATAGCAACCGTCTATATACACTCTTTAACAAATCCTATTAGCACTCAACAATAGAGAGTGCTAATATAATCAAGTCAAACGTCTGATCGTTGATCTACCGGCAGCTTCAGCTGGCCGGACAGCAAGGAGAAAGAATGAAGAATCCATCCGTCAACACTGCTTTAATGCCCACCGACACCAGCGCCCTGGCGCTCGGCTTTTCCGGTACGCTGGGGAATATTGACGCGTATATTTCGGCAGTGAATCGCCTGCCGATGTTGACACATGATGAAGAAATTTCTTTGGCGCAACAATTACGCGACAAAAACGACCTCGGCGCCGCCCAGAAGCTGGTGCTGTCGCATTTGCGCCTGGTGGTGTCGATCGCCCGCGGCTACCTCGGCTACGGCTTGCCGCATGCCGACCTGATCCAGGAAGGCAATATCGGCCTGATGAAGGCAGTCAAGCGCTTCGACCCGGACCAGGGTGTACGGCTGGTGTCGTACGCCATGCACTGGATCAAGGCCGAAATGCATGAATACATCCTGAAAAACTGGCGCCTGGTGAAAGTAGCCACCACCAAGGCGCAGCGCAAGCTGTTTTTCAACCTGCGCAGCCATAAGGAAGGCCTGGACGCCATGACGCCGGCCCAGGTCGATGCGCTGGCCAAGACCCTCAACGTCAAGCGCGAAGAAGTGATCGAGATGGAAACGCGCCTGACCGGTCGCGACATCGCGCTGGAAGCGCCGACCGACGACGATGACGACAAGTTTGCACCGATCGCCTACCTGTCGACCGAAGCGCAAGAGCCAAGCAAAGTGCTGGAAGCGCAACGCTACGACCGCATGCAGTCGGAAGGCCTGGAATCGGCCCTGAGCAAGCTGGACGACCGTTCGCGCCGTATCGTCGAAGCCCGCTGGCTGGCCAACGACGACGGCTCCGGCGCCACCTTGCATGAGCTGGCTGATGAATTCGGCGTATCGGCCGAACGGATACGCCAGATCGAGGCAGTTGCGCTGAAGAAGATGAAGGGTTCGCTGGCCGCGTTTGCCTGAGGAACCGATCGCAAATAGAAAAAGGCAGCCAGCGGCTGCCTTTTTTATTGCCTGTCTACATCGATTATTTCAGCAGCAATTTCAAATCATGGGCAATCGGATCAGGCCCCTGGCCGTGGCGTACGAACAGGCGGATGTGGCCTTCCGGATCGAATACATAGCTGCCTGCGGTATGGTCCATGGTATAGCTGCCCGGGGTCTTGCCGGGTACTTTCTGGTAGAACACGCGGAATTCCTTGGCCACCTTGTCGGTCGCCGCCTGGTCGCCGTACAGGCCGACAAAACTCGGATCGAACGCCGGCACATACTTCGACAACAGCTCCTGCGTATCGCGCTCCGGATCCACGGTAACAAACAGCACCTGTACTTTGCTTGCCTGCGGCCCCAGTTCCTTCATCACATTCGCCATCTCCACCATGGTGGTCGGGCAGACGTCAGGGCACTGGGTGTAGCCGAAAAACACGACTACCGCCTTGCCCTTGTAGTCAGCCAGCGTGCGCGGCTTGCCGGTATGGTCGGTCAGGGCGAAATCGCGGGCGTAGCCGAGGCCGGTGACGTCGGTGTTGATGAAAGCGCTGTTGGCCGGCGACAGCGTCATTTCCTGGCTGCCGCCTGCCGCGCCGTTACTCGACTTATCGCCGCAAGCGCTTAAAGACAAAACCGCCAGCAAGCCGGCCACAACGACAGGAATAACACGCTTCATGTTTGCTTTCAGAATTTGAGGTAGTGATCGACCAGCAAGGCGGCGAACAGCAGCGACAGGTAGACGATCGAATAGGCGAAGGTCTTGCGTGCGATCAGGTCGGTATAGTGCTGGTAGATCTGCCATGCGTACCAGAGGAAGATCAAGCCCAGCACAGCCGCGCTGGCCAGGTAGATCAGGCCGCTCATGCCGACCGCGAACGGCAGCATGGTGGTCGCCACCAGGGCGATCGTGTACAGCCAGATCTGGAACTGGGTAAATTTCATGCCGTGCGTGATCGGCAGCATCGGCAAACCGGATTTGGCGTAGTCGTCGCGCCGGTACATGGCCAGCGCCCAGAAATGCGGCGGGGTCCAGACGAAGATGATCAGCACCAGGATCCAGGCTTGCATCGGCACGTCGTTGGCGATCGCGGCCCAGCCCAGCGCCGGCGGCATGGCGCCGGCCAGGCCGCCGATGACGATATTCTGCGGCGTCGCCGGTTTCAGGATGATGGTGTAGATGATGGCGTAGCCGAGGAAGGTGGCGAAGGTCAGCCACATGGTGAGCGGATTGACGAAGTTGTACAGCACCCACATGCCGAGTCCGCCGATGACGCCGGAAAACACCAGGGTCTGGGGCACGGTGATTTCGCCGCGCGCCATGGGCCGGCGGGCGGTACGCGCCATGCGCGAGTCGATTTCACGCTCGACCAGGCAATTGATGGCAAAAGCGGCGCCGGCCAGCAGCCAGATGCCGATGGTAGCGGCGATCAGACGTTGCCAGTCCGGCAAGCCCGGAGTGGCCAGGAACATGCCGATCACCGCGCAAAACACCGCCAGCTGCGTAACGCGCGGCTTGGTCAGCGCCCAGTACTGGGCAATTCGATTAGGTGGTACGGTCAAAGCGGTCATGGATGCGGGTTGAGGCGGTCAGCAATTACTGGATGGCTTGGCGCCTCAAAAACCGGAGATACGCCAGGAGCTAGTCTAGTCTTATAGTTTAACATGACCAGCAACAGCAGCAGCAGCGCCGCACCACCGTTGTGCGCCACGGCGATGGCCAGCGGCCAGTTCAGGAAAATGGTAGACAAGCCGGTAAGCAATTGCAAGCCGACAACGATCAGCAGCCAGCGGCCGGTTTTTTGCAGGCCCTCGGTGCGCAAGGCTTTGCAAGCCAGCCAGACGACGAAGGCGATCACCACGAAAGCGAAGCTGCGGTGGGTCCAATGGATTGCCGTCAGGGCCTGGAACGACAGGAATTCGCCGTCGGCGGTCATGCCCAGGTGGCGCCACAGGGTGAAGCCGTTGGCAAAATCCATCTGCGGCAGCAGTGCGCCATGGCAGGTAGGAAAATCGGTGCACGCCAGGGCAGCATAATTGGTGCTGACCCAGCCGCCCAAGGCAATCTGCAGGACCAGCAGCAGCAGGCCGGCCAGGGCCGGCTTGACCAGTCCGGCGGCGCTGGCCGCCACCGGCGCGTGGCCGCTTTGGCGCGCGCCCAGCCAGGTCAGCATCGCCAGCAAGGTCAGGCCGAGCAGCAGATGGGTGGTGACGATCACGGGCTGCAGTTTTTGCGTGACGGTCCAGGCGCCGAAAGCGCCCTGCAGGCAGACGAACAGGAACAGCCAGGTCGGAAACCACGGTGAAAACTTGCTGTCCTGCTGCACAGTCGATTTGCGCGCCTTGAACCAGCGCATCCAGGCGATCGCCATCAAGGCGATGATCAGCACGCCGACCCCCATCGCGAAATAGCGGTGGGTCATTTCGATCCAGGCTTTCATCACCGTCACCGGACCGGTCGGCATGGCTTCCTGGGCGGCGCTGATATGTTCGTGCGCCTGCAGCGGATTGGAGTGGCCGTAGCAGCCGGGCCAGTCGGGACAGCCGAGGCCGGAATCGGTGAGCCGAGTGAAGGCGCCGAACATGATCAGGTCAAAGGTCAGGAACAGCGTCACCCACACCAGCTTGCGGTATTTATTGGTATCGCTGGAAACCCAGACCACGCAGAACGCCAGCAAGGCCACCAGCAGTCCCATGCTGCCGAGCTGGATTAACATTGGCGTTGTCATCGCACACTCATCCTATCGCCGACGCCCGCAGCAGCTTGGACAGATCTTTTTTCACCTTGCTCGGATCTGCGTCCTTGGGAAAACGCATCATCAGGTGGCCGCGCGGATCGATCAGGTAGATATGGTCGGCGGCGCTGGTGCCGGCTTCGGTCGGCAGCCAGGCTTTCAGCAGGTCCGGTTTGACTCGCAACAGCCTGGTGCCGTCGTATTCGCGCATCACCATGGTCGGCAAAGGCTGGTCGTCGGTGATCAGCCAGACTCGTTCGATCCTTTCCATTTCCTTGCCCTGCATCAGGCGCAGCTGGCGCATTTCGAACAGCTTGTCCTGGCAAGCCTTCTGGCAATCGCCGCCATCGGCCTGCAGCATTAGCCATTTGCCTTGGTAGGCGTCGAGCGTGAGCGGCTTGCCGTCGAGCGCGGTGCTGCCCAGCTCAGGCACGGGATAGTCGCGCGGATCGAGCAGCTCGCCGTAGTTATTGCGGCTTTGCGGCTTGATCACGTAGTAGGTGAGATAGGAAGCAATCATGGGCGCTGCGCATATCGCAATCACCACGAACAGTTTCCAGCGGCCGCGCCAGCGCAGTTTGTCCTCAGCCGGGCTGGGCTGGTTTGTCAGTGTTTTCTGGTCCACGTCTAAATCCTGTCACAACAAAAAAAATCAAGGCCATCACGGCCAGCGCATACCACTGGAACGCGTAGCCGCGGTGCTTTTCGATACCGAGCGAGGGCCGGGGCCAGTCGCGCAGCAAATGGTCTTCGGTGTTGCTGGTCTGCTCGATCACGAACGGCTGCAGCTTGAATTTGCTGGCTGCGGCAAATTCGCTGATCGCCAGGTTCTGCACAATCGCCTGAGGCCGCAAGGGACCGGCATTGCCCAGCTGCAGGACATGGCCGAAATCGCGCCTGACCAGCCCTTCTATCTCGATCGTGCCGGCTGGCGTCGGATAGGACGGCAGCTTGCTGCGATCGGCCGGATCGCGCGGCAGCCAGCCGCGCGCCACCAAGATGTAGTTAGCCGCCCCCGTGTCCGACGCCGCCAGCTTGAACGGCATCAGCACATAAAAACCCGCCACGCCGTTCAAGGGACGGTTGTCGAGATAGACCGGCCAGCCGGCAATAAATTCACCGCGCAGCGCCATGCGCCGGAACTCGAGCTGGTCGACGTCCTGCACGGCAGCGCCAAGCTCGACGGTGGCGTCGGCTTCACGCTGCAGCAACCTGCTTTCAATCGCCTGCTTCTGGTCGCCACGCCGGGTTTGCCATTGTGCCAACGCGATGCCTAGCACCACCAGCAATACGGTCACCACGAAGGGAATCAGCCGAAATCTGAATCTAAACCGGAATCCGATTGGCATTACAATAGCGCCTTAATCAATGTTTCCTCGTGTTTCCCCGGCCTACCTATGAAAATCGTCGTCGCCATCGCCTTCATCCTGATTATCGGCAGCCTTGCCTCGGCGCTAGTGTTCCTGATGCGCGACAAAGGTAAAAGCAACCGCACGGTGCAGGCCCTGACCATGCGCGTCGGTTTTTCGGTCGCCCTGTTCATCCTGCTGCTGGTCCTGTACAAGCTCGGTTATATCCAGCCGACCGGGCTGCACTAAACACACCGCTGCAAGAATCCACAGTAAAAAAGGCCGCACCGAAGTGTGGCCTTTCTTTTATGCGCCTGTTTCAGGCGCCTGATCCGATTTTACCGTTACAGCCAGTACACCACGACGTACAGGCCGAGCCAGACGACGTCCACAAAGTGCCAGTACCAGGCCGCGCCTTCGAATGCAAAATGGTGTTCCGGGGTGAAATGCCCTTTGAGCACACGGAACAGCACGACCGACAGCATGATGGCGCCGATGGTGACGTGGAAACCGTGGAAGCCGGTCAGCAGGAAGAAGGTTGAACCGTAGACGCCGGAAGTCAGCTTCAGGTTGAAGTCGCTGTACGCTTCGATGTACTCGGCAGCCTGGAAGCCCATGAAGGTTGCGCCCAGCGCGATCGTGACAAACAGCCAGAATGCGGTCTTGCCGCGGTGGCCGGCGCGCAGCGCGTGGTGGGAAATGGTCAGGGTGACGCCGGAAGCGAGCAGCAAGGCGGTGTTGATGGTCGGGATCGGGAATGGTCCCATGGTGCTGAAGGATTCGATGGTGCCGGCCGGGCCTGCATTGCCCCAGTGCGCGGCAAAGTCTGGCCACAGCAGCTTGTTGTCCAGATCGCCCAGCCACGGCATGGCAATGCTGCGTGCGTAGAACAGGGCGCCGAAAAACGCCGCGAAAAACATCACTTCGGAGAAGATGAACCAGCTCATGCTCCAGCGGTACGAGGTATCGATGCGTGCGCTGTACATGCCGCCTTCGGATTCGCGGATGGAATCGCCGAACCACTTGTAGAGCACCACCAGGAACGACAAGATGCCGATAGCGCACAGTTCAGGACCCCACACGACGCTGTTGACCCATGCCGCGGCGCCTGCCATCGTCGCCAGCAGCGCGACGCCGCCCAGCACCGGCCACCTGGATGGTCCAGGGACGAAATAGTATGGCGCACTACCTTGTTGAGAACTCATTTCCATCTCCCGATACAAATTTAATTAGTTTCTGTCAGTCAGTACAATTATTACTGCACCGCGGTATTACGGCACTGCGTTTATTTAGCGACAACCAGCTTCACGATGGTGATCAGGATCGCAATGAAAATCAGGGCGCCGAGTATGCCGGCTATCACTACATGCACCGGATTCAGGCTGGCGGCATCGTTTTCATAATCTTTTCTCTTGCGCACGCCGAAGAACGACCAGAATACCGCTTTCATGGTGGCGCCAAATGAGGCTTTACGACGGCTTGCTTGCTCCAGGTCCGACATTTGATACCTCTCGTTATCCGGCTAACCCTGCTGCTGAACCGGCCCAAATCAGCCCAAATCAGCCTGCCTTGTCCGGCTGCCCTGCAATTTCAAAAAACGTGTAGGACAACGTGATCAGCTTTACATCTTTAGGTATAGCAGGATCTATGTAAAACACCACCGGCATTTCCTTGGCCTGGTTCGGGCCCAGGGTCTGCTGGGTAAAACAGAAACATTCGACCTTCTTGAAGAAAGCCGCCGCCTGCTGCGGCGCATAACTCGGAATCGCCTGGGCATCCATCTTGCGCGACTGCTTGTTCACCACTTCATACACCACCTGCGTCATTTCGCCGGGATGCACCTGCAAGCTGCTGACCGTCGGCCTGAAACGCCAGGGGCCTTGCGAATTGCCGTCGAATTCAACGGTAATCGTGCGGCTCTTGTCGACCTGGGTATTGGCCGGCGCTTCCACCGTGGCGTCTTTCGGCGTCAGGAAATTGACGCCGGTGACCTCGCAGATCTTTTTATATACCGGCACCAGGCCATAACCGAAACCGAACATCAATACCGCAATCACCAGCAGCTTGCCGAGCATTTGCTTGTTCAGCTTCCGTGATTCGGTCTCGCCCTGGTTTGCATGGCTATCTGCAGGATCGGCCATTTACTTGAACCACAGCATCTTGACGAAGATCGCGATGAAGAAACTCAAGGCAAGCAGGCCTACCAGTAATCCGGTACGCAGGTTATTCGGCTTTTTTTGATTGCTCATTTTGCTCAGTCATACAGCGCCGGCGGGCTTGCTGCGACCCGCCGCTGCCGTTATTTAAAAGTCGGTGGCGTTTCGAAAGTATGGAAAGGCGCTGGGCTAGGCACGGTCCATTCCAGTCCTTCGGCGCCATCCCATGGCTTGTCGGCTGCTTTCTTGCCGCCCTTGATCGATGGAATGATCACGAAGAACAGGAAGTAGACCTGGCTCAGGCCGAAACCCAGGGCGCCGATCGAAGCCAGCATGTTGAAATCGGTGAACTGCGCCGGATAATCAGCGTAGCGGCGCGGCATGCCGGCCAAGCCGAGGAAGTGCATCGGGAAGAACGTGACGTTGAACCAGAACAGGGAATTCCAGA
Organism: Collimonas fungivorans; assembly: GCF_001584145.1. Lineage (NCBI taxonomy): Bacteria > Pseudomonadati > Pseudomonadota > Betaproteobacteria > Burkholderiales > Oxalobacteraceae > Collimonas > Collimonas fungivorans. The sequence goes on along the minus strand of NZ_CP013232.1, from coordinate 875,573 downwards.
AATGGATCTGACCGCGTCTTTCGCTGTACATGAAACCGGTCCACTTCGGACTCCAGTAGTAGTAACCGGCGAACAGCCCGAACAGGGAACCTGCCACCAGCACGTAGTGGAAATGCGCCACCACATAGTAGGTATCCTGCATCTGGATATCGATCGGCGTCACCGCCAGGATCAGGCCGGTGAAACCGCCCATGGTGAACACGAAGATGAAACCGAGCGCGAACAGCATCGGTGTTTCGAACGTCATCGAACCGCGCCACATGGTAGCGATCCAGTTGAAGATCTTGACGCCGGTAGGCACCGCGATCAGCATGGTGGCGTACATGAAGAACAGCTGCGCAGTCACCGGCATGCCGGTGGTGAACATGTGGTGGGCCCAGACGATGAACGACAGGATCGCGATCGACGCCGTTGCATACACCATCGAGGCATAACCGAACAACTGCTTGCGAGCGAAAGCCGGGATGATCTGCGAGACGATGCCGAACGCCGGCAAGATCATGATGTAGACCTCGGGGTGGCCGAAGAACCAGAAGATGTGCTGGTACATGACCGGATCGCCGCCGCCGGCAGCGTTAAAGAAGGAGGTGCCGAAATGACGGTCGGTCAGGGTCATGGTGATGGCGCCGGCCAGCACTGGCATCACGGCGATCAGCAGGTAGGCGGTGATCAGCCAGGTCCAGCAGAACATCGGCATCTTCATCAGCGTCATGCCAGGCGCGCGCATGTTGAGGATGGTGGTGATGATGTTGATCGAACCCATGATCGACGACGCGCCCATGATGTGGATGGCGAAAATCGCCATGTCCATGCCAGGGCCCATCTGGGTCGACAGCGGTGCGTACAGGGTCCAGCCGGCAGCGGTTGCGCCGCCCGGCACCAGGAACGAAGTCGCCAGCAGCAAGGCTGCAGGAGGCATCAGCCAGAACGAGAAATTGTTCATCCGCGCAAAAGCCATGTCGGATGCGCCGATCTGCAGCGGGATCATCCAGTTGGCGAAACCGACGAAGGCCGGCATGATCGCGCCGAACACCATGACCAGGCCGTGCATGGTGGTCAGCTGGTTGAAGAATTCAGGCTTGAAGAACTGCAGGCCGGGCTGGAACAGTTCGGCGCGGATAAGCAGCGCCAGTACGCCGCCGGACAGCAGCATGGTGAACGAGAACCACAGGTACAGGGTGCCGATGTCCTTGTGGTTGGTGGCGAACAGCCAGCGCCGCCAGCCGTGCGGATGGTCGTGGTGCGCGTGGTCGTCGTGAGAATGATCGTGTGCGTGATCGACTGCGGTAGTGCTCATCTCAATCTCCTAATTTACTTACGCGCAGCCAGCACTTCAGCTGGTTGGACAATATTTTCCTGGGCCTTGTTGGACCAGTTGTTGCGGGTGTAGGTAATCACCGCAGCAATTTCGGTATCCGACAACACGGCTTTCCAGGCTGGCATCTGCATGGTGCCGGTGACTTTGCCGTTCAGCACGACGTTGATCTGTTCAGCACGCGGACCGTTGACCACCGGGTCGCCATCCAGCGCCGGGAACGCGCCAGGCACGCCCTTGCCGGTAGCCTGGTGGCAGACCGCGCAATTGGCCGTGTAGACTTTTTCGCCGCGCTGCTTCAGCTCGTCGATAGTCCAGGTCTTGGTCGGATCGTCTGCCTGGGCAGCCATTTCCTTTTTCTTGCCGTCGACCCAGGCCTTGTAATCTGCTTCGCTCAGGACGTTGACCACGATAGGCATGAAGGCGTGGTCCTTGCCGCACAGTTCAACGCACTGCCCGCGGTAGGTGCCAACCGTTTCAGCCTTGAACCAGGTGTCGCGCACGAAACCTGGAATCGCATCCTGCTTGACGCCGAATGCCGGGATGCCCCAGGAGTGGATGACGTCGTTGGCGGTGGTGATGATGCGGACCTTCTTGTTGACCGGGACCACCATCGGATTGTCGACTTCGATCAGGTAGTTGTCGTTCTTGACCTTGGTCGAATCCACCACTTGCTCGTGCGGCGTCGACAGGTTGGACAGGAAGGAAATGCCGGAACCTTCGCCGTTGAGGTAGTCATAACCCCATTTCCATTGCATGCCGGTGACCTTGATCGTGATGTCGGCGTTGGAGGTATCCTTCATCGCCACCACGGTCTTGGTGGCAGGCAGGGCCATGCCGATGACGATCAGGAAAGGCACCACGGTCCAGGCGATTTCGACGCCGGTGCTTTCGTGGAAGCTGGCCGATTTGTGGCCGAGCGATTTGCGATGCTTGAGGATGGAGTAGAACATCACCCCGAAGACTGCCAGGAAGATCACCAGGCAAATGATCAGCATCAAGTGATGCAGGTCATAGATTTGCTGGGCAATTTGCGTTACCGGTGGTTGAAAGTTCATCTGCAACACCGCTGGACCACCCGGACTATCGACCACCGCCCATGACGGCATAGCTGCCGACAAGAGCGAGGCACCGAGCATCAACGATATAAGGCGCTTCGCATATTCCATGATTTCCTCAAAAGCCCAAAATTATAATTATGATATTTAACACTAGGCGCTAGACACTTGCCCGCTGTAGCTCCTGCCGCAGCTCCAGAACAAACTCGCGCCGCTTCCATTTCGTCAAAAACCGCCCTACTTCGACCCTGGTGCCAAGCGCCTCTATGTCTATCAGGCCCTTGTTTGTCTCTTGCACCGCAATCCGGATCGCATGTAAATCCAGCTTGAATCGTCGAACTTCCTGTGCCTGTATCAATTCCACAAGCAGGTAATCATCCAGCATAGCTATGTGCTCGCGGTCCGTGGCGTGCCATGCATAGACCAGGAACGCGACAGCAACCGCCGACATCTCCAGGACCGCAAACACCAGGACAAACCAGGCGCCGTGCAAGGTAAAGCCGATTGCCACGGCAAACGACGTGGCACACAGGATTGCATAGAAAAAACCAAGTTGGCGCGGCGCGATTGCGCAGTTACGCCTCAAGTCCCATTCTCGCTTAATCATGATGCAGTATCGACACCGAGCAAGTCGCCTGTACGCACAAGCTAAAACCTTCGAAGTATAAGGGGTAACCGAAGATGTTATCAAGGAGAATCAAATCCTTATACCCGCTGCCCGCATGCCCTGAAAACCGGGCTTTTACCCTCGCACGAAGCCGCTTTCCTCCATGACAAACCGCACAATTATCGGTCTATCGATATGTTTCATATAAGAAATTTATTATACCGACGAGAACCGAGGTCAGCAGGCACACGCCATATTGACAACCCACGCCGCATCCCGACCTCCCCCGAGAAGGCCCGGAATTAATTAGGGTCAGAGTCGATTTATTACTCCCGATCCAGCGCGACGCGGCCAGTTGCTTTCAGTCCCGTCATGGCCTCAAATAAGCGTACCCCTGCGACTGCAGGTCGGCGAGCAGTACAACCGCGCCTTTATCGGCAACGGCAAAACCCGGCAGCAAATCTTTCAGCGTTACGTTCTGTGCCTTCATCGTATTGATGCAGGCACTCAGCCCAAGTCCCATTTTTGCCAGCTCGGCCACGTGCGCGCTCAATTCCGGGCCTGCCTGCGCTGAGTGAAACGCCTTGAGCGCTGCGCCATGTATGACCAGGTTGATTTTGACCCGGTCCGGCCCGCCCATGCCGTCGAAATGATTCTGGATATTGCCGAGTACGAAACCAGCTTTATCAAGTTCACTCAGGTGATAGGCGACCTTGGCTTTATCCACGCCTGCAGCATTGGCCGCACTGGTGCGCGACGCGGTCCCGGCAAGGACAGCTGCCGCGCCGATTGATGAAAACATGGTCCATAGGATGTTGCGTCGCTGCATATGTGCCTCCGGCAGGAAAACAAACGGACAGGATACAGCCGATTTATCGAAGGTCTATAAGCGCATAGCGGTTAAATCAAATCCGCCAACGGATGAGTTTTCTCCGACCATGGATTGGCGAAAAAACCGTCGCCCCAGTCGTTCGTCACTGCGGCCAAGGTTGCTGGCTGCCATTTCGGCTGGCGGTCCTTATCGATGATCAGGGCCCGGATGCCTTCGGCAAAATCGGTGCGGGCGGCGCAATGCAGCGAAACCACATATTCGAGGCGGAAAATTTCCGCCAGCGACATGTGCCGCGCCCGTTTCTGCAGGGCGTGCGACAGCCAGGCCGAGCCGGGGCTGCCGGCGACCAGGGTGGCGATGCCTCTTTGCAGCCACTGGTCTTCGGTTGCCAGCGTGACGATATTCTCCACCACCTGCGCCAGGGTAGGCGCACTGCACAGCCGGTTGATCAATGCGAAATGCTGTTGCAGCGGAACCGGCGCGCCCGCAAAAGCTGCCGCGCCCTGATCCTGGGCATCCAGCAAAACCTGGCCCAGCAACACATCGTCTTGCCTGCCATCCCAGGGTTGGCTCAGCAAAGCAGCCAGCACCGCCTGCTTTTGCGCATGGCTGACCTGATAGTCGGCCAGCCGCGCAAAAATGGCGTCGGCGGCGCCGATGGAAGCGCCGCTCAAGGCCAGGAACAAACCGGCCTGGCCCGGCATGCGGTTCAGGAACCAGGTGCCTCCCACATCGGGATACAGGCCGATCGTAATCTCCGGCATCGCCAGCCGCGACTTCTCGGTCACCACGCGATGGCTGGCGCCCGCCATCAGGCCGATGCCGCCGCCCATCACGATGCCATGGCCCCAGGCCAGGATAGGTTTGGGATAAGTATGGATCAGGTAATCAAGCCGGTATTCGCGTTCGAAAAAATCGCAGGCGTAGCTGTTGCTGCGGATATCTTCCTGCGTATTTTCCTGCTTATGGGTTGCATGCTGGTCGAGCATGGTGCGGTACAAACCCTGCAAATCGCCGCCGGCGCAAAAAGCCTTTTCGCCGGCTGCCTGCAGCACCACCATCGCCAGTTGCGGATCGGCGGCCCATGCGCGCAATTGCTGGTCCAGCAGATCCACCATCTCCAGCGATATCGCATTCAGCGTCTTTTCCACATTCAGCGTGGCGAGACCGATGCGCTTGCCATTTTCGGCCGTCAGCTCTTCGAACAAAGCCGGGGTCGAGGCCGATGATATATTCACTTCTGCCATCATTGATTGCTCCACACAGCCGGACGTTTTTGCAGGAAGGCGTTCACGCCCTCTTTTTGATTTTCAGTATCAAACAGGTCTAGGAACAATTCGCGTTCCACCGGCAGCAAGTTCGCCAGCGGATTGCTGCGCGCACCCTGGATCAGTTTCTTGCAGGCGCTGATGCTGGACGGACTCTGTTTGGCAACCTGTTCAGCCAGCGCCAGGGCGCGCTGCCTGACCTCGCCTTTCTTGACCACTTCTTCGACCAGGCCGATGCGCAACGCCGTGTCGGCAGTGACCCGCTCGCCGCACAAGATCATGCGCTTGGCCCAGCCTTCGCCCACCAGCCATGGCAGGTTCTGGGTGCCGCCGGCGCAAGGCAGCAGGCCGACTGCGGCTTCGGGCAAAGCCATCTGCGCATGCTCCTCGGCGATGCGCAAATCGCAGGCCAGCGCGCACTCCAGGCCGCCGCCCATGGCGTAGCCGTTGATGGCGGCAATCGAGACGCCGCGGAAGCCGGACAGGGTTTCGAACGCCTCGCCAAAGCGGCGCGCCATTTCGCGCGCCATGACCTTGTCGCCATCGGCAAACAGTTTCAGGTCGGCGCCGGCGCAAAAGAATTTTTCGCCTTCACCGGTGAGCACCAGGCTGTAGATATCCTTGTCCGCGTTCAGGTCCTGGACCAGGCGCGTCAGGTCGCGCAGGGCGGCGCCGGTCCAGGTATTGGCCGGCGGATTAGCCATCGTGACGACGGCGGTGTGGCCGATGATTTCCAGCCGCAAGTTGGTATAGGTCGTGTCAGTCATCGGATGTCCTCGTTGGATGCGTTGCCCAGCAATTGGCGGGCAATGATCACGCGCATGATTTCATTGGTGCCTTCCAGGATCTGGTGCACGCGCACATCGCGGAAATGGCGTTCCAGCGGATACTCGCGGATGTACCCGTAACCGCCGTGGATTTGCAGCGCTTCGTTGCAGATCTGGAAGCCGATATCGGTGGCAAAGCGTTTCGCCATGGCGCAGTAGGTGGTTGCATTCGGATCCTTGGCATCCAGCTTGCAAGCCGCCAGGCGCACCATCTGGCGCGCTGCCACCAGTTCGGTCTGCATGTCGGCCAGCTTGAACTGCAGCGCCTGGAAATCCGACAGCGGCCGGTTGAACTGCCGCCGTTCGCTCATGTATGCGTGCGCTGCATCCAGCGCCGCCTGCGCCGTGCCGACCGAGCAGGTGGCGATATTGATGCGGCCGCCGTCGAGGCCGCGCATCGCCAGGCGGAAGCCTTCGCCCTCTTGCCCCAGCAAGTGGTCGGCGGGAATCCGGACATTGTCGAAACTGATAGTGCGTGTCGGCTGGCTGTTCCAGCCCATCTTTTCTTCCTTGCGGCCGTAGCTGATGCCTGCCGCATCGGCCGGCACGACAAAGGCGGAAACGCCATGCGCGCCGCCGGCGCCGGTGCGCGCCATCAGCACCAGCACATCGGTAGAACCAGCGCCGGAAATGAACGCCTTGGAACCGTTGATCACGTAATAACCATCGGTCAGCACCGCGCTGGTCTTGAGGGAGGCGGCATCGGAACCCGAACCGGGTTCCGTCAGGCAGTAGGAACCAAGCTTCTGGCCGAGCGCCAGTTTGCCGCACCAGGCATCTTTCACTGCCGGCGTAGCCCAGTTGGCGATCATCCAGCTCACCATGTTGTGGATCGTCAGGTAGGCCGTGGTCGAGGTGCAGCCGCGCGCCAGTTCTTCGAACACGATGGTAGCGTCCAGCCGCGACAAACCCAGGCCACCCACTTCTTCCGGCGTGTACAAACCACAGAAACCCAGTTCGCCGGCCTTGGCGATGACATCGGTCGGGAAGATGGCTTCAGCATCCCATTTCGCGGCATGCGGCGCCAGTTCTCCTGCGGCGAAATCACGCGCGGTCTGCTGGAACGCGCGTTGCTCCTCTGATAATTCGAAATCCATGGTGGTCTGCCTCCAAAGCGGATGGGTATGGGTGATTGCTGCTGCCGGCAATTTCTATCCCTGCAGAATAACAATAATTGACGTTAACGTAAACGTCACCCAATCCCTTTGGACCAAAAAAAGCGACGGGGAAAATGCCGTCGCCTGCAACCGCCAGCCTGTCTTGTGATTATTTAGGCATCAATACAGTATCGATCACGTTAATCACGCCATTCGACTGATTCACGTCATAAGTACTGATATTGGCGCTATGGCCGCCCTCATCCATGACGGCAATGTTGTGCGGGCCATTTTGCATGAAGGTCAGCTTGCCGCCGCTGGCGGTCGCCAGCTCAGCCTTGCCATTGCCTTGCTTGATGGCGCTTTCCAGCTTGGCATAGCCGTAGCGGCCTGGCACCACGTGATACGTCAGGATTTTGGTCAGGGTTGCCTTGTTTTCCGGCTTGACCAGGGTTTCCACCGTGCCGGCCGGTAGCTTGGCGAAGGCGGCATTGGTGGGAGCAAAGACCGTGAACGGCCCCTTGCCTTTCAGCGTATCCACCAGGCCGGCGGCCTTTACCGCGGCGACCAGGGTGGTGTGGTCGGCCGAATTGACCGCGTTGTCGACGATGTCCTTGCTGGGATACATGCTTTGTCCGCCGACCATCACGGTATCTTCTGCATAGGCCGCGCCGGCGGCAAGCAGGGTTGCGGATAAAGTCAAAGCATAGGTAAGTTTGCGCATGATGATTCCTTTGAAAGAAAGTCAGTTTTCGGAGCCTGCACAGTCATATACGCAACTGCCTCGAAACTGGATTCGCCGGATTCAAAAAATCATGCAAGAGATAGCGATGCCAATATGGCATCCGCCGGAAGAAAATGAAGTAAGCCGATAGGCCGGATTCTGTTACGACGCCCAGGCTTGCGCCCTCGCGTTATGACAACCATTCCTCTAGGCGCTGGATTGCTCCAGCGCTCAAGCTCTCTACCCGCACGCTCCGCGAGCAACATCAACGCGTGCCTATTTGAGATTGCTCCGGGTGGAGGTTACCGCGTTTCACCGTAACTTAATACGCTCGTCTCTGTGGCCCTATTCCTCGCCTCACGGCGGACGGCCGTTAACCGTCACCCTGCTCTATGGAGTCCGGACCTTCCTCCCGCCGGCGCATTGCAACGCCGGCCAGCGGCTGTCTGGCTTACTTCAGGCGGCATTTTACCGCAATGAGGGAGCGCAGCCATGCTATTTCATTGCACTTGCGTCATCTTGCTCGGCCAATGATGCCAAAACGGCATGAGACAGAATATTTGAGCGTACGTATAGTAGCTTTGTGCGCTGCAAGATCGCAGCCGCCGACATCACATCCTCAACAGGACAGAACACATGCACATCTGCGTACTGGGCGCCGGCGTCATCGGCGTCACTTCCGCCTACCGGCTGCTGGAAGCCGGCCATCAGGTCACGCTGGTCGACGCCGAGGCGCTGCCGGGCAGCCAGACCAGCCTCGGCAACGGCGCCCAGCTGAGCTTCTCCTACGTCGCACCGCTGGCCGATCCTTCGGTCTGGACCCATTGGCCGGAATACCTGTTCAGCGCCGCTTCGCCGCTTACCTTGCGGCCGAAAATGGATCCCGCCCAGTGGCGTTGGCTGTTCAAGTTCCTGGCGGCCTGTAATACCAGCCGCGTCAGGCAAACCACCATCGACCTGCTACGGCTGGCATTCTTCAGCCGCGAACAATTGCAGCAGCTAATGCAAGCGATGCAGGCGCAGCCGCTGGACTTCCAGCACCGCCGTGCCGGCAAGCTGGTGATGTACGGCGACGCTAAAGGCCTGGAAGGCGCCCGCAGGCAAATCGAGTTCCAGGCCCTGCATGGCTGCCAGCAGGAAATCATCGATGCCGAGCGTTGCATGCAGATCGAACCGGCGCTGGCCAACGCCAAGCGCGACTGGGCCGGCGGCGTGTACACGCCGAGCGAAGAAGCGGGCGACTGCGCGCTGTTCTGCCGGCAGTTGGTTGCGGCCATGTCGCAACAGCCGGATTTTCGCTTCGCCCACTCGCAACGCATCCATAAGCTGGAAATGCGCAACGGCGCCCTGACCGCGGTGCACGCCGGCCAGGAACAGATCGCCGCCGACGCTTTCGTACTGGCGCTGGGCGCCGCCAGCGCCGGTTTTGCGCGCCATGCGGGCTTCTCGCTGCCGCTCTACCCGCTCAAGGGCTACAGCATCACCGTGCCCTTGAACGACGCCGCCACGCAAGCCGCGGCGCCCCAGGTATCGATCACCGACCTGTCCCGGAAAATCGTTTACGCCCGGCTGGGAAACCGCTTGCGGGTTGCGGGACGGGTGGAACTGGTCGGCATGGATCGCAGCATACCCGCCTCCGCCATCGATGAATTGAAACGCGGCGTGGATGAATTGTTCCCTGGCTGTGGCGACCTGTCCGACAGCGCAGGCCTGTCGCCGTGGAGCGGGTTCCGGCCGGCGACCCCGAGCGGCGTGCCGCTGATTTCCGCCTCGCCTGTCAAGAACCTGTACCTCAATGTCGGCCACGGCAGCCTCGGCTGGACCCTGGCGCATGGCAGCGCCAGCCTGCTGGCGCAGCTGATCGCAGGCGGAACCACCACTATCGACGCCGCCCCTTTTGCATTCAGCACCTAACCAAGGACAACCATGAAACTCATCACTAACCAGCAAGTCGCCGAACTGATCAACACCAGCGACGCCATCGCTGCCATGCGGGACGCGTTCGCCGGCATCGGACAGGGCGCGCAACAGGCCAGGATGCGCACCAGCGCCGGCCCGGTCATGATGTCCAGCATGGGCGCACTGCTGCCGGCTGCAGGCATTGCCGGTTACAAGGTCTACACCACCATCAACGGCAAATTCCATTTCGTCACAGTGCTGTTTTCCACCGAAGACGGACGGCCGCTGGCGGCAATCGAATCCGACACCATGACCGGGCTGCGCACCGCCGCCGCCACCGCAGTCGCCGCCGACCACCTGGCCAGGCAGGACGTGGCCACGTTGGCGGTGATCGGCACCGGGGTCCAGGCCCATTCGCATGTGCCGGCGTTGCTGGCGGTGCGCAAGTTCAAGGAAATCCTGATCGCCGGCCGCAGCGGCCAGCAGCAGTTTGCAGAACAGGTCACGCAACAGACCGGCATCCCGGCGCGCGCCGTCAGCATCGACGAAGCGGCCCAGGCTGGCGACGTGGTGGTTACCGTGACCCGCTCGGCCACACCGCTGTTTTCCGGCGAGTTGCTGCAGGCCGGCGCCTTCGTTGCTGCGGTCGGCGCCAGCAAAGGCAACCTGCGCGAACTCGACGACCGTGCGATCGCCCGCGCCAATGCGCTGGTGGTCGAATGGAAACCGCAGGCGCAACAGGAAGCCGGCGACCTGCTGCTGTGCCAACCCGGCGCTTTCGCCTGGGACCAGGTGTGGGAGCTGGGACAGATTGTGGACGGCAGCAGCACGTACCAGCGCCAGCCGGACGACCTGGTGATCTACAAGGCGATCGGCGTCGGCCTGGAAGACATCGCCCTGTCCGGCCTGGTTTACCGCCGCGCCTGTGAGCGTTTCGGCTGGTAAGGGGCCGTTAGCGGGATTGCTTGCCGACATCATGCCGCCGGTCTAGAATCGGGCCACCGACGACTACTGGCGACATGTGCACATGGAATTCCACCTGCTGAGCTTCCTGAAGACCGTGCTGTTTGTGCTGGCAGCGCTGTTGCCGATCATGAACCCACCCGGCGGCGCGCCGATTTTCCATGCGCTGACCATCTCCGCTTCCGACGCCACCCGCAACTCGCTGGCGCGCGGAGTAGCCATCAACTCCTTCCTGCTGCTGGTGGGCGGCATGTTCATCGGCACCCATGTGCTGGCTTTTTTCGGCCTGTCGCTGCCGGTGGTGAAAGTCGCCGGCGGCCTGCTGGTGGTCGCCACCGCCTGGAAAATGCTGAACTCCGACGAAACGCCGATGGCGGAAGCGGTGCCCGCATCGCTCTGGACCGAACAGCTGGCCTCGAAGAAGGCGTTTTATCCGCTGGCGTTTCCGCTCACCGTCGGCCCCGGCTCGATCTCGGTCGCCATCACCCTCGGCGCCGGCGTGCGCGTGCCGAACGTGCCGCTGCCGCTGTCCATGATCGCCGCCGTCGTCGGCCTGGCGCTGGCGGCATTGGCGGTCTATCTCAGCAATCGTTTTGCCGGCGTCCTGATACGCTTGCTGGGCGAGACCGGCACCACCGTCATGCAGCGCATGACTTCATTCATCTTGCTGTGCATCGGCGTGCAGATCCTGTGGGATGGCGTCAGCGGCTTATTATTGCTGGGGCAAGCGCACTAAATCACTTTTTCCCGTTTTGCCGAATTCTAGTGATAAGATTATTGCCTCACCAACTCATTAGGAGCACACAATGCTGAAGAAGATGATGGTAGTTGCAGCGATGTTTGGCATGCTGGGCGCGCTGTCGGCGTGCAATACGGTTGCCGGCATGGGCAAGGATGTGCAGACCGGTGGTGAAAAGGTTCAAGACGCGGCACAGGACGTGCAAAAGAAAATGTAATCCCGGGCGGATCGCAGGGGTGGGCAGCGTTACCGCCCACCCCTGCCGTCCCTCATTGCATCAATATTTAGCAGCATGGAATCGCCTCGCTGCCAGACTCCGACAAGAATCCTCATCCCAATTTATGTGGCTGGAGTCAGTTGCATATACCGTCATCGCGACGTGATTTATTAGCCAATCAAAAATGCTCTTTGCAGAATGATGGCCATTCATGGGAGCGCCACCGCGTCGCTCGGTGCGCCAGGCACTGCGACTCGGAACTTCAAACCTTCCAGCAACTTGTCCCATAGAGCCAGGGCTTCGTCGTCGTCAACGGAAGCGGCGGATGCGGCTCCAACGCGGTTGGCCTTGACCTTGCTGTACATCGTTACGTCCAACATGGCAGGCTTGGCCACATTCCCTGTTTCGCCGATAAACTTCCATTCAAAATCATGGGTGCCATCAGCACGACGCACCAGCGATTCCTCACCGGCCCAGCCGTACACGGTGCGTTTGCCTTCGCGCAAAGTGACGATTTTGGGATAACTTCCACCCAACTCGTTATGCCTATCATTGATTTGTTTGAGCAGGCTGTGGCCATTACTGCCTTGAGTGCTGGCATTTTGGTTACTCTCCACACTGAAGGTGATGTCTGGTAACTCCGGGAGGTAGAGTCCAACTTGAGATAGCACTTGGCCCTTGTCACTTGCTAGGCGAGTGAAGCCGAATTCGTGGCACAAGCCAGGTTCCGTGGGAACTTCGTCGGGGGCACGAGGACGAAGGTTTTGAGCAACCTCAATGGTTTTCGCCGTGATGGATTCAACAGTTGAATTCTGGCTCTTAGCAGTAGCCCCGCCTCCGACAAATATATGCGGACCAACTATATAGTAGGTATCAAAACTCTCTAAACTATACTTCGGAGAAAATTCGTCCTCGTAGTACCGAATCCACATCACATTGGATGTCGGGCCTGGTCCAAAGTAGTTAATCTTTGCAGTCTTGTCCTTCGCCAATATCTCTGCCCGCCTAGCTTCCATAATCTGCTTGATATCCTTGGCTCTGTTCAAAAGCGTCGGGAAATCCGAGCCAAATATCAGCTTGGCGTCTTGAGGCGCCAGCAATACATATCGCCCAAAACACAATAGTTTAGATTTAGAAAACAGCTTTTCGATTCGTTGATTCATCATCGATTCTGTGATCAATTCTTCTTTTCCATTACGCCGCACAGCGTTCGATAACCAGAGAGCCTAACGACCAGCCATTTCGGATGGCGTAGTTCTTTCCAAGCTAGCGTGCAGGAGTCCAATGGAGGGGAAATTAAAGTTATCTTACGTTCATCTTGATCGGATCAATAGGCTTCCACAGGCGGCTGACAGGTTCTTTCGATTCAAGGGCCCAAGCTGGTGTCGAAGGCACAACCAATGTGGCGAGCAGGATGCCAAGTGCACGGCGACGAGATATTGGTACCATAGTCGTCACCGCAGTCATGGAAGCGCCACCGCATCGCTCGGTGCGCCGGGTACCGCGACTCGGAACTTCAAGCCGTTCAGCAGCTTGTCCCACAGGGCGAGTGCTTCTTCGTCGTCAACGGAAGCGGCAGATGCGGCTCCAACACGGTTGGCTTTGACCTTGCTGTACATCGTTACGTCCAGCATGGCAGGCTTGGCCACATTACCTGTTTCACCGATAAATTTCCATTCAAAGTCATGGGTGCCATCAGCACGACGCACCAGCGATTCCTCGCCGGCCCAACCATGCACGGTGCGTTTGCCTTCGCGCAAAGTGACGATTTTGGGATAACTTCCACCCAACTCGTTACGCCTATCATTGATTTGTTTGAGCAGGCTGTGGCCATTACTGCCTTGAGTGCTCGCATCCTTGTTGCTCTCGACACTGAAAGTCACATCGGGCAGGGCCGGCAGCAGCAAGCCGGTCGCAAAGTATTCCTGATTGTCGTAGGGCGCATTGCGCAAGAAACCGTACTCAAGGCACAGACCAGGCTCTTTGGGCACATCGGATGGTGTCCTTGGACGCAGATTGGAGGCCAGAAAAATCGTTTTCTGAGTGATGCTTTCGACGGTGCTGTTGGCGCTTTCATCGGTGCCGCTTTGCCAGCGAAAAATGTGCGGGCCAACAACGTGGTAAATCTGAAAACCTTCAAGCTGGAATACCCTTGCCCCCTCACTTTTGAACGAGCGAATCCACATCACGTTAGGAGCCGGGCCTTCGCCTAAGAAATTGATCCTTGCAGTCTTGTCCTTTGCAAGGATCTCATTCCGCTTTGCCTCCACGATCTGCTTCAGATCCTTGGCGCGATTGGAGAATGTTTCAAAATCATCCGTCCCCCAAATCAGCGTCGCATCCTGGGGCACTTCAAGCACGTAGCGCCCAAAGCAAAGTAGCTTGGGGCGAGCAAAGAGTTGTTCAATTCGTTGGTTCATGGCATTCAATCTTTCTTGTCCCACCATTCGGATTTGTAAGCATTGGCGATCTTTACTACCCCATACAGCGTGGCCGCCTGGGCGCCCTCGTTGTCGTAGCTGCCCTGGTGGTCGTAGCCCGTCTGCCTGAATTTGACTTTGGCGCGCACCTTGTCAGCACTGCGTTCAACGGGCACAGTACCGTCCGCAGCCGAGTTTGAAGGCTGAAGCTGCAGGGTTAGCGGAATGCCGTTCGCGCTCAACACGCGGATGGTACCTTGAGCATTGTCGCCTTTTTCGCCTTCGAGAAGAGTCCAGGACAACGGGTCGCCTGCCGCACTGGCATTGCCATCGGTCACCTTCCAGACAATATCGTTCCAGGCCAGTTGCGTGGGATCTTCTCCGAAGTGGGCATAGGTTTCATCGTGGAAGGTGTCCTGGATCGCATGCGAGAACGTCATGGCGTCAAATATGCGTGTTCGCGTAGCTTTCGCCCCGATCTGCTCAGATCCTTTCATGCCACTTTTCCCCATCTTTGCCGGATCAATCCATTCCGGATTGATCAACCGCCACCACTTCTGCGGCTCCAGTAAATAAATCTCTGCCGCAGGGTCTTCTTTGGGTAGAGCGGGCACTATTAAATCCTTGCCTTGTTTGTCTTGCACTTTGAGCCAACCAGTGCCATACATCTTGTTAGGCAGTAGTTCTAATCCACCCGGTGCATTGGCCAATACTGCCGTTACCTCTTCCCCGTTATCGCCCAGCACACCTTTGACGATGCCGCCCTGGATTCTATCGAGGAAGTGCCACCATGTTTTGTTGCTGCCTTCAAAGCCCGCCCGCAAGCGCTTATAGGCCGCAGCGGCACCCGTTGTCGGCATCACACCGTGAACCACGCCCAGCACCTTGTCTTTCAGATTGCCATAATCGGGGTGTATCAAAGCTCGGCCCAATAACCCGCCCATGCTGTGGGTGACAAGAATAACACCGGGACAATCGAAGCCATTCTGGTTGTAAGTGTCGATAAGCTTTTGGATGCGCGGGGCGATATCTTTGGCTTCGTCACCATTACTCTTAAGCCAATTGTACCCAAAGGCGTGTACCGGATACCAGCAGTTGCCAATTTTTTTAATATCAGCCTCAGCCAGGGCTGGGGCGTCTGAGTTGCCAAAGCTGGCAGGTGCGCGTCCAACTAAAGCTTGTGCGTTGCCTTTGCTCGCCCAAGAAGCCGACACTTCTACGTTAGCGCCATCAGCCTTAAGCATGTCGTTGAGCTGCTTTTCCATCAGCATAAGGATTTTGCCGTAAGAACCAAACATGACTTCGCTCCACCCGCGAGCACGCGCCTTTTGCGCAGCGCTAAAGTGCTGCTCGTGTCCTGTGGTAAGCGGATGATCCTTTTCAAGCTTGGGATCACTCATCAACAACTTACTCACATCCGCGAGATTGTCCGGCACATTGTCATGGCGGCTATCTGAAGTTTGTGTTGCATTGCCAGTGGACTCGAAACGATCCTTGTCTTTATCGTAGGAGATTTCATAGTGATCTACTTCGACTTCGTCGGGGTCCAGGCGCATTTGACGCTCCGCTGCTGACGCATTGCGTCGCTTCAAAGCATCGCCCTTGTCATCGGGGCGCCAGGAACGATTATCCTGGCGCTGTATCTCTGCCTGGCGTTTTTTGGACAGGCGCAAATTGCTGCCCATGATGCCAGGAAAGAATATGATCGGAATCAGTTTGCCCGGAGGCACGCGTACTCTAATCCTGCGTTTATCGTTAGTCGGGGTGGTTTGAACACCAACCTCGGCAGACTGGTTTACCCCTAGGGTGAAATCGAGCCAGATGTCTTGGTCATCACCTTGAACCGTCATTATTTGGCCCTCCCAAGCCAGCGGACTTTGTAGAATTCGGGGCCATCGGAGCGTTGCATTTGAGTACTGCCGTCCGATCCCGTGACAGGCCCAGTCGCGCCAGCGCCGTCCCGATCGAGTTTGAACATCTGTTTGGCAGCAGTACTGTTCTGGTCGTCCATGTGATGAAAGACCACTTCCCTGTCGAACGGCGCAGGAGTCGCAGAATTTTGCAGGTCAACTGAACGATTCTTGGGCCCTGGAAGACTATGCGTGGCGGCATGAGCGACGAAGATGCCATTTGTGCCGTGTTCGATTCCACCCGCATTGAATTTGACGTAGCTACCGCCGCCATTGATCACGATTTCTTCCTTGGCCGTGATCGTGATGCGATTGGCGGTTTGGGTAATATTGAGTTTCGCCAAAACATTGATGCTGTCCTTCAGCGCCTGCAGATCGATATCCCCTGCTGCAGCGACCATCTTCATGCCAGATTTTTGGACCATCAGACGGAAGGTATTGGCAATGCTGGCAAACAGGCTGTCGCCAGTGGCAATGGACAGGCTCTTGCCAGTAGTGATGGCGGTATGCTGGTCGCTAGAGATATGGGTCGATTGGGCAGTGGTGCTCTCAATGCCAGCAGGGCTAGCCAGCACCAGATGCGGTTCGGACAGTTCAGGGAAAGTGCCGTCGCTGCCAGCACCGCCGCCCTTGATGGCATCGTTCTGGGTTTTAAGGACTTTCGCAATATCGGCTTGCTGCCCCTGCTTTTCCTGAGCTCCGGCCTGCTGCGCCATATCGGCCAGCGTTTCGTGCTGATCACGCGCCGAAGTGAGCCTCTGCACCGTCTCACCCATGTCCTTCATGTGCGATGCGGCATTGCTACGGCCTTCGGTCGTGATCAGCATGCCTTGCGCTGAGCGCGCCACGCCATGACCGTCGGTACGCAGTTCCCAGCCTTCGCCGCGCGCGTCTTTACGGCCCGCATTGTCTTCGATGCGGGTGATATGTCCCAGACTCAGCTGGCTATGTTGGTGATCGCTCTTGATTTGGGCCTGGATTTTTCCGTTGGAGTCATCCAGGATCAGGTGGTTACTGCGGCCGCCAGGCTGATTGCCTCCGTCGGGAGTTAACTCACGACTGCGAAAACCCATGAGCGATTGCTGGGTCGCCAATTTCCATGGCGGCATATTGCGCTGGTTGTACACGCTGCCAGTAATGATAGGACGGTCAGGATTGCCATCGAGCCACTGCGAAATCACTTCCGACCCAACCCGTGGAATCATCTTTGCACCAAGCTCGCCGCCGGCCCAAGAACTGGCGACGCGAACCCAGGCCGAGCTTTTTTCATCGTTATTGCCAATGCGGTCCCAATGAAACTGCACACGAATACGACCATATTCGTCGGTAAAAATACTGCCCTGGCCTGAAGGGCCGACTACCGTGACGGTTTGCGGGGAAATGATTTTGGTGTCGACGCTATTGAAGTTGCGACCTGGTCGCCATGGAATAATCTTCCGAATGCATGTCAAAGTACTGTCGTATTCGGCCTTCTCGGTAGCGTCTTGCAGATAATTATTGGACGCCTTGTGATGTACGGAGAGAATGAGGAATTCACTTTTGCTGGCCTCGTCATGGCTGCCAAAAGAATTGAAGGAAAAATGATTGGTCAAACGGAACCAGCGTCCAGGAATGACGAAGCGATTGTTGCCGGCCGCTTCAAAATGCTTGCCACTGGCTTCGATCTCTTCCATGCGCAGTCGAGACAGCTTGTCGGCGTCTTGAGTGTTCTTAACGCCATATGCACCGGTATATTCATAGGATTCTATGTCGAGCACATCGCCTTGCTTGTTCAGTGTCGGCACGCCCGCGTTGATTGGTACGGGACTCTTGAAATTGAATCCCGAGAGCGACACAGAACCGGCCACAATCTGGCGCACAGGCGAAAATTGGGCTATTCCGTCTTCTTCAGTTGCACCGCCATGTCGTTGAAAACCAATCTCCGGGCCACCATCCATTGGCGCCGCCTGCGTCGAGTCGTCCGTGACAATGAGTTTATGGCCCTGAGCAGTATGTTCATACCAGTACAGCCAGCCTTTGGATTCAAGACGCCTGTGAAGATAGTTATGGTCACTTTCTTCATATTGAAAGGCATCTGTCATTGCGGCGTCTTCCCCGCCGACCCTGAAGTCCCAATCGGGCAACGTACCGTAATCTTCGAAAATGCTGCTTATTTGCTCGTGTAATGTCTTGCCGTGAAAAATGTAGTTGTCTTTGCGCAGATGCAAATATTGAAGCCACGGGCCTAATTTAGCTTGGTAGAAAGTAATTCCACCGTCGGAACGGACTGAACGGAATTCAAAACAAAAACCACTGAAATGTCGAAGCGTCCCGTCCGCGCGGACAAGTTCTACGCAGAACAGCTTGCCTTGCAGATCCTTCAGCGCCAGCGCAGGGTCATCTGACAATAGTTCAATTTTGAACTCAAAATCTCGTGACAGGCTTTCAACCGCATCCAGCTTATTGACCAACAGTTGGGCTTGCGGACCATCGCCATGTGGAAATGACAGTCGAAGGATTCGATTATGCTGCCGCCCCTGAATTAAGGCCGCTATGGATTGAAGCAGGCTACTCATGCGTGGTCCCTGAAAATTATTTCATCAGCAATAAAATAGTCTTTTTAGCAAGGCAATGTCTTCGCATTCTACTTGATAAATATTTAACCAAATCATAACCGACAACATCTTTAATTTCCACAGTGCAATGCATAAAAGTAACGAAATTTGCAAGAGTTCACACTTTACGGGGATTGTGAGACAGCTTCGCTGGAGATCTGGACGATTGCAGATTGTCGTGGTGTGCGAGGGCGAACTAAAAATGCGAAAAAGCTTATTTTTGCAATCGTCAATCGGTTGAGGAGGACTTGAGGATAAAAAGCCGCTTTCCGTTACCGCTGCATGCACGGAATCGGGAAAGCGGCTTAGCCTGCGCGGATAGCTCAGGCGTCGGCGTCAGTTGCTGGTGATAAGCAGACAGCCGGGCATGATCCTGACACGCACGGAGGACTGCGGTGCAAAGCCGGCTTGTTTGAGGCCGGTCCCGCATAGCTTGATCCAGAGTGCGTCGGGATTGTCGTGCTGGTAGAAAGAAACGGTGAGCCGTTGCGACGGATCATCGGTTGTGGGCGTGCGGAGGTCTCGCGTATGATTGCGCTTAGCCATATTCAACTCCATAGTCTTTAAGTTGTTTGTGGTTAGCGGCGCGTTGATGTTGGTAGCATCCACGTGCCGCGCTTCTTGCCTCGCCCGCCAATGCTGCGCAGGCAAGGTGCAAGCACTGCGTTCACCTCATCATTCAGGGACAATCTTTTCCTGTTCAACGATGCAAACCCAGCACTCAATACATTAGCATCGTCTAAAAAATAAGCAGCATTTAAAATGCGCTTAGCCGATATTTAAGAAAAAGCATAGCGCCGGGTGGAGCGTGGCACGTACCCATAAACGCGCGAAGCAATGCCGGCATTGAAGCTGGCACCTGAAAGAAAAAATGACCAACAACGAATTACCTTTTCGCGCAACAACTGAGCAGGCTTGCCACTGGCTTGCACAGCAGACCGGCGAGCCATGGACATTGGCGCGCATGATAGAAAATGGTTTGATCCCTTACGTCTGGCTGGACTATGACGCCGACTATCCAGAACTCTTCGGCGACGCTAACGGCGGTTATGCGGCACCGATCTTTTTCGAAGGCGACACCAGACGGCTCGCAGCCGGAAGCGAAGATGTGCTCATCACGATCACCAAAGACGTCTACAAAATCGTGGCGCAACTCAAACCGCCAGGCTTTCGCAGGGCTTTGCATGAGTTGCGTTTTCTGAAAAAGGATCTGGAGCGCATGCCAGGTAAGCTAAAGCGCGAGGCCGAGGCCAAGTCCGAACCAGTCAAAATCGAAGCGGCAGTGGAATCACAGACTGGCATCAACAGAGAGCAAGTGCTGATCGCATTTTCCAGCCTGGTGAAGATTGATCTGGCGCAGGCTCTTAGCGATGCCGGCGGCATATTCGGTGATGAAGGAGCGAGGGTTAAGGGCAGCGCTAAAAGGGCAAAGAACAAGGCTGTGTGGAATCCGGTCACCTTGGCGCTGGGATTAAACGATGTGTATCGGGTGCCAATACCACATCTGAGAAGGGCATTTAATGCGCATGATTTTTTATTCGGATGGGTTACGGAATGGAATCACTCTCTGGAGCTGCTGGGAAAATAAGGTGAAGCTGCTGGGAAAATAAGGCGCCCATATCGTGGCCGCTCAGTTTTGGATACTCCACCATCAACGTGAGTCACGGAAATCGGCACCACCGCAATGTCCCGACATTCTGATGCGATTGCCATTCTCTTTAGTCATTGCATGCGATTTTTAGTAGAAAACATGTCTAAAAAAATGCGCACATACTAATTGATTTAAAAAACCGATTTCAAAGTAAGGTTAATTTTACGTCATCTATAGAAGGCCAAATTTCAGAGACAGCTCAAAAACGATCCCAATATCCGTCTCCGAGCAATAGCCTCGTTTCCGAAAAAAGGGATTTGACTATTTGCCAACAATTGCCAAATATCAAGTAGAATTCTTGCACCCCATCTTCAAAAGCCAACCTATGTCTCTCAAATTAAATCGTGATCGACAAGAATTTTTGGGACGATTCAAGTTAGACAATAAAGCGCTTCAACGAGGCGATATCAAGAGCGGTCGCGCAAAAATGATCGGTGCGCAGAACAAAGAAACGGGGGAGCGTGTTGTAATTAAACAGTGGCGAAGAGATTCTGTAGTATCCAAAGACACGCTCAAAGAAATATGGCGTCAGGAAATCAGGCAACTCCATCGGCTCGCGGGTTGTCCTGGAGCACGCGAATTTATGGTAGAACAGTCCGACTCGGGTGAAGACGCAGAAGGGTTTTATCTTGTTCTAAGCCCAAACCAGCGTTTGCCTATCGAAGCGCTATTAACTCGAATTACAGAATTTCACTGGCTACGCCATCCCAGACTACCGGCCAACCGCCAGAGGCTTTGGGACAATTTACGCCGAGTCGCTACAGGGTTGGACATACTGCATACGCAAGGATTACTACATCGAAATCTTGACACATGGGCGATCTTCAGCGCAGGAGATGACATCGCCGATTTCCAACTCAGTGGATTTGAATGGTCCGTTCGCCTTACAGGTGTGGCCGCCAGAAAACATACACTTCTTCGAAAATTCGCTGAAGAAGATTCGGCCGTCTATTCGTTCTTAGAGGACTGGCGCGCATATGGGAGGGTTGCGGCTCAGTTGCTGGGAGTGGAACACAAGACGTTCCTAACTGGCAAGCGAAACGCTGACGAAATAGACGCAGCGCCATATCTCATACCCGCCGAACGCGATCTTCTACTATTGCTGCTGCGATGTGACACACTATCACGAATTGACGGGCCGTTCGTTTGCGAGAAAATTGATTCGATTTTGCAAAGCCTCAGAACGATGGCGGGCAACCGCCTAGCCACCCTGCATTTCACGTGTAATGTCGCCCCGTCAAGTAGGCTCGCTCAAGCGGTTTATGACGCCGCCGAGCGATCTCTCGATATCACGGATATAGATGCAATGCTTGAATTTATTCGTCTTGATATTGCGTCAGAGCCTCTCTTGATTGAAGTCTCGTACGGACAAAGTAGAGAGAGTCGCTTTCTTCTTGCCGGACGTTCACTAACCTATGTGCTGAATCCATACCGTCCACAAAACCGTGGAGAATCGACTTGGGCACTTGCATATTGCGAAAACACAGCACAGCGTCCATCGCCACGTGAAATATTGGGTCAGCAAAATATTTCATATTCAGAACTTGAGCTTATTCCGCTGAGTCAAGTTACAAAACGGTTCGCCGCTTTACAAGGGAGAACGCTACATTGGGATCAGCAGATTGTCCCAAAGGAATCGCAAAATAGCAATGATCCGGCAATTCGACAATACCGTGGACTCTTGCTGCTTCAACTTCTCGAAACGCTGGTAAGCGCCGCCGATATCTTTCCAATTGTAGTTGTAGGGTCTCAAAAGACTAATGACGGAATAAAGATTTGTGTGCAGTCGCGTAGCGACGAAAGTAGAGAAACTTTATCTATAAAATTAAACCTCAAATCGCCAGCTATAAGAATGGCCGAGATTTTTAATGACGAACAGGTTTCTCTAGATGGTTATTGGAAAATAAGTGATGTTGGTGTCCTCGGTGGCACTGATGACGAAACCGCACGTTGGCGGTTTGTGGAAACAAATGAGGAGAATGGGAAACAGCAAGTTTTCTTCGAAGGCCCTGGGCCGCTCGAAAATTCAGAACAATTGTTCCTAAGGAAGAGCGATTATGTGGGAAATGAAAGTTTGCTACGGCGCCGTATAAAAGCACTGCGTTCGTTGAAAGATCATTCAGAGCTTCTAGAAATGCTGGCGGATCCTCGACGCCGCATAAGAAAGACCCACGATGCCATTATCGAGGATATTTCATTTCAGCGATTAGACGCATCCAAACAGAATGCGTTACGCGAAATGTGGGCAGTGTTACCGCTGTTCCTAGTTCAAGGACCACCAGGGGTAGGGAAAACTCGCTTGGTTACCGAACTAGTCGATCGCACACTTCGGAGTGATCCTAGTACTCGTATTTTATTGAGCGCCCAAAGTCATCATGCGGTCGATCACCTACTGGATGAAGTTAAAAAGTTATTTTTAGATGTCGACCCGGCAGACCAACCCCTCATGGTCCGAAGTAGACCAAAGGAAAATGGTGCGTCAGAAGATGTGTATGACGTGCGCCCTCAAGCGCGTCTTGTTATAGATCGACTGATCTCAAGCAAAACTTTTAGTACGGCCCCAGGAAATATAAAGGGGGCGCTAAACACCCTACGAGAAACTTATCATCAAGCACAGAATGAACACAAGGGTAAACGAACACGCGACCGCTCACTGGAAGCTCTTCTATTGCGATCGGCCAACGTCGTTTTTTCATCGACGAACTCTGGAGATATAGAACGATTAATCGATGAACGTGCGCAATTCGATTGGACTATTGTCGAGGAAGCTGCAAAAGCGACAGGCGTAGAACTGATTCCACCACTTCTGTTGTCGCACAGGCGTCTGATGATCGGAGATCATGAACAATTGCCCCCTTATGGTGAAGAACGTATCAAAAAACTCTTGGAGCATCCGGAAAAAGTACGTGAAGCCCTTGAAATCGGACGCAGCCTTATATCCCGGCAATTGCGAGATATCGATATGGAAGAGCTATCAAATGAACCCGGGGAAATAGACGAACTGCAAACTGTCTGCGGTGAGGCAGCATCTGCTCTCACATTATTTGAAACTCTAGTCAAAGGGGAGCTAGTTAACCCAGGCGGTGGAAAAATTCGGATCCCTATTGGTCGCCAACTGACCTTTCAGCACCGAATGCATCCAGCAATTGCGCGATTGGTTTCTGCCGCCTTCTATGACGATAAACTACTTACTGATCCAGCATGTGAACTTCGCTTTGAAGTAGACGAATCACCAGTTCGATTTGCTCATAAAAGCGTCATGCCAGATTCTCCGATAATTTTTATTAACATGCCCTTTGGCCAAGCAACTAAAAATTCTGCTAACGGCGAGAAAAAGCCAAACTATCACAATCCAACAGAGGTAGATGCAGTCATTGAGATAATGTCGCAACTTCGCGCCAATACCGCCGGTGCAAAAAAACCTACCATCGCGGTTCTTAGCCCCTACCGACAGCAAGTGCGTCGCCTCGAAAACCAAATAAGGCGCAACTCTTCAACCAGGCTTAGTCATTTGGTTGATTTTGACTTTGAAGGCAACTCTGAAACACCGGTGGGTACCGTCGACTCATTTCAAGGAAGCGAAGCAGACGTCGTAATATTGTCGTTGGTTAGAAATAATCATCACGGTGGTCTCCGCGCTCTTGGATTCCTATCGGATCCCAGAAGAATGAATGTGCTTCTGAGCAGAGCTAAGTGGAAGCTGATAATAGTCGGTAGCCTCGATTTTTTGCAACGACGCCTATCTACCGAAACGATTTCAAAATCAGATCGCCAATATTTTCTGAAGAAGATTTTCGAGACGCTCCGTATCTTGGAAAGCGAGAAAGATCAGAATTCAATATCTCTGGCGACAGTAATTAGATCTGACAATATTCTCTCGGGAAAATTATGAGTATTACTGTTGCGATACCGCTTCGATTTGCCACTGTACGGCTGTATGTCGACAAGGGCCGGAAGTGGAATGCAGTTGAGCATTTACTCCTATTTTCACTTGTCGCTGAACCGAAGAGCGCCGCAGAAACAGTCACGAACACAAGTTTACCATGGCGGTTAGTTGTCGAGGTAATGAGCCGACTCATGCGAGTAGGATGGGTCGAAATAGTGAATCGTAAAGATGATATTGCGTTCAAGATTACTAATGCCGGAAAAAGCGTGGTGTCGAACGACACTTTACCGGCCGTAACGCGCCAGATATCAAAGCGATCAAGCTTTGTAATTGACGGCATTACAGGGACAGTATTTCGAGCACGCGATTTAACACTTCGCAGCAGAACCCAACTCAATAAACTAACAGACCACACAGCTGTTCTTGAGCTACCAATTGAACAGAGCGCGGACAAACTTGAACTCGACGAAATAATTTCAACACTTTTGGATGAGGACGAGCATTGCAGAGGTGTAGAGCCCTTGGCGTCCAGATTTCTAGACCGATTTGCAATTGTGACTATATCTGATGGCGAAATAGAGGGGTTACCACCATCCGCCCCTCAGGAGCTTCACAAGCGAATTAGGAATGCTGTATTCGCAAATGCCTCGACAGAAACTGATATTACTCATCAAGAAGAAATTCTTTCTCCCGATTATTCCGTGAGAAAAATATTCAAAATTGATTTTAATAATCGTGATCTTATCGTCGGTGGCGATGAGCACAAAAAATTCTTTGTCGAGACGATCAACAAGGCAATATCTTGGATAGTTTTACATTCAACGTTCATTAATTCTCTTCGTTTCGAAGAACATTTGCAAATCTTGGAGGCTGCGGCGAGACGCGGCGTTCGTATCGATATTTTATGGGGAAAATCGACTGATCCAGACGGTACCAATAAAATTCAGGACGAGGTCGCAACGTGCCGTAATATGCTGCACGACGAAGTGATGTTGGAGCGTATTCGGCTGCACAGGCACACAACAGACTCTCATGCAAAAATATTGTTTGCCGACGATGGCAATGGAAAAATGATCGGTTGTATCGGCTCGTGCAACTGGCTCAGTTCAAGCTTTAGAAGTTTTGATGTCTCCATTGTGTTTTCGTCACCGCAAATTGTAGGAGATATTGCCGCTAAACTTTCAAAACTGGCTATCGGAAAGAGTGGGCATTGGTCGAATTTAGCAGGAGACTTGGCTGCACAGGCAGCCAATCTAACCAGGCACGCCGAAATACACCATTCAAATGAGACTTTCACCGCCTCTATCGTTCTTGGCTCGGACCATAACGAGTATATGCTACAAGCGAGGGATGAGGCCATCAATAGTATAAATGTCGTCAGCCATCGCGTTAGCTTAAACGCCGATACTCTTGTGTTCGTACCCGCTATGGCTGCTATAAATGCTAATGGAGTCAAAGTAAATCTATATTACGAGCTCCTTTCCGGCATCTCGGACGCCGCTTTAGTCGAAGAATTAATTAAAAACAATACTACGGAAAATTTGATCTTCAATAAGATCATTGCACCTAGCTTGCATGCGAAATTTTTAACGTGGGATGACGACAATATTGTGATAACGAGTCAGAACTGGCTTTCCGCCGACCCAATGGATAACTCATGCTCTGAAATTGGAATAGCAATCTCAGGAAAAGGCATAGCCATTGAATTATTGCGGCGAGCTAATGGCGTTTTACAACAATCAAATTGGAGCAAAAGCTAAGATGGCAAATACAAATACTGGTGCGCTGGCGGCGATTGATGAGTTGCGAATCGACTCAAAGATTGGAAAAAGTAAGCATTTCAACGCAAGTGATCGAAAGATGTTTTGGCATCGATTCTACGGAGTGCCCGTGATAATAGCCAATTTATTCGTAGGCATCGTTCTTGTAAGTCTTCAAGGGACAAGTCCTCCGTTATTGACACCATTGGAAAAACCATCCAAGGCATCGGTATCTACGACACCTCTAAATTCGACGATTGCAATCGATGATCAAGGTACGTCTGTTATCAGTAAAAATACTGATCGAATGCAAGAAACACCATCAGCAGAACCACACCATTCTATTCCCAACGGATGGCTTGGCATATTTTCTATTTTTTTGGCGTTTGGAGCTGCTAGCTTGAGCGGGATTCAGACTTTTTTTAATTTTCATAAGGCGTCAGAAGGACACCGCGCCATCGGAAATCGTTATGTCCATATTTCGAGACAATGTAAGGGCCTGCAACAAAAACATCTAGACGTACCGTATTCGTCGGCAGATTTGTGGACCGAGTACGATAAGCTCTATTCTGATTATCATCAAATAAATACTGAAGCAGAAGCATTTCCTACAAGTCCAAAGGATTTGCAAAAAGCGAGAAGTGCATCGGAAATATCGCCGTACAAAGCACCCGAAACGCAGTCATAATTGGTGACCAATTATGATTTTCTGCCGATGTCCACGAAGAAGAATAAGCGAACTCTTCTTGAGTGACTAAAGAAAGAATTTGGGCAGATGTTGGGTGGAACTGCAAGCGCAATATATTGTGTTTCGTAGAAAATAACTTGCAAAGAGTATTAGATAATCTCCACTATAGTTCCAGTTGGGCGTCTGCAATGATGCATCTGTACCAATACACATATCCTTAGTGCTCATAAAAACCGACATACAGTCGGTTTTTTACGATCGCGATGAAATCGCTGCTCAGCAAAATTTGCTGAAGTCAGGCTTACGCCGCTCAAAGAACGCAGTAAACGCCTCAGCCGCCTCAGGCGCCGCCAGCATCGCGCCAAAGTGTTCGACCTCCTGCGCCATCCGCGCTTCCACCTCAGCAATCTGGCCGCCCTTCATCAACCGCTTAGTAACGCGGATCGACGCTGCAGGTAAAGCCACCAGCTTGGCCGCCTGCGCTTGAGCAAACGCCAGCAGTTCTTCCGCCGGCAAGACCTTGTTGACCAAGCCCATGGACGCGGCTTCTTCCGCCGTGAAGGCTTCGCCCAGCAGCAGCTTTTCGGCTGCGCGCTGATAACCGGCGATCTGCGGCAGGATCAGGCTGGAGGCTGCTTCCGGGCACAGGCCAAGCTGGGTGAAGGGCATTGAAAACCGCGCATTGTCGGCCGCATACACCAGGTCGCAATGCATCAGCAAGGTAGTGCCGATGCCGACCGCAGCACCCGCTACCGCAGCCACCAGCGGCTTGCTGGCATGGCTGATCTGCCACAGGAACTGGAACACCGGGCTGTCGGAACCGGTCGGCCGGTTCTTCATGAAATCTTCGAGGTCGTTGCCGGCGCTGAAAATCTGCGGCTTGCCGGTGAACAGGATCGCTCTTACCGTGCTGTCGCTCTCCGCATCTTTCAGTGCGTCGACCATGGTCTGGTACATGGCGGCGGTAATCGCGTTTTTCTTTTCCAGGCGATTGAATTCGATCGTCAGGATGCCGTTTTCCTTGCTGGTCAATATATCCATCTGCTACTCCGGTTCGGCCTGCAGCGTGCAGCGCCTTGATTCAAAGAGACAAAAAAGCCGCACGGCGGTAGCTGTACGGCTTTTTCGTTTTTGACGATTGCTTATGACAATCTGATTAATTGATTAAATGCGTGATTACATGCGCTCGAAAATACCCGCGGCGCCCATGCCGGCCCCGACGCACATGGTCACCATGCCGTACTTCAGGTTGTGGCGGCGCATGGCGTGGATCGTGGTCGCCGAACGGATGGCGCCGGTCGCACCCAGCGGATGGCCGAGGGCGATCGCACCGCCCATCGGGTTGACCTTGGCCGGATCCAGGCCGAGGTCCTGGATCACTGCCAGCGATTGCGCTGCAAATGCTTCGTTCAGTTCGATCCAGTCCAGCTGGTCCTGGGTGATGCCGGCGGCGCGCAACGCTGCCGGGATCGCTTCTTTAGGACCGATACCCATGATTTCCGGCGGTACGCCGCGCACTGCAAACGAGGCGAAACGCGCCAGCGGCGTCAGGTTGAATTGCTTCAGGATCTTTTCGCTGACCAGCAGCAGCGCACCAGCGCCGTCCGAAGTTTGCGAAGAGTTGCCGGCGGTGACCGTGCCTTTGGCGGCAAACACTGCCTTCAGCTTGGCCAGGCCTTCCATGGTGGATTCGCGGGCGCCTTCGTCGCGATCGACGGTGCGGGTCTTGGTATCGATCTGGCCGGTCGCCAGGTTAGGGAAGCGCTCGATGATCTCGACCGAAGTCATTTCGTCGTTGAACTCGCCGGCCGCTTGCGCCGCCAGTGCGCGACGGTGCGATTCCAGCGCGAATGCATCCTGCGCTTCGCGCGAGATTTTCCATTGCTGCGCCACTCTTTCGCCGGTCAGGCCCATGCCGTAGGCCAGGCCGACGTTTTCGTCCTTGAACACTTCCATGTTGACCGATGGATGGAAACCCATCATCGGCACCATCGACATCGATTCGGCGCCGCCGGCGAACATGACGTCGGCCTGGCCGACACGGATGCGGTCAGCCGCCATCGCTACCGCGGTGATGCCGGAAGCGCAATAACGGTTGACGGTGACGCCACCGATGGTATTCGGCAAACCGGCCAGAATAATGGCATTGCGCGCCATGTTCAGGCCTTGCGCACCTTCCGGGAACGAGCAGCCGATGATGGCATCTTCGATCAGTTTCGGATCCAGGCCTGGCACTTGCGCCAGCGCCGATTGCATTACGCGCACCAGCAGGTCGTCCGGGCGTGTGTTCTTGAACATGCCGCGCGGCGCCTTGCCGATTGGCGTGCGGGTAGCGGCGACGATGTACGCATCTTGAAGTTGTTTAGTCATTTCCTGCTCCTGTTTGATTAGTTGCGCACTGGTTTGCCGGTCTGCATCATGCCCATGATCCGCTCTTGCGTCTTGGGGTTGTTCAGCAGTTCGACGAACGCTTTGCGTTCCAGGTCCAGCAACCATTGTTCATTCACCACGCTGCCTTCTTCCACTTCGCCGCCGCATACGATGTTAGCGATCATGGTGCCCAGTTTGTAGTCATGCGCCGAGATGAAACCACCATCGCGCATGTTGACCAGCTGCGCCATGATGGTGGCGACGCCGTAACGGCCTGTGACTGCGATCTGCGCTTTCAGCGGTGGACGATAGCCGGCGTCGAACATGGCGCGCGCTTCGACCTTGGCCACATGCAGCAGCTCGTAGGCGTTGAACACGATCACGTCGTCGGCCTTCAGGTAGCCCATGCTCTTCGCTTGCAAGGCCGATTTCGAGACATTGGCGGTGGCAGCGTTGAGGAAAGAGGTCTTCAGGAATTGCAGGATGTCGTTGCCCTTGGCGTCGTTGGCGGCGCGTACTGCCGCCTCCTTCAAACCGCCGCCGGCCGGGATCAGGCCGACGCCGACTTCAACCAGGCCGATATACGACTCGATCGAGGCTACGCGCTTGGCTGTATGCAGGGCCAGCTCGCAGCCGCCGCCCAGCGCCAGGCCAGCCACCGCGGCAACCACCGGCACGCTCGCATACTTGAGGCCCATGAATGCCTGCTGCAATTCGGCGACCATCGGTTCGATCGCCTTGGCGCCGCCCGACATGAACAAAGGCAGCATCGATTGCAGGTCGGCGCCGGCAGAGAATGCGCCGCCTTCGGCTGCATCCGCGTGCCACAGCACCAGGCCCTTGTAGTTCTTTTCTGCTTCGGCGACTGCCTTGTTCAGGCCGGCGATGACGCCAGGTCCGATCACGTGCATCTTGGTCTTGAAGGACAGGACCAGGACGTCGTCGTTCTGGTGCCATGCGCGTACCGAGTCATCCTCGAATACGGTGGTGCCGGCAGTCTTGCCGTCGGCCACGCCTTCACCCAGCAACGGTGCGCGGAATACCTGGCGCTCGTAGACTGGCAGAGTGGAGCGGGCGACATTGGCTTTCTTCGCTGGCGAGTAGGAACCGTCGGCAGCGTGCACGCCGGTGCGGCCGTCGAATACCCAGGCTGGCAGCGGTGCATTGCACAGCGCCTTGCCGGCATCGATGTCTTCCTTGACCCAGCCGGCGATCTGTTTCCAGTCGGCGGCTTGCCAGATTTCGAATGGGCCTACGCTCCAGCCGAAGCCCCAGCGCATGGCGAAATCGATGTCGCGCGCATTGTCGGCAATCGATTCCATGTGGACAGCGATGTAGTGGAAGCCGTCGCGGAAGATGGCCCACAAGAACTGCGCCTGCGGATTGGTCGATTCGCGCAGGGTTTTCATGCGCTTGACCGGATCCTTGTCTTTCAGGATGCGCGCCACCAGTTCGTCGGCCTTGCCGCCGCCGGTAACGTATTCTCCCGTGGCGGCGTCGATGCGCAGGATGTCCTTGCCAACCTTCTTGTAGAAGCCGGCGCCGGTTTTTTGACCCAGCGCGCCTTTTTCGACCAGCTTGGCCAGCAGCGGCGGCGTTGCGTACACGCCGTAGAAAGGATCATCCTTCAGGGTGTCTTGCATGGTCTTGATTACATGGCCCATGGTATCCAGGCCAACCACGTCGGCGGTACGGAAAGTACCCGACTTGGCGCGGCCCAGCTTGGCGCCGGTCAGATCATCGACAACGTCGACCGACAGGCCGAATTTTTCAGCCTGGTGAGCCGTCGACAAAATCCCGAACACACCCACGCGGTTAGCGATGAAGTTAGGGGTATCTTTAGCACGGACCACGCCCTTGCCCAGCGTGGTCGCCAGGAAGCCTTCCAGCTGGTCGAGGATCTCTGGCTTGGTGGTGGCGGTCGGGATCAGTTCCACCAGGTGCATGTAGCGCGGCGGATTGAAGAAGTGGACGCCGCAGAAGCGTGCTTTCAGTTCGGCGTCGAAACCTTCCGACAAGGCGGTGATCGACAGGCCGGAAGTGTTGGATGCGAAAATCGCGTTCGGCGCAATGTGCGGCGCGACCTTCTTGTACAGGTCATGCTTCCAGTCCATGCGCTCGGCGATGGCTTCGATGATCAGGTCGCAGCCGGCCAGCACATCCAGGTTGTCTTCGTAGTTGGCGACTTCGATCAGCGAGGCGTCATCCTTGTTGCCGAGCGGCGCAGGGCTGAGCTTCTTCAGGTTTTCGATAGCGCGCAGGACGATGCCGTTTTTCGGGCCTTCCTTGGCAGGCAGGTCGAACAGCACTACCGGCACCTTGGCGTTCAGGCAGTGGGCGGCAATTTGCGCACCCATCACGCCGGCGCCGAGCACGGCGACTTTTTTAACGATGAAATTCGACACTTGTTTCTCCTTGGTCAGTCTGTTGGGAGTGCAGGCCCGCGCCGATGGCGCCAGGCCCGCCTTACGGCTTATTTAGAACAAATCCATTAGAACAAATCTGCGTCCAGCGCCATCAAGCTGCCCGAACCGGAACGCGCCTGACGAATCAGCATTGCGGTTTCCGGCAGCAGGCGAGCGAAGTAGAAACGTGCGGTCGCCAGCTTGGAAACGTAGAACTTGTCGCCTGAATCTTGCTTGGCCAAAGCGATCTTTGCCATTTGCGCAAAGAAATAGGCGTACACCAGGTGGCCAACTACGCGCAGGTAAGGTACGGCTGCAGCGCCGGCTTCGTCCGGATTCTGGAAAGCCTTCATGCCGATTTCCATGGTCAGCTTGCTGACCTTGTCGCCGAGGTCGGCCAGCGGCGTGATGAATTCCGACAAGGCTTCGTCGGCGCCGTTTTCTTCGATGAAGGCTTGCACCTTGGCGCCGAATTTCTTCAGCTTGGCGCCGTTGTCCATCAATACCTTGCGGCCCAGCAGGTCGAGCGACTGGATGGTGTTGGTGCCTTCGTAGATCATGTTGATGCGGGCGTCGCGCACATACTGCTCCATGCCCCATTCGGCGATGAAACCGTGGCCGCCGTAGACCTGCATGCATTCCGATGTCGCTGTCCAGGCGTTGTCGGTGATGAAGGCCTTGACCACAGGGGTCAGCAGGGCAACCTCATCGGCGCAGTCCTTGCGCACTTGCTCGTCCGGGTGGTTCAGTTCCTTGTCCAGCTGCAGCGCGACGTAAGAACAGAAAGCGCGCGCGCCTTCGGCATACGCTTTTGCCGTCAACAGCATGCGGCGCACGTCTGGATGGACGATGATCGGATCGGCCGGCTTGTCCGGCGCCTTGATGCCCGACAGGCTGCGCATCTGGATGCGGTCCTTGGCGTACACCAGCGCGTTCTGATAAGCCACTTCAGTCAAGCCCAGGCCTTGCATGCCGACACCGAGGCGGGCAGCGTTCATGAACACGAACATCGCGTTCAAGCCCTTGTGCGGAGCGCCGATGATCCAGCCGGTGGCGCCGTCCAGGTTCATCTGGCAGGTCGAGTTGCCGTGGATGCCCATTTTTTCTTCGATGGCGCCGCAGGTGATCGGATTGCGCGCACCCAGCGAGCCGTCTGCATTCGGCAGGAACTTCGGCACCAGGAACAGCGAAATGCCTTTGGAACCTTCCGGTGCGCCTGGCAGGCGCGCCAGCACCAGGTGCAGGATGTTTTCCGACATGTCGTGCTCGCCGGCCGAGATGAAAATCTTGCTGCCGGTGATGCTGTAGGAACCGTCAGCCTGCGGCTCGGCTTTCGAGCGCAGCATGCCGAGGTCGGTGCCGCAATGCGATTCGGTCAGGCACATGGTGCCGGTCCATTCGCCGGAAACCAGCTTAGGCAGGTACAGGGCCTGCTGCTCTGGCGTGCCGTGTGCGTGCAGGCACTCGTAGGCGCCGTGCGACAAGCCCGGGTACATGGTCCAGGCCTGGTTGGCCGAATTCATCATTTCGTAGAACGAATTGTTGATCACCAGCGGCAAGCCCTGGCCGCCGAACTCAGGATCGCAGGACAGCGATGGCCAGCCGGCTTCCACGTACTGCTTGTAGGCTTGCTTGAAACCCTTCGGTGCAGTGACGGTGTGCGTGGCCTTGTCGTGGTGGCAGCCTTCGCGGTCGCCCGAATGGTTCAGCGGGAACAGTACCTGGGAGGTAAATTTACCGCCTTCTTCCAGCACCTGATTGATGATGTCGGCATCGATCTCGGCATGCTTCGGCAATTGTTTCAGTTCATCTTCTACATGCAGCAGCTCGTGCATGACGAATTGCATATCCCGCAGTGGCGCGACGTATTGACCCATGGTGCTCTCCTGATGATTGTTTGTATTTACTGGATTGATCTAGCTGCCGGCTTGGCAGCGATTTTTTGATTCGTTTGCGAGGATTTCTTGCTAGCTGAGTGCGCCGCCTGTGTAGAGCGGTAACTGTCGATCAGGCGGTCAAAGCCTTTTTGCGCGCGCTCCACGCTGCCGGCTTTTTTCAGGAAACGGGCGTCGTGATGCAAACCCAGGATCAGGCCGTACATCTCGTAGACCAGCTGGTCAGCGTCGGTATCGGCGCGCAGGTGGCCGGCTTCGATTGCCTGCAGCGTGCAGCGATGCAAAGCCTGCTGCCAGGTGCGCACCATGGTCACCAGCTGCTCGCGGATCTCGCCCGGCCGGTCGTCGTATTCGACGGCGCCGCTGATATAGATGCAACCGGAGGCGATTTCAATCGTCACCTGCCGGATCCAGCGGCCAAACATGCATTCCAGGCGCGGCAGGCCGCGTGCTTCCTTGATGCTCGGATAGAACACTTCCTGCTCGAACTGGCGGTGGTACAGCTTCACCACTTCGATCTGCAGATCCTCGCGCGAGCCGAAATGGGCGAACACGCCGGATTTGCTCATGTTCATTTTTTCAGCCAGCAAGCCGATCGTCAGACCTTCAAGGCCGTCACGGCTCGCCAGCGTGATGGCAACGTCGAGAATCGCTGCCGCGTCATTTCGCCTTTACGCATGAATTTCGGCGGCATGTCAGTATGTGCCACGATAGTCCTGTCCTGTCTGGTCGTATTTGGAAATCTTCGTCTGGAAATATCCGGCGTTGGCTTGCTAGACGGCGGCTGCCGGCAAGAATGCGAACGCTCGTACTATTATGCACCAGAATCGAAATGTCAAACAGCGACTTAGAGGGGCCGTTCTACCGAGAATTCCTTCGAAATCCGGAGCGGGTTCCATTTACCCGCCCTGACTCCCGGAAACAGTAGTCGCACCTGGCCGGCCGCACCTGAGGAAAACGTCCTGGCAGCTCCACGCTAGCGCGAAAAGCGGACGCAAGCGATGTCAAATCGCTATGGAAGATTATCAGGACTGCGTCTTGTCCAGCAGACGGCGGTCGCGCTTGGTTGGCCGCCCTTTGAGCTGCATGGTCGGCTCGCGGAAAAACCGCCTGTCTTCTGCCAGCGTCGCGCGTTTCGCTATGCTTTGCTCGGTTTCCCGGTACAGCGTCTGCGCAACCGCCGCCGAGCTGCGGGTATCGCTCAGGAGCAGTACCGCCACCTCCCACACGCTGGCGCCGTTGTCGATCGCCAGGATATCGCCGGCTTTCAGGCTGTGTGCCGGCTTGGTCCGCTCGTCGTTCAACCTGACCTTGCCGTTGTCGACGGCATCGCTGGCCAGCGTGCGGGTCTTGAAAAACCGCGCCGCCCACAGCCATTTGTCGATACGTACTGCTTCGACTGTTTTACTCATACATTAAACCGGGTTGTCGATGTCGATGAATTGATGCTGCAGACCGAAACGCTCGGCCAGGTGCCGGCCCAGCGCCTGCACGCCGTAACGCTCGGTGGCGTGGTGGCCGGCCGCCAGGTAAGCTACCCCGGTTTCGCGCGCCAGGTGCACGGTCGGCTCGGAAATCTCGCCGCTGATGTAGACCCCGGCGCCGGCGGCAATCGCATCGCCCAGCAGGTTTTGCGCGGCGCCGGTGCACCAGGCGATTTGCCCCAGGCGCTGGGACGGATCGCCGATCAGAACCGGGGCGCGTTTCAGCTGCCGCTCAATCACCTGCGCCAGGTCGCCCACCGTGCTTACCCGCGGATCGCTGGCGCTGCCCAGCCAGCCCAGGCTGTCGTCGCCGAACCGGCCGTTCGGCGCCAGGCCCAGTTGCTGCGCCAGCTGCACATTGTTGCCGAATTCCGGGTGGGCATCGAGCGGCAGGTGGTAGGCAAACAGGTTGATGTCGTGCGTCAGCAGCAATTTCAGGCGTTTGTGCTTGGGGCCGACGACGCGCGCATCTTCGCCGCGCCAAAAATAGCCGTGGTGCACCAGGATAGCGTCCGCGCCGCTGTCCACGGCCGCTTCCAGCAGGGCGAGGCTGGCGGTGACGCCGCTCACCAGGCGCTTAATTTCAGCACGTCCTTCCACCTGCAAGCCATTTGGGCAATAATCACGGAACTGTGTAATATTTAACGCTTCGGCAAGATATTTCGCCAGTTCAATACGATCCACCGGTTTCACCGATTCTTGATTCACGATTCCTACTCCTTCTAAGATCTTCACTATGCGACGTTTCTGGCTGTTATTTGCGCAAACCATCACCATCGGTTTAGCGATCTGGTTCATTGTAGCGACCTTGAAGCCGGATTGGCTAAATGGCGCTTTGACCAGTTCGCCGCTGCATATCGCCGCCTCCAAGGTGCCTCTGCAGGAAGCCGCTCCGGGCACGCCGACGCCGGGCTCCTACCGCCAGGCTGCGCAGCGCGCCATGCCGTCGGTAGTGAATGTTTTCACCAGCAAGGACGCCAAGCCGGTCACCCCTGACATGCCGGAAGATCCGCTGCTGCGGAAATTCTTCGGCGACCGCGGCGACGCCGACGACGACAAGCAGTCCAGCCTCGGCTCGGGCGTCATCGTCAGCGCCCAGGGTTATATCCTGACTAACAACCATGTGGTGGAAGCGGCCGATGAAATCGAAGTGGCGCTGGCCGACGGCCGCACCACTACCGCCAAGGTGGTGGGCACCGATCCCGAAACCGACCTGGCCGTGATCAAGATCGAGTTGCCGAACCTGCCGGCGGTGACGCTGGGCCGCGCCGACCAGGCCAGCGTCGGCGATGTCGTGCTGGCTATCGGCAATCCGTTCGGCGTTGGCCAGACGGTGACGATGGGCATCATTTCGGCGCTGGGCCGCAGCCATCTCGGCATCAACCAGTTCGAGAACTTCATCCAGACCGACGCTGCGATCAACCCCGGCAATTCCGGCGGCGCCCTGATCGACACCAACGGCAACCTGATCGGCATCAACACCGCGATCTATTCGCGCACCGGCGGTTCGCTCGGGATCGGTTTTGCCGTGCCCATGACGACCGCCAAGACCGTGATGGAATCAATCATCAATACCGGCCACATGGTGCGCGGTTATATCGGCGTCGAACCGCAGGACATCACGCCCGAACTGGCCGAGAGCTTCGGCCTGAACCGCAGCACCGGCGCCATCATCGCCGGCGTAATCAAGAATGGCCCGGCCGACAAGGCTGGCCTGAAGCCAGGCGACATCCTGGTGGCGATCGAAGGCAAGCCGATCACCGACAGCACCGACATGACCAACCTGATCGCCCAGCTGCAGCCCGGCAGCAAAGCCAAGCTGACGGTATTGCGCAAGACCCAGGAAACCACGGTAGAAGCCGTTATCGGCAAGCGGCCGCCGATGAAGCGAGAGCCAGAGTAAACCCGAATAAACCCGCATAAAAGGAAACCGGTAATGCACGTACGCGACCTGACCCAATACCTCGCCGAACTGGCGGAGAATAACAACCGGGCCTGGTTTGTCATGAACAAGCCGCGCTACGATATCTTGCGGGCGGAGTTCCTGGAACTGGTGGTGCGCCTGATCGCCCAGGTCAGCAAGTTCGATCCGGCAATCGCCGGCTGCAATCCGAAGAAAGCGCTGTTCCGGATCAACCGCGACATGCGCTTCTCGCACGACAAGAGCCCGTACAAATCCTATTTCTCGGCATCGATCACCGCCAGCGGCTTGAAGAAACCGAGCCAGGGCGGCGGTCCGGCTTATTATTTCCATATCGACGCCAGCGGCACTTTGCTCATCGCAAGCGGCGAATACATGCCGCCTGCCGACCGCCTGCGGGCGATCCGCCAGCAAGTGGTGGCCGATGCCAACGGTTTTGGCAAGCTGCTGAAAAACAAGAAGCTGGTGGAGACTTACGGCGACCTGCAGACCGAGGGTCAGCTGAAGCGTCCGCCCAAAGGGTTCGACGCCGACTCGCCGCACATCGAATACATCAAGATGAAAAACTTTATCGTCTGGAACGAGCAGTCAGTGAAGAAGATGCTGTCGGACGCGCTGGAGAAAGAACTGGTGTCCGGCTTTAAAGACGCTTACCCGCTGGTAAGCTGGCTGCGGCAGATCAAGACCCCGATCGCCGAGTAAAACCCGGGCGGCATGGCGCCACCCGTTTAATTCAACTGGTTTTTTCCGGCTCTTCCGCCGGCGCCTGGGTCGCCTTGACGAACAGCGGCGCCACCAGCAGGCCTATCTCGAACAACAGGCATAAAGGCACGGCCAGCAGCAGCTGGCTCATGATGTCCGGCGGCGTCACGATTGCAGCAATCACGAAAGCTCCTACAATGATGTAGGGACGGATCGACTTCAGCTTTTCCACCGAAACCAGGCCCATGCGCACCAGTACGATCACCACGATCGGCACTTCAAATGTCATGCCGAAGGCAATGAACATGGTCATCACGAAATCGAAATAGCTATCGATGTCCGGCGCCACCGAGACCGATTTCGGGGCGAAATTGTTGATGAAGTGAAAAATCACCCCGAATACCAGGTAGTAGCAAAACGCTACGCCCATAATGAACAATAACGACGATGAAATCACCAGCGGCGCGATCAGTTTCTTTTCATGCGCATACAAGCCTGGCGCGATAAACGCCCATAGCTGGTACAGCACCCATGGCAGGGCGATGACAAAAGCCAGCAGCAAGGTCACCTTGACCGGGATCAGGAACGGCGTGATGACGCCGGTGGCGATCATCTTGGCGCCCACCGGCAGGGCGGCCAGCATAGGCGCCGCCAGCAGGTCGTAGATATGCGCGGCCCAAGGCATCAGGCACAGGAACACCACGATCACGGCGATCGACGCCTTCATGATGCGATTGCGCAATTCCACCAGGTGCGAAATGAACGTCTCTTCGACGCCGCTGGTCTTTTGTTCTTCAGTCATGGGAGCAAGGTGTTTTGCAAACAGGCGGATTGGCCGATTTCAGCATTGGCCTGGCTAGAGGCGAAGCATGAAATCATGAAAAAAATGAACCGGAAGCCTTGCTTTGGCCGGCCGGACGGTATTTTGCGACACGTGCGGCGCCCGACAGGACGCGCGCCTTCTGGCCGCTTTGCTGTTTGTACCAGGCAGGAATGGCGCTGGTGCGCGCCAGTTTCTTCTTGCGGAAGCTCTTGGCCTTGAGCGTCTGCGCCAGCTGCTCGACCCGGAAATTGTCGGCAACGCCGGCGCTGCCGTCGTCCCAGGCAGCATGCAGCGACTGCTTGGTGTCGGCGACCGTGCTGGCGAAGCTCTGCTCGATGTCGCTGGCGGCTTCCCGCACGTCTTTCTGCATCTTGCGCAGCTCTTCCAGCTCGATCTCGCGGCTGACTTCGGATTTGACCTCGTTGATGTAACGCTGCGCACGGCCGAACAGGGAGCCCGCCATGCGGGCCACGGTCGGCAATTTCTCCGGCCCGATGACAACCAGTGCAACGACGCCGATCAGTGCAAGTTTAGTAAGACCAATATCGATCATGAGGAGTGGCGGCAAGCCTCAGGGCAGGCCGGCGTCATGCATGCACGCCGGCAGCCGTGACTCAGTTGCCGGACTTGTCCTTTTCTTTGGCGGCGACGTCAATCGTCGCCTTGTCGGCGGCCTGCTTTTCTTCCTCGCCCTTGACGCCATCCTTGAAACCCTTGACCGCCTTGCCCAGGTCGGAACCCATGTTGCCGATTTTCTTGGTGCCAAACACCAGCATGACGATAACCAGCACGATCAACCAGTGCCAAATGCTGAACGAACCCATTTTTTTCTCCTTGTCGGGCAAACCTGCCCGATCCTGCTAAGTCAAATTAACCGTTAATCCCAGCTCCGTTGCCGCCGGACACCAGTCCGCTGCAATCAGCGCTGCCCGCGCCACGGCTTTGGTCCGCCGATGACGTGCATATGCAAATGGTACACCTCTTGGCCGCCGTCAGGCCCGACGTTGAAGATCGTCTTGTAGCCGCCGCTGGCCTGGCCCTGCTCGTCCAGCTGGTAACCGCAGCCCTGTTCTTGCGCCAGGCGCGGCGCCAGCAGCGCCATTTTACCTAACAAAGCGGCGTGCGCCTCAGTACAATCGGCCAAAGTCGGGATGTGCTGCTTGGGCACGATCAGGAAATGGATGGGCGCGGCCGGATTGATGTCATGGAAAGCGATCAGGTCGTCGTCTTCATAGATCGCTTTCGAGGGAATCTGCTTGGCTGCAATTTTGCAAAAAATACAATTTTCCAAATTATCTCCGGGTCTTGATCGATTCAGATCCTGCTTCAGATCTTGCCTTGGTCGGTTTCCTGCTGTTCACGGGCAGTCAGCTTGCGGCTGGCTTTTTCCTCGATGCCGGACAGGCCTTCGCGCCGCGCCAGTTCCTGCAGCACGTCTTGCGGCGTCAGGTTGAACTGGGCCAGCATGATCATTGAGTGGAACCACAGGTCGGCGCACTCGTACAGCACATGCGAAACGTCGCCGTCCACCCGCGCATCCTTGGCCGCCATCACGGTTTCCGTCGCTTCCTCGCCGATTTTTTTCAGGATCGCGTCGTCGCCCTTGGCGAACAGACGGGCCACGTACGAAGTCTCGGGGTCGCCGCCGTTAGCCGGCTTGCGCGACTCGATGACTGCCGCCAGGCGCTTCAGGGTTTCACTCATGATCGGATCCGCTTATTTATCTGCTTACTTGTAAATCTCATCCGGCTCTTTCAATACCGGTTCGACCGTTTCCCAGCTCTTGCTGTCGTTCTCCAGCTTCTGGAAGAAGCAGGAATGGCGGCCGGTATGGCAGGCGATGTCGCCGGCCTGGGTCACTTTCAGCAGCACCACGTCTTCGTCGCAATCGAGGCGGATTTCGTGCACTTTCTGCACATGGCCGGACTCTTCGCCCTTGTGCCACAGTTTCTTGCGGGTGCGGCTCCAGTACACCGCCTCGCCCAGCGCCACCGTCTTCGCCAGGGCGTCGCGGTTCATCCAGGCGAACATCAGGACATCGTTCGAGCCTAGCTCCTGGGCAATCACCGGCACCAGGCCGTGTTCATCCCATCTGACCTTGTTTAACCAACTCACGCTGCTCATGCTAGCCTCATCGGGATCTGCTGTGCCGCCATGAACTGCTTGGCTTCCTGCACAGTGTGTTGACCATAGTGGAAAATGCTCGCCGCCAGCACCGCATCGGCGCGGCCGATCTTGATACCGTCAGCCAGGTCTTGCAAACCGCCGACGCCGCCGGAGGCAATCACCGGTATCGTCACGGCGTTGGAGACGCTGCTGGTCAACGCTAGGTCGAAACCGACCTTGGTGCCGTCGCGGTCCATGCTGGTCAGCAGGATTTCGCCCGCGCCCAGCTGCTCCATCTTTTGCGCCCATTCAATTGCGTCAAGACCGGTGGCCTTGCGCCCGCCATGGGTGAACACTTCCCACTTG
The DNA here is from genome assembly GCF_001584145.1 of Collimonas fungivorans. Classification (NCBI taxonomy): domain Bacteria; kingdom Pseudomonadati; phylum Pseudomonadota; class Betaproteobacteria; order Burkholderiales; family Oxalobacteraceae; genus Collimonas; species Collimonas fungivorans. Next base: position 835,046 of record NZ_CP013232.1, on the reverse strand, counting down.
CCGGGCGCGACCTGCTTGGCGTCGATGGCGACCACGATGCATTGCGATCCGTACTTGGCGGCGGCGTCCGCCACCAGCTGCGGATTGGTGACGGCGGAGGTATTGATGCCGACCTTGTCGGCGCCGGCATTCAGCAAGCGCCGCACGTCTTCCACCGCACGCACGCCGCCGCCTACCGTCAGCGGAATGAACACCTGCGAGGCGACCGCTTCGATGATCGGCAGGATCAGGTCGCGGCCGTCGGAGGAAGCGGTGATGTCGAGGAAGGTGATCTCATCGGCGCCCTGCTGGTCGTAGCGGCGCGCGATCTCGACCGGATCGCCGGCATCGCGCAGCTCCAGGAAATTGACGCCCTTGACGACGCGGCCATTGGTCACGTCCAGACAAGGGATGATGCGTTTGGCGAGGGTCATGGCTTGTCAGCGGCGGGCTGCTCCGATAAATCCTGGCCATCGATATAGTCAGCCACGCCGTTGCTCAATTCGTCGGCGCGCTCTTGCGCCGAACGCAGGTCAAGCGTGCCTTCGTAGATCGAGCGGCCGCAGATCACGGCCTCGATGCCCTCGTCCTGCACCGCGCACAAGGCTTCCACATCGTGCACATTGTGGACGCCGCCGGAAGCGATCACCGGGATCGTCATGCTTTGCGCCAGTTTGACGGTGGCTTCGATATTGACGCCGCCCATCATGCCGTCGCGGCCGATGTCGGTGTAGACGATGGAAGAACAGCCGTAGTCTTCGAATTTCTTGGCGAGGTCGATCACTTCGTGGCCGGACAGCTTGCTCCAGCCGTCGGTCGCGACCTTGCCGTCCTTGGCGTCGAGGCCGACGATGATCTGGCCGGGAAACGCGCTGCAGGCATCTTGCAGGAAACCGGGGTTCTTGACTGCGGCGGTGCCGATGATGATGTAGCTGAGGCCGTCGTCCAGGTAACGCTCGATGGTGTCGAGGTCGCGGATGCCGCCGCCCAGCTGCACCGGAATTTCTTCGACACCGTTGAGCAGGGCGAACTCGCGCACGGCCTTGATGATGGCCTTGACCGCCGGTTCGTTCTTCGGCTTGCCGGCGAACGCGCCGTTCAGGTCGACCAGGTGCAGGCGGCGTGCGCCTTGCATCAGCCAATGGCGGGCCATTTCGCCCGGATCGTCGGAAAACACGGTGGCTTGGTCCATATCGCCCTGTTTCAGGCGTACGCAGTGACCGTCTTTGAGGTCGATGGCAGGTATCAGCAGCATGGCTACAATTGTATGAGGTGAAGTCAGTTAAAAATCTGAATAAAAATCCATATAAACCGGAAGAAATGCCGGTTTATGTTCAGGGTTTCCATTGCACGAAATTCTGGTACAGCTGCAAGCCGGCGCTGGCGCTTTTCTCGGGATGGAACTGCGTCGCGAAAATATTATCACGACCGACCGCGCAGCTAAACGCCGCACCGTACTCAGTCTCGCCGAAGGTATGCGCAGCAGCGGCCGGCGCTGCGTAATAACTATGGACGAAATAAAAATAATCCTGATCGGCAATACCGTGCCAGAGCGGATGAGACTGCGTCTGGCGCACTCGGTTCCAGCCCATCTGCGGCACCTTGAAACGCGAGCCGTCGTCCTGCAGCCGGCCGTCCAGGCGGAAGCGCACTACCTTGCCGGGCAACAAGCCCAGGCCTGCGGTATCGCCCTCTTCGCTCAGGTCGAACAACATCTGCTCGCCGACGCAGACGCCCAGCAGCGGCTTGTTGCGCGCAGCTTCCAGCAACACCTCCTGCAGCCCGGATTCGCGCAGGCTGCGCATGCAATCCGGCATTGCGCCCTGGCCTGGCAAGACCAGGCGATCGGCCGACCGTATATCGGCAATCGTACCGGAGATCAGGACCTCGGCTTCCGGCGCCACCTGGCGCAGGGCTTGCGCTACGGAGCGCAAGTTGCCCATGCCATAGTCAACCACAACAATTTTGTTCATGATAAAGATTCAAGTCCCGAGAGGAAGTCCGGGTAAATAAGCTCAACCTTAGAGGCTGCCTTTGGTCGAAGGAATGGTGCCGGCGGAACGCGGATCCAGTTCTGTGGCCATGCGCAACGCCCGGCCAAACGCTTTGAAGACGGTTTCGCATTGATGATGGGCGTTTTCGCCGCGCAGGTTGTCGATATGCAAAGATACCAGTGCATGATTGACAAAACCCTGGAAAAATTCGTGGGTCAGGTCGACGTCGAAGCCGCCGATCATGGCGCGCTTGAACGGCACATGGAATTCCAGGCCTGGACGGCCGGAAAAATCGATCACTACACGCGACAGCGCTTCATCCAGCGGCACATAAGCATGGCCGTAGCGGCGGATGCCCTTCTTGTCGCCGATGGCCTTGGCGAACGCTTGCCCCAGGGTAATGCCGACGTCTTCCACCGTGTGATGGGCGTCGATATGCAGGTCGCCATTGGCTTCGATATCGAGGTCGATCAGGCCATGCCGTGCAATCTGGTCCAGCATGTGGTCCAGGAACGGCACGCCGGTATTCAGCTTTTGCTGGCCGCTGCCGTCCAGATTGATGGAGACGCGGATTTGCGTCTCGTTGGTATTGCGCGTGATCGATGCAGTTCGAGGCGTAGACATGTTGAGCTTGAGACCAATTTGCTAGGTGGTGGCGCACAGGCGCCGTGGAGGTAAGTGTACTAAATTATTCGACGATCGGATTTAAGATCGGGATTGTTGCAGCTTCTCCGCTTCTCCGTTAGTCACTAGTGAAGCCTGGCCAAGGCAGCTTTTTGGGCCGCACCGCCATTTTACCGACATTTTCATGTTTTCCCGCTAATAGCGGTCCTGATAATCGCTATCAGCGTTGCTATTCAAGCCGAACGCTCAGCCAGCGGCGGTTCGCCGGAGACCTGCTCGTCGAGTTGCGCCAGCCGCTGTTGAATCAGCGCGCAATACTCGGGATTGAGTTCAAAACCGACAAAACGGCGGCCGCAGCGGCGCGCCGCCACTGCCGTGGTGCCGCTGCCCATGAAAGGATCGAGCACGATCCCGCCCGGCGGACAAGAAGCCTTGATCATGCGTTCCACGATTTCCAGCGGCTTTTGGGTCGGGTGGTCGGCCCGCTCGCGATGTTCGCGGTGCAGGCGCGAGACGCTCCAGACGTCTTTCGGGTTGTAGCCCAGTTCCAGCCACTTGGCGCCGACGAAAATCGAGCGCGAACGGGCTTTCTTGGTTTCGGCGTCGTAGGGAATGCGGATGGCGTCGAGGTCGAAGTAATAGTCCTTGGCGCAGGCAAAGAAGCCTATCGTGTCGTGCACCGAGGAAAAGCGCCGGGTGCCGCCGCCCATCGAAGGGACCCGCCGGTCCCAGATGATTTCGTTGTTCATGATCATGCGCTGCTTGAGCATGACAAAAATCTCGGGCGAGAAGCGCCAGGTCAGGAAAATGTAGAGGCTGCCGTTGGGTTTCAGTTTCGGCAAGGCAGCGTCTATCCATTCTTCGGTCCAGCGCAGGTAAGCCGCGGTGTCGAGCTTGTCGGAATCGTTGCCGTAGTCCTTGCCCAGGCCGTAGGGCGGATCGGCCAGCAGCAGGTCGACCGAACCGTCAGGGATGCGCTGCAGGCCCTGCAGGGCGTCCTCGCCATAGATACGATCGATCCAGTCGTCGCTCATTGCTGGCACGCGCCGTTGCCATTACAGGCTGTCATTGCGGCTTGTCTTTCAAACGGTATTCGGCGGACCGGGCATGCGCTTGCAAACCTTCGCCGTAAGCCAGTTCGGCCGCGACCTGGCCCAGGGTCTGGGCGCCGGCCTCGCTGATGTTGATGATGCTGGAACGTTTCTGGAAATCGTAGACGCCGAGCGGCGACGAAAAACGCGCGGTGCGCGAAGTCGGCAGCACGTGGTTCGGGCCGGCGCAATAATCGCCCAGGGCTTCAGACGAAAAACGGCCCAGGAACATGGCGCCGGCATGGCGGATGCGGTCAGCCCAGCGCTGCGGATTTTCGGCGGAAATTTCCAGATGCTCGGCCGCGATGTGGTTGGCGATCTCGCAGGCATGTTCCATGTCGCGCACTTTCACCAGCGCGCCGCGGTTGACCAGCGAGGTGCGTATCACTTCCTGGCGCGGCATCAGCGGCAACTGCCGGTTGATGCTGGCTTCGACGGCGGCGATATAAGCCGCATCCGGACACAGCAGGATGGACTGCGCCAGTTCATCATGCTCGGCTTGCGAAAACAGGTCCATCGCAATCCAGTCGGGATCGGTGGTGCCGTCGCATAACACCAGGATTTCCGATGGGCCGGCGATCATGTCGATGCCGACCGTGCCGAACACGCGCCGTTTGGCAGCCGCAACATAGGCATTGCCGGGGCCGACAATCTTGTCGACCTGGGGAATGGTGGCAGTGCCGTAGGCCAGCGCCGCCACCGCTTGCGCGCCGCCGATGGTGAACACGCGGTCGACGCCGGCGATAGCCGCGGCGGCCAGCACCAGCGGATTCTTGACGCCGTCCGGAGTCGGCACCACCATGATGATTTCCTGCACGCCGGCAACCTTGGCCGGGATCGCATTCATCAGCACCGACGAAGGATAAGCCGCCTTGCCGCCGGGGACATAGATGCCAACGCGGTCCAGCGGCGTGACTTTCTGCCCCAGCACGGTGCCGTCGGCTTCGGTGTAACTGAAGCCGTCCGAACCACATTCGATTTTCTGGCGCTGGTGGTAGCTGCGCACGCGGTCGGCCGCAGTCTGCAAGGCGCTGCGGCGTTCAGGAGACAGCTCGGCCAGCGCGACCTGCAATTCCTGCTGGCCGATTTCCAGCAGGCTGACGCTGTTTGCGCCGAGGCGGTCGAAACGATTGGTGTACTCCAGCACGGCGGCGTCGCCGCGCGCCTTGACGTCAGCCAGGATGCGCGCCGCGGCCTGGTCGATGGCTTCGTCTTCGCTGGCCTCGAAAGCCAGCAGCGCAGTCAGGTGCGCCTGGAAATCCGGCAGTCCTGCATCGAGTTTTCTGATTGCTATCATGTTGCTTCCAGTTTGCTGCGTCTTATTGAATCGAAGCTTTTTCAAAAGCTTCCAGGATCGGCTGCAAGCGTTCGCGCTTCAGTTTCAAGGCGGCCTGGTTAACCACCAGCCGCGAAGAGATATCCATGATGTGTTCGACTTCGACCAGCTTGTTGGCGCGCAAGGTGCCGCCGGTGCTGACCAGGTCGACGATCGCATCCGCCAGCCCGACCAGCGGCGCCAGTTCCATCGAGCCGTACAGCTTGATCAGGTCGACGTGCATGCCTTTGGCGGCGAAGTGCTCGCGCGCGGTCAGCAGGTATTTGGTGGCGACCCGCAGGCGCGCGCCCTGGCGGATCGCGCTGGCGTAGTCGAAACCGGCCGAGACCGCCACCGACATGCGGCACTTGGCGATATCCAGGTCGATCGGCTGGTACAGTCCCTCGCCGCCATGCTCCAGCAGCACGTCCTTGCCCGCCACGCCGAAATCCGCTGCGCCGTATTGCACATAGGTAGGCACGTCGGAGGCGCGCACGATGATCACGTTGACCTGTGGATCGTTGGTCGCCAGGATCAGCTTGCGCGAAGTTTCCGGATCTTCGGTGACCTCGATGCCGGCTGCCTTCAGCAGCGGCAAGGTCTCTTCGAAGATGCGGCCCTTCGACAAGGCCAGGGTCAGCTTCTGGCTCATTTGATTCTTTCGATGTTGGCGCCGACGGCCGACAGCTTGCGTTCCATCTGGTCGTAGCCGCGATCGAGGTGATACACGCGCTCGATCATGGTCTGGCCTTGCGCCACCAGGCCGGAAATCACCAGCGAGGCGGAAGCGCGCAAATCGGTCGCCATCACCGGCGCGCCGACCAGGTGGTCGACACCCTTGATGATGGCGGTATTGCCTTGCACATCAATGGCGGCGCCGAGGCGATTCATTTCCTGCACGTGCATGAAACGGTTTTCAAAAATCGTTTCGGTGACGTGGCTGGTGCCCTCGGCGATGCTGTTCAGCGACATGAACTGCGCTTGCATGTCGGTCGGAAAACCAGGGTATTCGGTGGTGCGGAAGCTGACTGCCTTCGGCCGCGCCGCCATCTGCACGCGGATCCAGTCGTCGCCGGAAGTCAGGATCACGCCCGCTTCGCGCAGCTTGTCGAGCACCGCGTCCAGAATGTGGCTGCGGGTGTTTTTCAGCATGACGTCGCCGCCGGTGGCCGCCACCGCGCACAGGAAGGTGCCGGTCTCGATACGGTCGGCGATCACTGCATGCTCGGCGCCGTGCAGCTTGTCCACGCCCTGGATCACCAGGCGGTCGGTGCCGATGCCGTCGATCTTGGCGCCCATCGCTACCAGCAGGTTGGCCAGGTCGGTGACTTCCGGTTCGCGCGCGGCGTTTTCCAGGACTGTCTCGCCGTCGGCCAGGGTCGCGGCCATCAGCAGGTTTTCCGTACCGGTGACGGTGATCATGTCGGTCACGACGCGTGTGCCCTTGAGCTTCTTGGCCTTGGCATGGATGTAGCCGGCTTCGATCGAAATTTCGGCGCCCATCGCCTGCAAGCCTTTGATGTGCTGGTCGACCGGGCGCGAGCCGATGCCGCAGCCGCCCGGCAGCGACACCCGGGCTTCGCCGAAGCGCGCCAGCAGCGGGCCCAGCACCAGGATCGATGCGCGCATGGTTTTCACCATTTCATAAGGCGCTTCCAGATTGGTGATAGCGTCGCCTTGCAAGGTCACGAAATGGCCGTCCTGGGTCGCTTTCAATCCCATCTGGCGCAGCAGCTTGAGGATGGTCGACACATCGTGCAGGTTCGGCACGTTGCTCAGCAGCAGCTGGTCGGAGCTTAACAAGCCGGCGCACAGGATAGGCAGCGCCGCATTTTTTGCGCCGGAAATGGTGATCTCGCCGGAAAGGCGGTTACCGCCTTGTATCAATAATTTATCCATGGTGACTTCTCGCTGTAATTAGTCGTTGCTTCTTGTAGGGTGGGCACCCGTGCCCACGCGGTAGAATTTTCGTGGGCAAAAAAACTTGCCCACCCTACTTCTTAGTTATTGTCCCGAAATTCTTCCGGTGTCAGCGTCTTCATCGACAAGGCGTGAATTTCTTCGCGCATGCGGTCGCCCAGCGCCGCATAGACGATCTGATGGCGCTGTATCGGACGCTTGCCGGCAAAGGCGGTCGACACGATCACCGCCTTGAAATGCTGGCCGTCGCCCTCGACATCCAGGTGCGAACAATCGAGGCCGGCGGCGATGTAACTTTTAACGAGATCGGGTGTAGGGAACATAATATTTTCTCAATTGTTTTCTTGGTGACGCGCTCAGTGTCTTAGCTTATAGCCGCGCTTGAGCATCTGCACCGCTACCGCCGACAACAACGCCAGGAATATGCAAATGATCAGCAGGCTGATCAGAGGGTTGATGTCTGACTGCCCGAAAAAGCCGTAGCGGAATCCATCTATCATATAAAAGAACGGATTCAAATGCGATACGGCCTGCCAAAACGGCGGCAACGATTTGATCGAATAAAACACGCCGGCAAGAAAGGTCGCCGGCATGATCAGGAAATTCTGGAACACCGCCAGCTGGTCGAACTTGTCGGCCCACACGCCGGCAATCAGGCCCATGGTGCCCAGCAGCGCCGCTCCCAGGAAGGCAAAAATCACGATCCACCACGGCGCCACGAAAGACAGGTTGCCGAACCAGGCGGTAATGACAAATACACCCAGGCCGACCGCCACGCCGCGCACCACCGAGGCCAGCACATAAGCGCCATACAGCTCCCAGTGCGACAGCGGCGTCAGCAGGACAAACACCAGATTGCCGGTCATTTTCGACTGTGTCAACGACGACGAAGTATTGGCGAAGGCATTTTGCAACACGCTCATCATCACCAGGCCGGGAATCAGGAACGCGGTGTACTGCACGCCTGGATAAACCTCGATGTGGTCTTTCAGGGTATGGCCGAAAATCAGCAGGTACAGCATCGCCGTCAGGATCGGCGCGCCAATGGTTTGCGTCGCCACTTTCCAGAAGCGCAGCACCTCTTTGTAGAACAGGGTCTGGAAACCGATCATCATTTGACACCGCCTGCGCTGTATTCGTCGGCAAAGACATTAAAGCCGCTAGCGCTGACCTTGCTGTCCATGATCTGCAGGAACACGTCTTCCAGGTCGGCCTGCTGCAGCTGCATGTCCTCGATCACCGCGCCGGCATGGCGCAAGGCGCCGAGGATCGGTTCGACATCGGCATATTCATTGACCCGCAGCGCAAATTTGCTGCCGTCGGCGTGCAGCACCAAAGGCTGCAGCGCCGCCGGCAAGCTGCCGCTGGACAGGTTGACCAGCAATTGCGAACCGGCGATGCGCTTGATCAGCGCCGAGGTGGAATCGAGCGCCACCACCTGCCCCAGCTTGAGCATGGCGATGCGGGTGCACTGCTCTTGCGCTTCTTCCAGGTAGTGCGTGGTCAGGACCACGGTGTGGCCTTCGCGGTTGAGGCGTGAAATGAAACGCCACAAGGTTTGCCGCAATTCAACGTCGACGCCGGCGGTCGGCTCGTCCAGCACGATCACCGGCGGCTTGTGCACCAGCGCCTGCGCCACCAGCACGCGCCGCTTCATGCCGCCCGACAGCGCGCGCATGTTGGTGTCGGCCTTGTTGGTCAGGTCGAGGTTTTCCATCACCTCGTCGATCCACTTGTCGTTGTTCTTCAGGCCGTAATAACCGGATTGGATGCGCAAGGTTTCGCGCACCGTGAAAAACGGATCGAACACCAGTTCTTGCGGCACCACGCCGAGATTGCGGCGCGCGGCACGGTAGTCGCTGACGACATCGTGGCCGTGGATCGTGACGTTGCCAGAATCCGGGTGGTTAAGACCGGCGATGATCGAAATCAAGGTGGTCTTGCCGGCGCCGTTAGGGCCCAGCAAACCGAAGAACTCGCCTTCTTCGATGGTCAGGGAAACGCCGCCCAGCGCCTGCAAGGACTGGTAACGCTTCTTGACATTGGTGATTTGGATGGCCGCCATAGTGCCTTGCTAAATATTCTTTAATTGGAACGCCGCGGCAATGCTGCCGATCTGTCAAGCCATGCTGGCCGGTGGCGGAACCCTTGATTATATTGGATTTTTGCTGCGAGGGCCGGGCGACAGCGACAAACCCGGGATGCTACGAGGAAAGGGGAAGGTAGGGCTCAATGATGCAATGTACTGGCGGCAACAGTGACGCCGGCAGGCGCCAGCAACTCTGTCACGCCGTACAAATCGATCAGGCTTTCCAGGTTGGCGGGCAAACTGGAGAAATGCAGGTTCAGCCCCTGGTTCAGGGCTGCACATTGCCAAGCCAGCAAGGTGGCGACGGCGGCCGAATCGACCGCCACCACATCGCCCAGGTCAATCTCGGTCTCGCCCCCGGCGATCGCGCGCAAGCCCTCTTCCAGAGTGACTTTGGCGTTGCCGACAGTAAGCGAATGAGATGGTCTGAACATGTTAGTTAGTCAATCAACTGATTATTTCTTAAGGCCGCGGGCAGCGCGTTCCTTGTTCTTGTCCGACAACACCTTGATCAGGCCGTCGATGCCGGAACGGTTGATTTCGGAAGTGAAGGTGCCCTTGTATGAATCAACGAGCCAGGCGCCCAGTACGTTGACATCATAGATCTTCCAGCTCGCGCCTGCTTTTTCCACGCGGTAATTGAGCTGGATAGGCTCGCCGCGCGGCTGGATCACCTGCGAGCGAACGATCACGTCGGTATCGGCCGGATCGGCGCGCAGCGGCTTGAAATCGATTTGCTGGTCGCGCACTTGCGACAGCGCGCCGGAATAGGTATAGACCAGCAGGCTGCGGAACTGGGTGATCAACTGTTTCTTTTGATCATCAGTTGCGTCACGCCACTTAGGGCCCATGGCCATGCTGGTCATGCGCTCGAAGTCGACATACGGGATGATCTTTTCTTCAACCAGCGCCAGGATGCGCTGCTGGTTGCCGCCCTGGATGTTTTTATCCGATTTGGCGGTATCCAGCACGTCCTGGCTGATGCGCTTGATCAGCGCGTCAGGCGCTTCTTGCGCCTGAGCTGCCGCTGTGAACAACAGGCTGCCGACAGTCAGCGACAGCGTCAGGAATTTTTTCAGGATTTTCATATGTTTTTTTAACAATCTTAATGGTTGTTAGAAGACGTCTCAGACGCGGGGTATATGCGTCCTAAGACGGCAATTTCAAGCGCCGGTTCCGGCCGGCGCCGATAATCACTGCTCGGCGGGCTTGCTGTTGACAGGTTTGTCCGCCTTGTCGTCGCTATCGTCGTTATTGCCGCTGATCTGGCTCTGGCGGCGCTGGGTGTAGGCGTCGCGCACGAATTCATACTTGTCGAGGGCGGCATCGTCCAGCAGGCCGCCTGCATCCAGCAGGTTGGCGCGCTTGTCGATCAGGCGCACCACCGAGCCGGTATTGCGCCAGCGCACCGGGTATTTGTAGGACCAGATATCGCCGTACATGTCCACCGGCAATGCCGCCGTGTCGCGGATATTCGACGGCCCGAACAGCGGCAGCACCAGGTAAGGACCGGAGCCTACGCCCCACTTGCCCAGGGTCTGGCCGAAATCCTTGTTATGTTTCTGCAAACCGGCTTCCGAGCCGATATCCAGCAACCCGCCCAGGCCGAGCGTGGAGTTGACCGCAACCCGCATCACATCCGAAGTACCGTCTGCAACATTGCCTTGCAGGAAACCGTTGACCGAGCTCCAGACGTCGCCCAGGTTGCCGAAGAAGTTGTTGACGCCGGTCTGGACAAAACTTGGCAGCCAGTTGCGGTAAGCGGTGGCGACCGGCTTCAGCGCGACCTTGTCGAGCGTGTCGTTGAAGCTGAACATGGCGCGGTTGAACCCTTCCAGCGGGTCTTGCGGATTGCTGGTGGTGGCGCAGCCGGCCAGCGCGGCAACCAGGGCCAGCGAGCTCAGGCGAAGGTGAATCAGGGTTTTCATTGTTCTGTGTCCTTTACATCCGCAGCTTTACTGTACAGGAACTGACTGATCAGGTTCTCCAGCACAATCGCGGATTGCGTTAATTTAATACGGTCGCCGGCAACCAGGTTCTTGGTCGCGCCGCCCGCTTCGATACCGATGTATTGCTCGCCCAGCAAACCTGAAGTGAGTATCTTAGCCGAACTGTCTTCCGGGAACTGGTAACGCTGGTCCATGTTCAAGGTAACTATCGCCTGGAAGTTCTTGTCGTCGAAATTGATCGAAGCAACACGCCCCACCACCACTCCGGCGCTCCTGACCGATGCCCGTACTTTCAAGCCGCCGATATTGTCGAACTTGGTAATTACCGGATAGGTCTTGTTGAAAGTCGCGCTGCTCAGGTTGCCCGCTCTCAGCGCCAGGAAGCCCAAGGCCAGCACGCCGATCAGCACAAATATGCCTACCCATACGTCTACAGTTTTCTGTTGCATGATTCATCACCTTAAAAATACCACCGCGAACAAATTCCCGAGGAGAAAATAGTAACGAGAAGTAAAACGCGCTGCTACGGCTTGACCCCGGCTGCTTGAGCACCCAACAAGTGCCCAACAAGTGCCCAACAAGTGCCCAATAAGCGCCCGAGTCGCGCAAAAATCAGTTAAACATCAAAGCGGTCAGCAGGAAGTCCAGCGCCAATACCGCCAGCGACGAGATCACCACGGTGCGCGTGGTAGCCCTGGAAACGCCTTCCGGCGTCGGTTTCGCCTCATAACCCTGCCATACCGCAACAAACGTCGCGGCGACGCCAAATACGATGCTTTTCAGGACACCGTTAGCGATATCTTGCCAGATATCTATACCGCCTTGCATCTGCGACCAAAACGCGCCGTCGTCGACGCCGATCAGCTTGACGCCGACCAGGTAGCCGCCAAAAATACCGAGGGCGCTGAACAAGGCTGCCAGCATCGGCATCGCCACCACGCCGGCCCAGAAACGCGGCGCTACTACCCGTTGCATGGGATCGACCGCCATCATTTCCATCGCCGACAATTGTTCGCCGGCTTTCATCAGCCCGATTTCCGCCGTCAGGGAAGTACCGGCGCGGCCGGCGAACAGCAGCGCCGTCACCACCGGCCCCAGTTCACGCACCAGCGACAGCGCCACCAGCAAGCCCAGCGCCTGCTCGGAACCATATTTGTTGAGCGTGTAATAGCCCTGCAAACCCAGCACAAAACCGACAAACAGGCCCGAGACGCCAATGATGACCAGCGAATAGTTGCCGATGAAATGGATCTGGTCGGTAATCAGCCGCGGACGCCGCCAGAGGCCGAGCGAGGCGCGCAGGATCGCAAAGAACATGCGCGCGGCCAGGCCCAGGCCGGCAATCGATTCGCGTACGGTGCGTCCCACCGCGGCAAGACAATTGCTTACAAACTTGGTTACAGCGTTCAGCATCAGCCGCGCCCCTTCAGACCCAGGTCCTCGGCCAGCGACTTGCCGGGATAGTGGAACGGCACCGGACCGTCAGGCTCGGCGTTGACGAATTGCTTCACGTACGGATGGGTCGACGCCTGCATCTCTGCCGGCGTGCCTTGCGCCACGATCTGCCCTTGCGACAGGAAATACACATAGTCGGCAATGCTGAACGACTCATTGACGTCATGCGACACCAGGATGCTGGTCGAACCCAGCGCATCGTTGAGCTTGCGGATCAGGTTGGCGGTCACGCCCATCGAAATCGGGTCCAGCCCGGCGAACGGTTCGTCATACATGATCAGCGACGGATCCAGCGCGATCGCGCGCGCCAGCGCCACGCGCCGCGCCATGCCGCCGGAAATCTCGGACGGTTTCAGCTGCGCGGCGTTGCGCAGGCCGACCGCATTCAACTTCAGCAGCACCAGGTTGTTCAGCAGTTCCGGCGACAGGTTGGTGTGTTCGCGCAGCGGGAAGGCGACGTTTTCAAATGCAGTCAGGTCGGTAAACAAGGCGCCGCTCTGGAACAGCATGCCCATTTTGCGCCGCAAGGCATACAAGCCCGAGGTCGAGAGGGTGTGCACCGTTTCGCCGTCAACCTTGACGCTGCCGGCCTGCGGCTTCAGCTGGCCGCCGATCAGCCGCAATATGGTGGTCTTGCCGGAGCCGGAGCCGCCCATGACGGCGATCACCTTGCCGCGTGCGAAGTCCATGTTGAGACCCGATAAAATCGACCTCTCCCCATAGCCAAACTGCAGATCACGAATTTCGACGATATTTGCCACACCATCCACCGAATAAATCAAAGGGGCTATTGTAGTGCAAATGCGACAATCGTTCAGAGCCCAGCAATAGTAGACAGACTGATATGTGCCTGTATTACAACAGTTTGACTATTGCCTGGAAGCATGAACAAAACATGCACAGCAGAAAAAAGAGCACGCCGGTGTTGCCACTGACATGCTCTTTCTTTAATAACAGCAAAAAGACTAAATAGTATTACCGCGGCAAAACCGATGCTCCCATCAGGTATTCATCGACTGCCCGCGCGCACTGGCGGCCTTCGCGGATAGCCCACACCACCAGCGACTGGCCGCGCCGCATGTCACCGGCGGCGAACACCTTGTCGGCCGAAGTCTTGTAGCAGCCGTCGCCATCGGTAGTGGCCTTGGCGTTGCCGCGCGCATCCTTGTCGACGCCGAATGCCTCCAGCACTTGCGCCACAGGCGAGACAAAACCCATCGCCAGGAACACCAGGTCGGCCTTCATTTCGAATTCCGAATCCGGCACTTCCTGCATCTTGCCGTCCTTCCACTCGACGCGGGCAGCGATCAGTTTCTCGACCTTGCCGTTCTTGCCTTCCAGCCGCTTGGTGGCCACCGCCCAGTCGCGGTCGCAGCCTTCTTCGTGCGACGACGAGGTGCGCAGCTTGGTCGGCCAGTAAGGCCATACCAGCGGCTTGTTTTCCAGTTCCGGCGGTTGCGGCATCAGCTCGAACTGCTGGATCGATACCGCGCCCTGGCGGTTGGAAGTGCCGACGCAGTCGGAGCCGGTATCGCCGCCGCCGATCACCACCACATGCTTGCCGCCGGCCAGGATCTGCTCCTTGACCTTGTCGCCGGCGTTGATCTTGTTTTGCTGCGGCAGGAAATCCATGGCGAAATGCACGCCCTTCAGCTCACGCCCCGGCACTGGCAAATCGCGCGGCTGCTCGGCGCCGCCGGCAATCACCACGGCGTCGAACTCGGCTTTCAGTTCTTCCGGTGAAACCGTCTTCTTGGCCCAGTTATTGACATTGGCCGGAAAATCCTTGCCGACCAGCACGCCGGTGCGGAAGGTCACGCCTTCGGCTTCCATCTGCTCGACGCGGCGGTCGATATGGGATTTTTCCATCTTGAAATCGGGGATGCCGTAACGCAGCAGGCCACCGACCCGGTCGCTCTTTTCAAATACGGTGACGTCATGGCCGATGCGCGCCAGCTGCTGCGCCGCCGCCAGGCCGGCAGGACCGGAACCGACCACCGCGACTTTCTTGCCGGTCTTCACCAGCGGCGGCTGCGGCACGATCCAGCCGTTTTCCCAGCCCTTGTCGACAATGAAATGCTCGATCGACTTGATGCCGACCGGGTCGCTGTTGATGCCCAGGGTGCAGGCGCTTTCGCATGGCGCCGGGCAGATGCGGCCGGTAAATTCCGGGAAGTTGTTGGTCGAATGCAGGGTTTCCAGCGCTTCGTGATACGCGCCGCGATACACCAGGTCGTTCCAGTCGGGGATGATGTTGTTGACCGGGCAGCCGTTATTACAGAACGGAATGCCGCAATCCATGCAGCGCGCGCCTTGGGTCTTGGCTTCGTCGTTGCTCAGGCTGAGGATGAATTCCTTGTAATGCTTCTTGCGCGCCACCGGAGCTTCATACGTTTCCCCGACCCGCTGGAATTCCATAAATCCTGTTACTTTTCCCATTTTTCACTCACATTTTAGCTACAGGACCCACCACGATCTGGCATTCCAGACCGGCGGCGATCCTTATCGTTACTTGGCTGACGGTTACGCAATCTGTCGATTACGCGGCGACTTTTTCCTTGGCTGGCGTGGTGCTGCGCACCGCATTCAACTCGCCCAGCGCCCGCTTGTACTCGGTCGGGAACACCTTGACGAATTTGCTGCGCGAGGCAACCCAGTTGTCCAGCAGGTTGCGGGCGCGGGTGCTGCCGGTGTACTTGAAGTGGCGTTCGATCAGCCCCTTCAGGATCGCCTCGTCGGCCTGCACTTCGCCGCCGCGCACGGTGCTGTGCCAGATCGCCTTGTCGATCGTGGCTTCCTGCTCGCCCTGGCTCAGCACCTGCTCCAGCGTCACCATCGACATATTGCATTGCGCCGCAAACGTGCCGTCCGGATCGTAGGCATAAGCCAGGCCGCCAGACATGCCGGCGCCGAAGTTGCGGCCGGTTTCACCCAGCACGACTACCGTACCGCCGGTCATGTATTCGCAGCCATGGTCGCCGGTGCCTTCCACCACTGCAATCGCGCCAGAGTTGCGCACCGCGAAGCGCTCGCCGGCGACGCCGTTGAGGAAAGCCTCGCCAGCAATCGCGCCATACAACACCGTATTGCCGGCGATGATATTGTCGACTGCGCGGCCGCGGAACTCGGTGTTCGGACGGACGATGATGCGGCCGCCCGACAAACCCTTGCCGACGTAGTCATTACCCTCGCCAACCAGGTCCAGCGTCACGCCATGCGCCAGGAACGCGCCTGCCGACTGGCCTGCTGTGCCCTGCAGCTGGATGTGGATGGTGTCGTCGGGCAGGCCTTCGTGACCGTATTTTTTTGCGACTTCGCCCGACAGCATGGCGCCGACGGTGCGGTTCAGGTTCTTGATCGGCGAGATGAACGAGACGCGCTCGCCCTTGTCCAGCGCGGCCTTGGCTTGCGCAATCAGCTTGTGATCGAGCGCGCGGTCGAGGCCGTGGTCTTGTTCTTCGGTGTGGTAATACACGCCGCCTTCAGGCAATACAGGCTGGTAGAAAATGCGGCTGAAATCCAGGCCCTGCGCCTTCCAGTGCGTGATCGCCCGCGATTTGTCCAGCAGGTCGGCGCGGCCGATCAGTTCATTGAAACTGCGGATGCCCAGCGACGCCATGATCTGGCGCACTTCTTCGGCAATGAAGAAGAAGAAGTTGACCACATGTTCCGGCTTGCCGGAGAACTTGGCGCGCAGCACCGGATCTTGCGTGGCGACGCCGACCGGGCAGGTGTTCAGGTGGCATTTGCGCATCATGATGCAGCCTTCGACCACCAGCGGCGCGGTGGCAAAACCGAATTCATCCGCTCCCAGCAAAGCGCCGATCACGACGTCGCGGCCGGTCTTCATCTGGCCGTCGGCCTGCACCCGGATGCGGTTGCGCAAGCCGTTCAGCACCAGCGTCTGCTGGGTTTCCGCCAGGCCCAGTTCCCAAGGCGAGCCGGCATGCTTGATCGACGACAAAGGCGAAGCGCCGGTGCCGCCGTCATGGCCGGCGATCACCACGTGATCCGACTTGGCCTTGGCCACACCGGCGGCCACGGTGCCGACGCCGACTTCGGATACCAGCTTGACCGAAATCGAAGCGCGCGGATTGACGTTTTTCAGGTCATGGATCAGCTGCGCCAGGTCTTCGATCGAGTAGATGTCATGGTGCGGCGGCGGTGAAATCAGGCCGACGCCAGGCACCGAGAAACGCAGCTTGGCGATGTACTCGGACACCTTGTGGCCTGGCAGCTGGCCGCCCTCGCCCGGTTTCGCGCCCTGCGCCATCTTGATCTGGATCTGGTCGGCGGAAATCAGGTATTCCGCGGTGACGCCGAAACGGCCGGACGCCACCTGCTTGATGCGCGAACGCAGCGAATCGCCGGCCTGCAACGGGATGTCGACTTCGATGCGGTCCTTGCCGATCACCGACGCCAGGGTTTCGCCCTGCTTGATCGGGATGCCTTTCAATTCCTGGCGATAGCGGTTCTCGTCCTCGCCGCCTTCGCCGGTGTTCGACTTGCCGCCGATGCGGTTCATCGCCACCGCCAGCGTGGCGTGCGCTTCGGTCGAAATCGAACCGAGCGACATCGCGCCGGTAGCAAAGCGCTTGACGATTTCCTTGGCCGGTTCGACCTCGTCCAATGGAATCGCCTTGCTCGGATCGACCTTGAATTCGAACAGGCCGCGCAGCGTCATGTGGCGCTTGGACTGGTCGTTGATCAGCTGCGCGTATTCTTTATAGCTGTTGAAGTTGTTGGCGCGGGTCGAGTGCTGCAGCTTGGCGATCGCATCCGGCGTCCACATGTGCTCTTCGCCGCGGATACGGAATGCGTATTCGCCGCCGGCGTCGAGCGCGTTGGCCAGCACCGGATCGTCGCTGAAGGCAGCGCGATGCAGGCGCAAGGCTTCTTCCGCCACTTCAAACACGCCTATGCCTTCGACGTTCGATGCGGTGCCCTTGAAATACTTCTGAGTCATGCTCTTGTTGAGACCGATCGCTTCGAAAATCTGCGCGCCGCAATACGACATGTAGGTCGAAATGCCCATCTTCGACATGACTTTCAGCAAGCCCTTGCCGATCGCCTTCTGGAAGTTGTAGATCGCTTTTTCCGGCGACAGCGCGCCCGGCAAGCCGTGCGCCAGTTCGGTCAGCGTATCCATCGCCAGGTAGGGATGGATTGCTTCCGCGCCATAACCCGCCAGCAGTGCGAAATGATGCGTCTCGCGCGCCGAACCGGTTTCGACCACCAGGCCGGTCGAGGTGCGCAGGCCCTTGCTCACCAGATGCTGGTGGATTGCCGAAGTAGCCAGCAGCGCCGGGATCGCCACCTGCTCGGCATCGACCTTGCGGTCGGAAACGATCAGGATGTTGTGGCCCGACTTGACGGCGTCGACCGCCTTGGCGCACAGGGACGCCAGGCGCGCTTCGATGCCTTCCTTGCCCCAGGCTACCGGATAGCAGATGTTCAGTTCGTACGACTTGAACTTGCCGCCGGTGTGCGCGCCGATATTGCGCAGCTTGGCAATATCGTCGTAGTTCAGGATCGGCTGCGTCACTTCCAGCCGCATCGGCGGGTTGATGTTGTTAGTGTCCAGCATGTTCGGCTTGGGTCCGATGAAGGACACCAGCGACATCACCATCGCTTCGCGGATCGGATCGATAGGCGGGTTGGTGACTTGCGCGAACAGCTGCTTGAAGTAGTGGTAAAGGGTCTTGTTCTTGTTGGACATGACCGCCAGCGGCGAGTCGTTGCCCATCGAGCCGATCGCTTCTTCGGCGGCAGCCGCCATCGGCGACATCAGGAACTTGATGTCTTCCTGGGTGTAGCCGAACAGCTGCTGGCGGTCCAGCAGCGGGATGGTCGAACCGGATTCGGACGGTTCCGCTTTCAGCTCGTCGAGCTTGACGCGCACCGATTCGATCCACTGCTTGTATGGCTTGGCGTTGGCGAAAGTGTCTTTCAATTCCTTGTCGTCGATGATGCGGCCGGCGTCGAGGTCGATCAGGAACATCTTGCCTGGCTGCAGACGCCATTTCTGGATGATCTTCGATTCCGGAATCGGCAATACGCCGGACTCGGACGCCATCACCACGAAATCGTCGTCGGTGACGATGTAGCGCGCCGGACGCAGGCCGTTGCGGTCCAGCGTGCCGCCGATATGGCGGCCGTCGGTGAACGCCATCGCGGCCGGGCCATCCCATGGTTCCATCATCGCGGCGTGGTATTCGTAGAAGGCGCGGCGGTTGTCATCCATGGTGGCGTGGTTTTCCCAGGCTTCCGGGATCATCATCATCATCGCCTGGGCGATCGGATAACCGGCCATCAGCAACAGTTCCAGCGCATTATCGAAACAGGCGGTGTCGGACTGGCCTTCATAGATCAGCGGGAACAACTTCTGCAGGTCGTCGCCCAGCACATGCGATTTCATCACGCCTTCGCGCGCGCGCATCCAGTTGAAGTTGCCTTTGACGGTATTGATCTCGCCGTTGTGCGCCAGCAGGCGGTACGGATGGGCCAGCGGCCATTCCGGGAAAGTATTGGTAGAGAAGCGTTGGTGCACCAGCGCCAGTGCCGACAGGCAGCGCGGATCCTGCAGGTCCTTGTAATAGACGCCGACCTGGTCGGCCAGCAGCAAGCCCTTGTAGACCACGGTGCGGGCCGACATCGACGGCACGAAGAATTCCTTGCCGTGCAACAGGTTCAAAGCCTGGATCGCGTGACCGGAAGATTTGCGGATCACGTACAGCTTGCGTTCGAGCGCATCGGTGACCATGATGTCCGGGCCACGGCCGATGAAGATCTGGCGGATCACCGGTTCCTTGTCGCGCACGGTGGGCGACATCGGCATCTCGATATCCACCGGCACATCGCGCCAGCCCAGCACGACCTGGCCTTCAGCCAGCACCGCACGTTCGATTTCCTGTTCGCAAGCGATGCGCGAAGCGTTCTCTTTTGGCAAGAACACCATTCCCACGCCAAATTCGCCCGGCGGCGGCAAGATCACGCCCAGCTTCGCCATCTCTTCGCGATAGAACTGGTCCGGCACCTGGATCAGTATCCCGGCGCCGTCACCCATCAACTTATCCGCACCGACCGCGCCCGATGATCGAGATTCTTCAGGATCAGCAAACCCTGCTCAATGACCGAGTGGCTCTTCTTGCCTTTGATGTGAGCAATAAAACCGACGCCACAGGCATCATGTTCATTGGCCGGATCGTATAAACCTTGCGCATGCATAACGTTGCTCCACCACTTTGAGAGTAAGGATATTAAGAATAGTGCAGACGCTCCCAGACTTCAATCACAATAAATAGGGTCAGAGTCAAATTAATTGGCCCTATTTTTGCACCAAAATTAAATAGGGACAGAGTCAATTTAGTGCATTTGATGGTTTTGTTGCCCTACGTGTCATTTTTTTATTTGTCGTCGGCCTGCGGATCCGCTACATCGGACTGGGTCTTGAAGGGGCGTCCGCGCCTGGCCGGGCGTACCCTTAGACTGCCCTGCTTCTCGAGGTTTGATTTGAATTTTTCCGTGCCCAGCGGCCAGCCCTTGTTGGTGGCGTCCACCAGCTGCTTCGCCTGGATAGGGGTGAGTGCTTGCTCTGCCATTTGCTTATAAGCAGCCTCGCGATCGAAGGGAGTATTGCCTAATGCCCAATACAGGGCGTGATCCACCACAAGGGGGTCGGCCTTGATCCCGACATGGTGCAAGTAGCTTGACCAAGGGTACTCGCCGGCTGTTGCCGTGATGCCGGCACGCACCGGATTCTGGTCGATGTAGCAACTGCACAACATGAAATAGGGTTCGGAATCTATCACCGTGGCCCTGTAGCGTCCTTGCCACAAAGTCCCTACCCGTCCGTATTTCTGATTGAAATAAGGTACGTAAAAGCGCCCCACCCATTGCATCATCCGAGCCAGCCCCTCCGCGTCGGAAGGCGTTGCCAGCAAATGCACATGGTTGGTCATCAGCACATAAGCATGGATAGCCACCTTGTATTGCTTGGCGGCTTCGCGCAGGCGGACAAGGAAATTCACGTAATCTTCCGTCTCGCGGAAGATGGCCTGGCGATCAACGCCACGCTGGATCAGGTGGTGCGGCTGGTTGGGAATGACAAGTCTGGGCAGGCGGGCCATGGCAAAAGGAAGTGATCTGATGATGCCCGCATTTTATCGAATAATTCGACTCTGACCCTATTTAATTCTCCTTAAACAATTTGACTCTGACCCTAATTATTGGCGGCTTCTGTTTGCAGGATGTGGCTTAGGGCGTCGAGGGCTGGGGAGCTGTAGTCTTGGCGGCGGATCAGGTAGGTGGTGACTTGGCCTGCGGGGCCTATGGGGTAGGTGGCCAGGCTTTGGGTGTTGTTGTGCAGTTCCAGTACGGAGCGAGGGGCCAGGGCAATGCCTGCGCCAGCGGCGACGCAGGCTAGCATGGCGTGGTAGGAGCCTAGCTCGAGGATACGGTCGGGGCGGCGGCCGGGGATGCTGCCTGAGGCCAGCCAGTTTTCGGCGTGGCGGCGATAGGCGCAGCCGTGTTCGAAGGCGATCAGGGTGCGGCTTTGCACATCGTCGGGGCCGGTGATCGGCGGATGGTTGCGGGCGGCCAGCACTACCAGCTCTTCGGCATACAGGGGCAGCATTTCAAACAGGGGGTCATCCAGCGGCCCCGCGACCAAGGCAGCATCCAGGGTAAATGCGCGGACCCGGTCTATCAGTTGCTGGGTGGCGCCGGTGCTGAGTTCCAGCTGCACCGCCGGCCACTCCTGGTGAAAACGCGCCAAGGGCAGCGGCAAGCGGCTGGCGGCGGTGCTTTCCATCGAACCGATGCGCAAGCGCCCTTGCGGCACCGCCGGCTGCACCGCCTCGCGCGCTTCGCCGGCCAGGTTCAGCAGGCGTTCAGCGTAGCCAAGCAAGGTCTCGCCGGCCGGCGTCAGCACCAGGCGCTTGTTATTGCGGGAAAACAGGGACACGCCCAGCGATGTTTCCAGTTGGCGGATGCGGGTCGTCACGTTCGATTGCACCCGATGCAGTTGCTCGGCGGCACGGGTAATGCCGCCCTCGCGGACCACGGTGCGGAAGATTTCAAGAGATAACAAATCCATAATTCATCTCATATAAAGATGGATAACATTTTTATTATTCATTTTTCAGAACATTCCTGTCAAGGTAGCATGAGCCATACTGGCTGTAAGCAACACGATCTTTATCAGTTATCAGGAATATCAACATGTCTGCCATCAATAAAAATCCCGAAACATTCACTGCCGCGCTCGGCATCCGTCATCCGATCGTGCAAGGGCCGATGAACGGCGCTT
Organism: Collimonas fungivorans; assembly: GCF_001584145.1. NCBI lineage: Bacteria > Pseudomonadati > Pseudomonadota > Betaproteobacteria > Burkholderiales > Oxalobacteraceae > Collimonas > Collimonas fungivorans. The sequence goes on along the minus strand of NZ_CP013232.1, from coordinate 813,320 downwards.
CACCGATCGAGCTGGCGACGGCCGTCAGCAATGCCGGCGGCCTGGGCTCGTTCGCCGCTGCCCTGCTGGCGCCGGCGGCGATCATTGAAGCGGTGAAAAAAATCCGCAGCCTGACGTCGCAGCCGTTCAACGTCAACTTGTTCATCCTGGAGCAGGTCCAGCCCAGCGCCGCGGAAATCGAAGTGGCGCAGGCCTTGCTGCTGCCGTTCCGTACCGAGCTCGGCCTGGGACCGGCGGTCACGCCGCAGAAATTCAGCGAAAACTTCAGGGACCAGCTGGCCGCCCTTCTGGAAGCGGCGCCACCGGTAGTCAGCTTCACCTTCGGCATACTCGACGCCGCCACGGTGGCGCAATTCCAGCGCAAAGGATGCAAGGTCATCGGTACGGTCACCAGCGTTGCCGAAGCGCTGGCATGGGAACAGGCCGGCGCCGATTTCATCTGCATCCAGGGCGGCGAAGCCGGCGGCCATCGCGCCACTTTCCTGGGCGACATCGAGCAATCCTGTATCGGCCTGATGACCCTGATCCCGCAAGTGGCGGCGGCAGTCAAAGTGCCGCTGATCGCCGCCGGCGGCATCATGGACGGCCGCGGCATCGCTGCCGCCCTGCTGCTCGGCGCGCAGGCGGCGCAGCTGGGCACCGCCTTCCTGGCGAGCCCCGAATCGGGCATAGCGCCGGCCTGGCGCGAGCAGCTGGCCGGCGCCAAAGACGACAGCACGCGCATGACCCGCAGTTTCTCGGGCCGGTACGCACGCGGCATCGTCAATGCCTTCATGGAACAGATGCGGCCGCATGAAAACGCGCTGCCGGCTTATCCGGTCCAGAATGCGCTGAGCGGCGAGATCCGCCAGGCCGCGGCCAGACAGGGGCGTCCGGAATTCATGTCGCTGTGGGCCGGCCAAGGGGTGGCGATGACGCGGCCCATGCCCGCAGCACAGCTGGTGGCAACGCTGGCGGCTGAATTGCAAGCGGTCGCCAATCATCAGCCTCGGGAAGAAACAACTTGAGTAAAAACCTGCAAGCCAGCGTACTAGAGACAGACCAGCGGCGCGCCGCATGGCGCGTGGCGCTGGCCGGGTTGCTGGCGCTGGCGGTAGCAATGGGGATCGGCCGCTTCGCCTTCACGCCGCTGTTGCCGATGATGCTGCACGATGGCGTCATCGACCTGGCTGCCGGCGGCTGGCTGGCGACCGCCAACTATATCGGCTACCTGATCGGCGCCCTGCTGTGCATGGTGCTGCGGATCGACGCCACTCGCGCCATCAAGCTTGGACTGGTCAGCACGGTGCTGCTGACGCTGGCAATGGGATGGCTGCAGTCGCCCGCATTGTGGCTGTTGCTGCGTACGCTGGCAGGCATCAGCAGCGCCTGCACCTTTGTATTCGCTTCGGGCTGGTGTCTGCAACGCCTGGCGCAGCTGCAGGCGCCGGCCCTGGGCGGCATCATTTATTGCGGCCCCGGCCTCGGCATCCTGATCACCGGGCTGGCGACCAGCGCCATGATCGGCCAGCACTGGCGAGCCGAACACGGCTGGCTGCTGTATGGATTGCTGGCCTTGATATTGACGGCGCTGGTATGGTCGACCTTCTCGGGATCGGCGGCCGCGGCGATCACGCCGTCACCGGCAACGCATGGACTTGAACCGGTCCAGGTGGCGCGCCAGACCCGCGGCCTGACCATCGCCTATGCGCTGGCCGGCTTCGGCTACATCATCACCGCCACCTTCCTGCCGGTGATCGCGCGTCAGGCGCTGCCAGGTTCGAACTGGCCGGATTTGTTCTGGCCCCTGTTCGGCATCTGCGTCTCGATCGGCGCGCTGCTGGCGACCCGGCTGCCGACACACTGGGACAACCGCCTGCTGCTGGCCGCCTGTTACCTGCTGCAGGCATGCGGCATCATCATCGGCCTGGTCTCTCCCAGCGTGGCTGGCTTCGCGCTCGGCAGCATCCTGCTCGGCCTGCCGTTCACCGCGATTACCTTGTTCGCGATGCGCGACGCCCGCCGCCTGCGCGGCGACCATGCGCGCAGCCTGATGGGATTGCTGACTGCAACTTATGGCGTGGGGCAGATCATCGGACCGCCGCTGGCGACCCGCCTGGTGCAAGGCAGCGGCAACTTCAGCTCATCGCTGAGCGTGGCGGCGCTGGCGCTGCTGGCCGGCGCCGCCTTGCTGGGCGCCATGTACCGATACAGCCGCAAAGCGGCTGCCTGATTTCTATTCCGAGGAAAATTCGGCGGCCGCCTTGGCCGTCCACAGCGCCTTGTTGTAACTGGCGAACGGTGCATCGTAGCTGTCGATAGCGCCGTTCTCGCCGACAAAGTGGGTCCACCAGCCGGCCGCATCCTGCACCAGCGCGATATCGCCTGCGCTGCAGTGATCGGCGATTGCCTCACCTGCGGCCAGGGTCACGATTTTTATTTTCCGGTGCTTGATGAAGGTCGCCATTAGTCAGAGAAAATCAGCGGAACGCCGGTTCGCTGAAGCTGCGCAGCTTGCGGCTGTGCAGCTGCTCGACGCCCTGGTTGCGCAGCAGTTCCAGCGCCTTGATGCCGATCTTCAGATGCTGGTTGACGCGCTGTTCATAAAACCGGTTGGCCATGCCCGGCAACTTGATTTCGCCGTGCAGCGGCTTGTCCGAGACGCATAGCAACGTGCCGTAAGGAACGCGGAAACGGAAACCGTTGGCGGCCACTGTCGCGCTTTCCATGTCCAGCGCAATCGCCCGGCTTTGATTGAAACGCAGCAAAGGCTTGCGATGGTCGCGCAGCTCCCAGTTGCGGTCGTCGATCGACGCCACCGTACCGGTGCGCATGATGCGCTTCAGCTCGTAGCCTTCCAGTTGGGTGATCGTAGCCACCGCATCCTGCAAGGCCAGCTGCACCTCGGCCAGCGCCGGCACCGGCACCCACAGCGGCAGGTCGTCGTCCAGCACGTGGTCGTCGCGCACGTAAGCATGCGCCAGGACATAGTCGCCCATGCGCTGCGAAGTCGACAGGCCGGCGCAATGGCCCAGCATGATCCAGCCGTGCGGACGCAGTACCGCGACGTGATCGGTGATGGTCTTGGCGTTCGACGGACCGACGCCGATGTTGATCAGCGTGATGCCGGAACCATCGGCGCGTTGCAGATGGTAGGCCGGCATCTGCGGCTGCCGCGCCGGCGCAACGCCGGTGAGGGCGCGGTCGGCCGGCAGGTCGTCGAGGTTGGCGTTCCAGGTGGTCAGGTCGCCCGGTTCGACGAAGGCCGTGTATTGCTGACGGTAGGCGCGCTGCTCCGGATCGTTGGTGGCTTGCATCAGCTCGCGTCCCATGCGGATGAATTCGTCGACGTAGAACGCGTAGTTGGTGAACAGCACGTAGCGCTGGAAACGGTCGGGCGAGGTCGCCGTATAGTGCTTCAGGCGGTGCAGCGAATAATCGATGCGCGGCGCAGTGAACAAGGCCAGCGGATGCGGATCGCCCGGCAGTTCTTCAAAGGTGCCGTTGACGATGCGGTCGTCCATGGTCGCCAGGTTCGGCAAGTCGAACACATCCGGCAAGGTGCGCAAATGATCGGGGTCGAGATTGCCCTCGACGTGGATGCCTTCCGGGAAGGCGAAGTGGACCGGAATCGGCATGTCGCTGACGCCGATTTCCAGCGGCACGTCATGGTTATCGCGCAGCAGCTTGAACTGGCTGACCAGGTAGTTGGTATACAGCGACGGCCGCGTCAGCGTAGTTTCGTAGACGCCGGGACCGGACACAAAACCGAAGGAGTGGCGGGTATCGGCACGGGTGTTGAATTCGGTCGTCACCCGTACAAACGGATAACAGGCGCGCACCCGCTCGGTCATCACTTCGCCGTTGGCAAAGCGCTTGAAAGCTTCGCGCAGCAAAGCGGTGTGATGCTCGTAGATTTCATGCACGCGGGCGACGGCGGCATGGGGGTCGGTGAATTGCTCAGTCGGGAACATTGAATCTCCGTAGCGATATCTGTACGCCGGGCTAGCCGGCGTCATGGTCCGGACATATTTATCCGGACCTTACAGTTCAATTCTACTGGGATTGGCGTGGGAATGGGAACTAAGCGGGAACTAAGCCTTACTTGAGCAAATCGTATTTGCCGCCCTTTTCGATCGCACGCTGGTAAGCCGGCCGCGCATGAATGCGCTGCAGGAAAGCAAACAGCCTGGGACGGCTGGCATCCAGGCCGCCGCGCGATTGCGATGCTTCCAGCGGGAAGCTCATCTGGATGTCGGCGGCGCTGAATTCTTCGCCGGCGAACCAGGTCGATTTGCCGAGCTCGCTTTCCAGGAAATCCAGATGCGTCTTGAGTTGCGGATCGATGTAATTGCGCTGCACGCCGTTGGCGATCGAGCGGGCCAACGGCCGCAGTAGGGCCGGCATCGGCGGCCGGCCCAGGCGGCCGAAGATCAGTTTCATCAGCAAAGGCGGCATGGCCGATCCTTCGGCATAGTGCAGCCAATAGGTGTAGCGCAGGCGATCCTTGCTGCCCGCAGCCGGCACCAGGCGGCCATCGCCATATTGCTGCACCAGGTATTCGATGATTGCACCGGATTCGGCAATCGTATTGTCGCCGTCAGTGATGACCGGCGATTTTCCCAAGGGATGGACCGCCTTCAGCGACGGCGGCGCCAACATGGTTTTGGGATCGCGCTGATAGGGCTTGATTTCATAATCCAGCCCCAGCTCTTCGAGCAGCCACAGCACGCGCTGCGAACGGGAATTGTTGAGATGGTGAACGATGATCATGGTCGGCAAGCCCGGTCAGGTGGAGGGAAGAACTGCAATCCCGCTAGCGTAACCGATTTGCCGCCAATGATCCCGTTTTTGCTGACGCTCCCTAAACCCGCGTCGGACTCAGCAAACCCTGGCAAGTCGCGCGCTGCGCATCGGCTGCCGGCAGCTTGCCGCACACTGTGTCCAGCTGCTGCCGCAGCCGCCCCAGCACGGCCTGGTGCTTGCCGTCGCCGTTCCAGGCATTGAGTTTTTGCCCAAGACGCTCCAGCACCGAACGATTGCGCTCGTAGAATGCATTCTGGGTGCCGCCCAGTTCCTGCAGCACGCCATGCGCGACCTTTTCTATGCGTCCTTCATCTTGCGGCGCCAGTTCCAGCAGGCCCGACAGATACGCCACGCCCCATTGCAGGCGCGTCGCCGGTCCCTGCGCTGCCTGGTAAGCCTGCTCATACCAGTTGACGGCGCCGCTCTTGTCGCCGCGCTTCTTGGCATTCGACGCCAGGCTCAGCATGAAATAGTAAGGTGCATGCGAACGCTTCAGCTCGGCTTTCAGCAAGCTGTCGGAATCGTCCAGCAAACCAGCGTCGCTCAAAGCATGGGCGCCGGCATTGATCACCGATTGCCGCTCATAGGCATCGGTAGTGGCAGTATCGGCTTGCGCCACCCGCTGCCGCACATCTTTCAGCAAGGCCGACGCCAGCGCGCCGTCCGGCGTATCGATGCGGGCCAACGACACTTGCGCCGCCAGCGCTCCCAGGCGATCGGTCTTGGACAAGGTGCTGTCGCCGGACAAACGCTGCACGGCGCTGTTCCAGGCTGCGATCAGCTTGGTGCGGGACGGCGATTTCGGCACGGTCGCCAGCTGCACCAGCTCAGCCGGGTAGTTGGTCAGGATATCCATATTCTCGCGCGCGGTATGGGCATCGCTCACCGCCTTGGTCAGCTGCGCCGCGGCCGCCGTTTTGTCGACGCCGGCTGCTGCATCGCCTCCCTTGGTCGCGGCCGCCACCAGCGCGCTCAGGGCCAGGCGATTGGCGCTGTCGCCCGGCGGGCAGGCTGCCGCCAGCTTGTTCAAGGCAGGCACCAGTTCCTTGCCGCTGACCAGCTGCTGTTCATCGGTATCCCAGGAGTAATAAGCCAGCAAACGCCACTCGTCTGCGCTCAGCTTGCCGCCGCCGAGCGCGGCCTGCAAGGTTTGTTTGACCGGCCGGTTGGCGCTGATGCCGAGCGTCAGCGTCTGCAGATAACGGTCGGCGTCGACTTCGCCAGGCAGCCGGGTGATTTCCGTGCCGTCGGGCTTGAACAGGATCATGGTCGGATAACCGCGCACCTTGAAGCGCTCGCCGAGTTTCTGGGCGCCGGCGCTGTCGCCGTCGATATGCACCGGCACAAAAAACCGCGAGCGCTCGATGAATCCTTGGCGGTTGAAAATCGTCGCCTTGACCTGGTTGCAGGGCGGGCACCAGGTCGCGCCCCAGTACAGGAACAGCGGCTTGTTATGCGCCTTGGCAAAGGCGAAAGCAGCATCGACGTCGCCGTCGTACCAGTTGATGCCGTCCACCGCGGCGGCCGTCGCTGCCGTTCCCGGCCTGGACTGGGCCGCGCTCAGCGCGACGCCCGGCGCGGCAGCGCACAGCAGGGCCGCCAACATGGCGGCGGTAGCGGGTAGAGTCTTCATCTTGTACTCATATAAACAAACAGTTAAAACCGCAACCGGTTTAGGGACAGACCCTTAGCCGGTTGCAGCCATCAGATATCTGCTACGAACCAAAGTGGTAATTGAATTCCACCCAGCCCTGGCGGCCATAGGGGTTGTAATTACCTACAGGATAATACGGCCAACCGGCGCTGTTGTCTTGCTTCACCGAATTGAACACATTGTTGACGATCAGCGTGATCGACGCCTGCGGGCTGATCTGGTAACTGGCGCTCAGGTTGACCAGTGCGAACGGCGAAACGCGCGCGGTCTGGTCGGCGTTGGGCAAGCTGCCGTAGCGCGTGACCTGCACGGTGCTGGTCCATTTGTCGCGCAGCCAGGTGACGCTGGCATTGACCTTGGAGCCCCAGTCGGCATTGGTCAGCGAATTCAGCTCATCCGTGTCAGGATCGTTGGAAAACTGCTTGTAGTGGTGGCTGAGCACCTTGGTGTAGTTGGCCTTCAGCAGGAAATCGCCGGCGCCGCCCGCCTTGATGCGCCATTTGCCGCTGATATCCAGGCCGCTGGTGCGCTCCTGCGCCGCATTGATCGGATTGACCAGGATGTTCTGGATCGCGTTCGGATTGAAGATCGCATTGGCCGGATTGCGCTGCACCCGCCGCAGCGCGTCGACGCAGGTCGGCGAATTGGGGTCCAGCTCGCCGTTGCGGCAGTTGGCTTCGTTGTGCAGGATGGTGTCCGGATCCAGATTGGTCACCAGGTTGTCGATCTGGATGCGCCAGAAATCGGCCGATATGTCGAAGTTCGAGCTTGGCGACCATACTGCGCCATAACTCCACGATTTGCCGTTCTCGGATTTCAGGTCCTTGCTGCCGGTCTGGATGTAGTTCGCGCCCGGCGAATAATTGTTGTAGTCGCAGCCGGCCAAAGGCTGACCTGCCTGCTGGCAGCGGTAATAGTCGGTAGTCGACGAATAATAACCGCGGGTGGTCGACGAGTAGATGTAGTTCATGTCGGGTGCGCGGAAACTGGTCGCATAGTTACCGCGGAACAGCAGGGTCTTGGCAGGACGGAATTCGAGCCCGGTGTTATAGGTGAATTTGCCGTCGTTGCGGCCGGCGAAGCTGTATTCGTCGTAGCGTCCGGCGACGGTGGCAACCAGCTGCTTGAGGATAGGGATATTCAGTTCCGTTCCCAAGGCATAGCGCTGGCGTGAGCCGCTGGCGCCGTTGGCGGCTGCCTGGTTGTAGAACACGCCCTGGTTGATCTGCGGATCGGGCGTGTTGCTGAAACCCTGGCTGCCGAATTCGGTCACCGCCGCCAGCCGCACCGGTCCGGCCGGCAGGTTGAACAGCTCGCCGTTGGCGCTCAGGCTCAGGGTCTGAGTCCAGGATTTGTCGCGGCTGATGGCTTCGCCGGTGATCGAATTGAACTGGTCCGGGGTCAAGGGCCGGGACAGCCGGCTGGGATCGGGCGCATAGATGGCGACGCCGTCGGCGTCGTAGCCAAGGCGCGGGCCGAGGAAAAAGCTGTCGACGCTGTTGAGCAGCAAAGGCGTGGTTTTGCGGCTGGTGTAAGCGGAAATGTTGTAAGCCGCTTCATAATTCCAGCTGCTGGTCGACGGGATATCGCCGCGTATGCCCACCGTCAGGTTGGCCGCGACGTCGTTCCATTTGCGATTATAGCGTGTCGCCGCGCCGATTTCTTCCGGTGAAATGCGGCGCGACCAGCTTTCGTTGGCGCCGCTGTTCTGGTTGAAAAAATAACTGTTGCCGACTGCTTCCGAAGTCCAGCTGGGGCCGCGCGTATTGTTTTGCGTGGCGTTAAAACCCAGCATCAGGTCGCTGAACACTTCGGTCTTGGCGCTTAGCTGGTAACTCAGGCTGCCGAACAGGTTTTCGCTTTCGTTCTGGGTCATGGTGGTCCAGAACGCGGGCTGCGCCTTGCCGCTGCCGCAATACGCGCCGGATTTCGACTGCACCCTGACTACGCTGTCGTAGAACAGGTTGCCGAGCTGGCTGCAGGTCGCACCCGGATCGACGTACTTGCCGCTGTCGACGTTCTGGCGCGACAATATGCGCGTCGGCGCAGTGCCGTCGGACGAGGTCGACGACATGAAATCGCGCTGGCGGCTCCAGACCGGCTGGGTGCGGCTCAGTTCTACCCCGAACACTCCGCTCAGGTTGCCGCTGCTGCCGCCGCCGGTGAGCTGGATCCGCTGGTTGGAACCGCCGCCATGCTGGGTGCCGCCGGCCTTGATGTTGAAATCGATGCCGCTGACCTGTTTTTTGGTGATGATATTGACCACGCCGGCAATCGCATCCGAGCCGTAGATGGCGGAGGCGCCGCTGTTCAATATCTCGATGCGGTCCACCAGCGCCGACGGGATGTTGGCCAGGTTGACGAAGTTGACCGACCCGTCATAAGCCACCGGATAGTCGGCGATGCGCCTGCCGTTGAGCAGGATCAGCGTATGGTTCGGCCCCAGCCCGCGCAGGCTGATGGTGTTCGCTGCCGGCGTGAAGGTATTGCCGAAGTCGGCGCCCTGGGTCATGCCGGTATTCTGGGTCTGCGAACTGAGGGCATCGAACACATTGCGGTAGCCTTGCTTCTCGATATCTTCGCCGGTAATCACCGTGACGCTGGTCGGTCCTTCCTTGCTGGCGCGCGGAATGCGGGAGCCTGTTACCAGCACTGCTTTGGTGTCACTAGCTGCCGCGCTCTCATCCGCGGCCTGGGCATAAGCTGTTTGACAAAAACTCGGTATTGCATAAGCGATCAGCAGAGACAGCGCGGTTTGCGCCTGCAGGTTTTTGAATCTGTGCATGTAGTGCCATTCCTTCCCATGTATTCTTTTGTAAAGAACTGTTGCGCTCTTTAATGGGAGACGAGAATATAGTAGACAGGCGGCAATACAAACTGATGGTTTTACATATCCATATGCGCTGGATGCATGCAACAAGGTGTATTCCGTCCTCGGCTGGCGCAGGCGCGCGGGCCGATTCTGAAATTGTTTTTTTCCGGAGGCCAGCCCTATGCTGCTACACACCATCTATCTGATAGCGATCGTGGCGGAAGCCATGTCCGGCGCCATCATGGGCATGCGGCGCGACATGGACCTGTTCGGCATCTGCGTGGTCGGCACCATCACCGCGCTGGGCGGCGGCAGCATGCGTGACATCTTGCTGGGCAATTATCCGCTGGGCTGGATCGCCCATCCCGAGTACCTGCTGTTCACCATCGGCGCCGCCGTAGTCACCGCCCTGGTGGCGCGTTTCCTGCACCATTTGCGTAGCGTGTTCCTGGTGGTCGACGGCCTCGGCCTGGTGGCGTTCAGCGTGATCGGCTGCGACGTCGCCCGCGCCGCCGGCATGGCGCCCGGCATCGTGATCTTGGCCGGCATGATCACCGGCGTCTTCGGCGGCCTGCTGCGCGACGTGCTGTGCAACGAGATTCCGCTGGTGCTGCAGCGCGAGCTGTATGCGACCATCGCATTGTTTACCGGCGCCTTGTATGTCGGATTGTTACGGTGGGATGTCGATCCGTCGGCAGCGCCCCTGATCGCGATCGGCGCAGGTTTCCTGGTGCGCCTGCTGGCCCTGCGCTTCCACTGGAAACTGCCCAGCTTTAACGGCAGCGGCATCCGCGGTTTTGAATAGCAGTGTGCATGCTCCCGGCAAACACCGGCCGCCTTGAGAGCGGCTTTACCCGGCTTGCATTAGACTGGCTGTTTTCCGCGCCCGGCGCCGGCACATTTCCAAACAGATCAAAACCAGGAGCTTTCATGACCGACCTTTCTTCCTTCCCCATCACCAAAAAATGGCCCGCCCAGCATCCCGAGCGGATCCAGCTGTACTCCCTGCCGACGCCCAATGGCGTCAAGGTCTCGATCATGCTGGAAGAAACCGGCCTGCCTTACGAGCCGCATCTGGTCAGCTTCGACAGCAACGACCAGACCTCGCCTGAGTTCCTGTCGCTCAATCCGAACAACAAGATCCCGGCCATCCTCGATCCGGACGGCCCGGATGGCAAGCCGCTGCCGCTGTTCGAATCCGGCGCGATCCTGATTTACCTCGCCGACAAGAGCGGCCAGTTCATGCCGAAGGACCCGGCCGGCCGCTATGAAACCATCCAGTGGCTAATGTTCCAGATGGGCGGCATCGGACCGATGTTCGGTCAGCTCGGCTTTTTCAATAAATTCGCCGGCAAGGATTACGAAGACAAGCGTCCGCGCGACCGCTATGTGGCGGAATCGAAGCGCCTGCTGGCGGTGCTCAACCAGCGCCTGGCCGAGCGCAGCTGGATCATGGGCGATGCTTACACCATCGCTGACATCGCCACCTTCCCCTGGGTGCGCAACCTGATCGGCTTCTACGAAGCGGGCGACCTGGTGGGCATTGCGGATTTCCCGCATGTCACGCGGGCGCTCCAGGCATTCGTGGCGCGGCCGGCGGTGGCAAAAGGCTTGACGATTCCGCAGCGCGGCTGAGCCCAACCCGGCAGATCGCAGCCCGGCGGAACCTGGCGGCTACTCAAAGCGGGGATGGTGCGATAAAATTGCCCATCCCATCACATTTGGACCGCCATGTCATCGCGCCGAAAATTCCTGCAGAAGAGCTTGTTCCTGACCGCCTCCGGACTTTTTGCCAGCCAGCTGCCATTGACCGCACCGGCGGCTTTCGCAAAAGAGGCTCCGGCCGACGCGCCGCCGATGGATCCGCCGCCGGACATCTTCGACGCGCAACTGGTAGACATGGAGTTCTGGCTCAAGCCGCGGGTGCTGGAAGTGACGCGCCCCGCCAGCGGCGAACGCGCCAAGCTGCTGTACTGGAAAGACGGTGAAATCCAGGAATCGGCCTATCAGCAGCTGTGCCACCTGCTGCGCGATGTCCAGGGCAAGCAGGTAGCGCCGATAGATCCCAAGCTGCTCGAAACCTTGTGGGGCACCCAGGCTTTTATCGCCCGCTATGGCATCAGCCAGCCGCTGGAAATCCTGTCGGGATTCCGCACCGCAGCCACCAACAAGCACCTGATCGAAACCGGCGTGCCGGCGGCGCGCAAGTCACTGCACCTGGAAGGCCGCGCAGCCGACATCCGCCTCACGCAACTGGATGCGGACGTGCTGGGCGGCCTGATACGCAGCTTCCGCCAGGGCGGCGTCGGCTTCTATTACCGGCCCGGGAAAAACGGCGGCTGGATCCATGCCGATACGGGACTGCAGCGCACCTGGAAAGGATGATTGTCCGCAGCCCCGCAGCTATTGTTCTTCCGCAAAAAGAATTGCTTCAGATACGCTCGATGATCAGCGCAATGCCTTGACCGCCGCCAATGCACATGGTGATCAAGCCATAGCGCTTGTTAGTACGAATCAGTTCATACAGGCACTTGACCGCAATGATCGTCCCGCTTGCACCCAAAGGATGACCCAGCGCGATAGCACCGCCATTGACGTTGGTCAGCTTGGGATCCAGGCCCAGCCCTTTGCATACGCCCAGCGACTGCGCAGCGAACGCTTCGTTCGATTCAATCACCGCCATGTCCTGCAAGCTCAGGCCGGCGCGCTTCAAGGCCAGCTGGACGGCCGGGATCGGACCGGTGCCCATGATGGTCGGATCGACCCCCGCCACCCCATAGGAAACCAGGCGCGCCAGCGGCGTGCGTCCGGCGCGGACTGCAGCCCCTGCTTCCATCAGGACGCAAGCCGCGGCGCCGTCGTTGATGCCGGAAGCATTGCCGGCGGTGACCGTGCCGCCTTCTTTCTTGAACGCCGGCTTCAGCTTGGCCAGCGACTCCAGGGTGGCATCGGCCTTCGGATATTCATCGGTATCGAATAACACAGCGCCTTTGCGCGTCTTGATTTCGACCGGCACGATCTGCGACTTGAAATAGCCGGCGGCGATAGCCGCAGTAGCCCGTTTCTGGCTTTCCAGCGCGAAGGCATCCTGCTCTTCACGCGAAATGCTGTATTTCTCCGCCACGTTTTCAGCAGTGATCCCCATATGGCCGCCGCCGAACGGATCGGACAGGGCGCCGATCATCATGTCGACCATCTTGATGTCGCCCATGCGTGCGCCCCAGCGCGCGGCTTGTGTCCCATACAGCGAGCGGCTCATGCTTTCGACGCCGCCGCCGACCGCGACATCGGCCTCGTCCAGCTGGATGGCGTTGGCCGCCGTGATGATCGCTTGCAGACCCGAGCCGCATAGCCGGTTCAAGGTCAGCGCAGTGGATTCCTTGCCCATGCCGGCATTCAGGCCCACCACGCGCGATACATACATGTCGCGCGCCTCGGTGTGGATGACGTTGCCGAATACGATCTGGCCGGCCTGCAGCGGATCGACGCCGGCGCGCGCAAAGGCTTCTTTCACCGCCACAGCGCCCAGCTCGCCCGGCGCCAGGTCCTTCAACGCGCCGCCATATGCGCCGATAGCGGTACGGGCAGCGCCGACGATGACGACTTCTCTTGTATTGGCCATGTTTATCTCCTTGTTGGTTTGACGATGCGACGGCAATGCTTGCTGCCCTGTCAATGCGGCAGACCAAGCCCACAACGCTACTTTAGCAGGCATCCGCCCCTTCAGCCGAGGCCTGCTGCCGGAATTGCTTGGGTGTCATGCCCGTATGCCGCTTGAAGGCGCGGCTGAAGTAGGCGGGGTCCTGGAAACCCAGCTCATAGGCGATGCTGGCCACGCCGGACGGTACGTAAGTCAGCTTGCGCCTGGCCTCCAGCATCAGGCGCTGCTGCATCATGTCGAACGCAGACTTTCCGGCGAGCCTGAGGCACAGGCGATTCAGGCGGCTTTCCGTGACACGCAGCTTCTCGGCAAAGCGGCTCACTTGCCACTGCTCTTTGTAATGCTCTTCCACCAGCACCCGAAAGCGGCTGAACAGTTCGAAATCCTGGCGCCCGCTGCGGTCCGCCGAGCGGTGGTCGGAATGCAGCCGCACCAGCAGCAGCAAGACGCTGCGCGCCAGCCACTCCAGCATCAGGGTATGGCCGGCGCGCGGCCATGACGATTCCGTCATCAGCTGTTTCAGCAAGGTTTCGATGCGCTGCCGGCTGTCGTCGACTGCGCTCAGGGCGATCGCCAGCGGCTCCACGAAAATCGTCGAAAACAAGGTCGCATGCACGCCCAGCTTGTCGGCAAACAGCAGGTTCTGGTCGACCGTCAGGACAAACCCCTGTGCTTCCCTGGAAAAATCGAAACCGTGCACCACCGAAGGGTGGATGGTGATCGCCACCGGCCCTTCGCATTCCCACAGCCCGGAGTCGATCTCGGCATGCACATGGCCGCCGAACAGGAACAGGATCTGGAACAGGCCGCGGTGGGTATGGCTCTGGATATGCCAGTCGTGCAACCGGCTGCGCGTTTCTATCAGCTCGATATGGACAAATTCGGCATTCTCGGCCGCCGCGTTTTCGCCATACAGGGCGAATTGCGGGATGTCTCCGTTTATGGTTTTTTTGACTGCATGCCGAACGTCCATGTCCTGCTTCCTGAAAGAGGCGACTGTCAAAATAGTACAAGTTATTTCTCATTTCATCCATTTTTTACCGGCGCTGGCTGGACTAGGATTTATATCCATCGGGATGTACAAAAAAAATCATCAAAAAAATGGAGAAGACCAATGCAAACCCAAGTAGCCATCATCGGCGCCGGTCCGGCCGGACTGTTGCTGTCGCACCTGCTGCACCTGAACGGCATCGAATCTGTGGTTCTGGAAAGCCGCAGCCGGAGCGAGATCGAGGCCACCATCCGCGCCGGCGTGCTGGAACAGGGCACGATGGATATCCTCAATCAAAGCGGGGTCGGCGCCCGCATGCAGCGCGAGGGTGTGGTGCATCACGGCATCGAACTGGCCTTCGGCGGCCGCCGCCACCGCATCGACCTGACCGAACTTACCGGACGCTCGATCACTGTCTATGCGCAACACGAGGTGATCAAGGACCTGGTGGCCGCCCGCCTTGCCGCTGAAGGAAAAATCCTATTCGAAGTGAGCGACGTCAGCCTGCACGATCTCCAGGGCGAGACCCCTTCGGTGCGCTATACGCACCTGGGAGAACCCGCTGTGCTGCAAGCCGATTTCGTGACCGGCTGCGATGGCTTCCATGGTGTTTCGCGCCCTGCCATTCCTGAGAATCCGCGCCAGGATTTCCAGCGCAGCTACCCGTTTGGCTGGTTCGGCATCCTGGTCGAGGCGCCGCCGTCTTCGGACGAACTGATCTACGCCCAGCATCAGCGCGGCTTCGCCCTGGTAAGCACGCGCTCGCCGACGGTGCAGCGCCTGTATTTCCAATGCGATCCCAAGGACCAGGTAGACAATTGGTCGGACGACCGCATCTGGTCGGAACTGAACACGCGGCTGGCGTGCGCAGACGGCTGGGCGTTGAAAGAAGGCCGCATATTCCAGAAAAACATCATCGGCATGCGCAGTTTTGTCTCTACCCCGATGCAGTACGGCCGGCTGTTCCTGGCCGGCGACGCCGCCCATATCGTGCCGCCCACCGGCGCCAAGGGCCTCAATCTTGCCGTCTCGGATGTACGCCTGCTGGCGAGCGGATTCGAGCAGTTCTACCGGGACGGCCGGCAAGACCTGCTGGCGGGATATACCGAGGCAGCGCTCAAGCGTGTCTGGCGCGCCGAGCATTTCTCCTGGCGGATGACCAGCATGCTGCACAATTTCGACGGCGCGTCGCCCTTCCAGCAACAATTGCAGCGGGCCGAACTGGATTATGTGGTCACGTCCCGCGCCGCAGCCACGGCGCTGGCCGAAAACTACGTCGGCATGCCGTTTTAAACAGCAGATGCGTTGCAAACAATAGCTAATTTGGGCGCATATCGCACAATACGTGCGATATGCGTTTACTACGCGACATCACTGTCTTGATGTGGAATAGGACAAACCCTAGTATTCAGCAAACCGGAAACAAGCACAGACTTGCACAATATTAACAATAAGCGGCAACAAGCAACACGGCAGGGCGGCTGCTTGCGCTTTGGCGACAAAAGATAAAAACATAAAATTCAGGAGACAAAGCTATGCGCACCAGCCTGCGGCAATCGTTTGCCGCCCCTACCATCCATGCCGTTCGCAGCGCCGCGGTGCTCCAGCCGCGCACCGGGAGCGCAACATGACGGCCAGGCAGACCATCGATGTCCAGCAGTTCATCGACGACAAACCATTTTCCCTCTACCAATGGCTGATCCTCGGACTATGTTTCCTGATCATCGCGATTGACGGTTTCGACACCGCCATCATCGGCTTCCTGGCGCCCGCCTTGAGCCAGGAATGGCATGTAGAAAAAGCGGCGCTGGTGCCGGTGCTGAGCGCCGCGCTGGTGGGACTGGCGGTCGGCGCGCTGCTGGCGGGGCCGCTGGCCGATCGCATCGGCCGCAAGAAAGTGCTGCTGGCATCGGTCCTGCTGTTCGGCTTCTGGACGCTGATGTCTGCGTTCGCCGGCTCGATCCAGATACTCACGGTACTGCGTTTCCTGACCGGCCTGGGACTGGGTGCGGCGATGCCGAATGCAGTGACGCTGATGTCGGAATATGCGCCGCAGCGCAAACGCTCGATGATCGTCAACACCATGTTCTGCGGTTTCACCCTGGGCTCGGCGCTGGGCGGTTTTGTAGCCGCCTGGATGATCCCGCGTTACGGCTGGCACAGCATGTTCATCGTCGGCGGCTGCCTGCCGCTGCTGTTGGCGATGTTGCTGCTGCAGCTGCCGGAATCGCCGCGTTTCATGGTGGTGCGGCGCTGGCCGGATAAAAAAATCGCCGATGTGCTGAACCGCATTGCGCCCGGATCGATTACCTCGGAAGCGCAATTTACCGTGCCTGAACTGGTCGCCCTGGCCGGGAAAACCGCGCTGGCGGTGATTTTCTCGGCACGCTACCGGTTCGGCACGCTGATGCTGTGGCTGACTTATTTCATGGGCTTGCTGATTTTCTATCTGCTGACCAGCTGGATGCCGACGCTGATCAAGAACGCCGGGTTTTCCATCTCCCAGGCCAGCAACATCACGGCGCTGTTTCCCTTGGGTGGAGTGATAGGCACCCTGGCGGTCGGCTGGCTGATGGACCGCATGAGCGCGCACAAGGCGATTGCGATCACCTACGTGCTGACCGGGATTTTTGTCTACGCCATCGGCCACGGCACCGGCGACGCGGTGCTGCTCGGCGTGCTGATGTTCGTCGCCGGACTGTGCATGAACGGCGCGCAGTCGTCGATGCCGGCGCTGGCCGCCGGTTTCTATCCGACCCAGGGCCGCGCCACCGGCGTCGCCTGGATGCTCGGCATCGGCCGCCTCGGCGGCATCCTGGGCGCAGCAATCGGCGGCCAGCTGCTGCAGTTCGGCTGGGGCCTGAGCGCCATCTTCAGCATGCTGGCGCTGCCGGCTTTCGTCGCCGCCGCGGCGCTGCTGTTCAAGCACCTTCATTTGAGATCGCACGGGCAGCTAAGCATGAGCAGCTGATTTTACGGAACCGCGCTCCTCGGCTGCGATGAGATAAGCCGGTTTCCCTTACCACCACGCATACCTGGCGGCGAAGCTCACGCTTCGCCCAGGCCGCGTATCGCCTTTTGATTCTTGCAGCAACACCTGACCATAAAAAATCCGGAGACAAAATCATGAAAAAAACACTTCTTGCCGCATTTTTTGGATTAACCGCAATTACCGGCGCAGCGCACGCGCAAAGCACCAACGTCACCATCTACGGCATCATCGACAGCGGCATCGAGTTTGCCAATAACGGCAAGGACAGCCTGAACCGTGTGCAAAGCGGCAGCCTCAGCCAGAGCCGGATAGGTTTCACCGGGACGGAAGACCTGGGAGGCGGATTGCGGGCGCTGTTCACACTGGAAAACGGCTTCAATGTCGACAACGGTTCGTTCGCCCAGACCGGCCTGCTGTTCGGCCGCCAGGCTTTCGTCGGCCTGGGATCGAATGCCGGCGCCGTCACGCTGGGGCGCCAATACGAACCGCTGCATTCGATGCATGTCAAATTCAGCACGCACGCAGTCGGCTTCGGCGATGCCTCGGCAGCCTACGTGCCGGCCATCGAAGATGTGCGTCTCGACAATTCGATCAAGTATGTTTCGCCGGTGTTTGCCGGCGTGACGCTGACGCTGTTCTACGCCTTGGGAGAAAACACCACGGTGGCGACCGACAGCAAATCGTACGGCAACCTGTTCAACATCCAGGCCAATTACGATAACGGTCCGCTGTCCGCGGCGGTGAGCTACGCCTCCAAGAAAAAAACACCTTCCGCACCGGACAACATCACCAAATACCTGGCTGCGGCCGTGTCTTATGACTTCGTCTTCTTGAAACCTTACCTGGTGGCTGAAACGGTGCGCAACGATGCCAGCAGCGCCGCCATTCCGGATTACGATTTCTGGTCGCTGGCAATGGATGTCCCGCTTGGCGGCGGCCGCCTGAATTTCAGCTACGGCAGCCTGAAAAACAAGAGCACGGCGAATGCCAACTCACGCAGCTACGGCGTGGTGTACGACTACGACCTGTCGAAACGGACTACCTTGTACACCGGCTACTCGCGCGTCAGCAACGATGCCGGAGCGAGCTTTGGCGTCGGATCGGCGAACGGCAATGAAGTCGCCGCAGCCAATGCGGGCGCCGACCCGCGTGCCCTCATATTCGGCCTACGCCATAAATTCTGAGCCGGGCAACAACAGGGAAATCTATTGCGCAACGTGCAACGTTGCGGCCGACGATATGCGATATGCGCGTTGACGTACAGCGTTGATGGCAAAGCACATGCAACTTTATTATGACGGGACGCTGGCAAAATAGCGGGAATGCTTTTGCCAGCGCCGTTGTCAAAGACATGAGTCGACCCATCAAAACCATACAATCAGCCGCAATTTCATTTTCCAGGCCAGATCGCGGAAGGAAAACCCATGCATACTCCACAAGAACCGCCTGAAGAAGCACCTCCTGGCAAGCCCGTCCCCGACACTCCTCCGCCGGTCGAGGACCCGATACCTGGCAACGTACCCATACCGGTCGAGGAACCGTTTCCTGATCCCGATCCGCTTTGATTCAGCGATTGAATGACTAAGCTGCCTGCGCCAGATTGTTCGGCAATTTCGGTGTCCTAGACCAGGTTGATCACGACATCGATATTGCCCCGCGTAGCCTTGGAATACGGACAGGTCTGGTGTGCGGCGTCCGTCAGGGCTAGGGCGACTTCGCGTTCCAGTCCGGGCAGGCTGACGTTAAGGCGGGCCTGCAGGAAGTAAGCGGCGCCGGTGACGCCCAGGTCCACTTCCGCATCAACCGCCAGGTCCGGCGGCAGGACGACTTTCATTTTTCCGGCAGCAATCCCCATCGCACCGATGAAACAGGCCGACCAGCCGGCTGCGAACAGCTGCTCCGGATTGGTGCCGCCGCCGGCGCTGCCGGGCGACGAAAGCTTGATGTCGAGCCGGCCGTCGGAGCTGCGTGAAGCGCCGTCCCGCCCTCCCGAGGAGGTGTGGGTTTTACCTGTGTACAGTACTTTTTCGAGTTGGGTCATGGTGGGTTCCTGGCAGATTCTGGTTGATTCGGATAGCCGGCGCGGTCGCTGCATGGATGCTCTCTGCCGGTGCGCGTCGCCTGGAAAAACCGGGCGACTGCTGCAAAGTATGCGTATCGTCTGTATCTGAAGTGTGTATCGCCGGCGCGCTTTTTGTATGCAGGCGTACCCTGGCTGTAAGCGGATACACGCGCATACAAAAGTGGCGGTTCAGCTACCCAGGTTCTTCAATGTCAGCCGGGCTTCCAGCCCGCCGCCGGCACGGTTGTGCAAAGACAGCGTGGCGTCCATGGCAAGGGTGAGCTGGCGTGCGATGGCAAGGCCGAGCCCGGTGCCGCCGGTATGGCGGTTGCGCGACGCTTCGAGCCGGTAGAACGGCTCGAACACAGCTTCCAGCGCATCTGCCGGGATGCCGGGTCCGCGGTCCAGCACCTCAATCCTCACCTGGCCATCTTGCTGCATCGCCACCATGACCTCAGCCGCCCCGGCATATTTCAGTGCATTGTCGACCAGGTTGCCAAGGATGCGGCGCAGCGCCTGCGGCCGCGTCACCAGCGCATTGGCGACCTTGCCCTGCAAGGTAACGTCCTGGCCGGCATCGGTGTAGTCGCACACCAGGCTGTCGAACAAGGCGTCGGGATCGATGCGGCACGGCGTTTCAGCGGCGCCGTGCAAGGTGCGCGCATAGGCCACGCCTTCTTTCACCAGGGTTTCCATTTCCAGCAAGTCCTGCTGCAGCTTGGCATGTTGCGGGTTTTCATCCATGACATCGACGCGCAGCCGCATGCGGGTGATCGGCGTTTGCAGGTCATGCGAAATCGCCGCCAGGATCTGGATCCGTTCCGCCATGTAGATGGCAATGCGGTCCTGCATCGCATTGAACGCCTTGGCGGCGCGCGCCACCTCGCTGGGCCCGGTTTCTGCCAGTCGCGCAGCTTTCAGGTCCGGTCCCAATGCATCGGCGGCCTGCGCCAGCTGGTACAGCGGCCGTGTCGCCAGCCGTACCGCCAGCCAGCAGCAGACGGCCAGCACCGCCAGCTGCAATGCCAGCACCAGCGGCAGCCAGGGCGACAGCGGCAGGCCGGCTATCGGCCGGACGTCGATGGTCAGCGGCATGCCGTCGCTCAGCCGCAGGTGCACCTGGAAGTGCTCACGCGGGCCGGGGATGGCATTCACGGTCAGCGGATAGGTGGTGCCGATGCCGGCGGCGATCGATGCCGCCACCAGGGCCGACAGGCGGGCATCCGGCGGCACGCCGGCAATGCCGGCGCCGAGTTCGAACACATAGTTGCGCCGCGCCAGCCGCGGCAGCCACGCCGGGCGTTCGGCAGCCGGCAGATGATCGAGCAGGGCTACCGAACTGGCTACCTCGCGCTCGATATTACCCATCATCATGTTGGTGACGGCCTGGTTGCGTTCGGTCATGGTGAGCCAGAACGACATCATTTGCGCCAGGGCCAGCCCCACGCACAGGATCAGGGCCAGCCGGGCGAACAGCGTGCGCGGCCAGTGCAGCGGCAGCTTCACTGCTGGCCACCGAGAAGGGTGACCGCCGCCGAGAACACATAACCTTCACTGCGCAGGGTCTTGATGTAGCGCGGCTCGCGTGCCGTGTCCTGCAGCCTCTGGCGCAGCCGACTGACCAGCAGATCGATAGAACGGTCGAACTGGTCCGACTGCCGGCCCTGCGTCAGGTTGAGCAGCTGGTCGCGCGTCAGCACCCGCTGCGGATGGTCGAGGAACACCCGCAGCAGGCGGTATTCGGCTCCGCTCAGGGCGACCATGGTGCCGTCGGCATCCAGCAGGTGGCGCGCCGTGGTGTCGAGCCGCCAGTCGCCGAAAGCCAGCAGCTGGGCCGCTTCGGTAACCTGCATGTTAACCGGCAGCATGCGCGCCCGGCGCAGCACGGCACGGATCCGCGCCAGCAGCTCGCGCACCGCAAACGGTTTTGCCAGGTAATCATCCGCTCCCATCTCCAGGCCGATGATGCGGTCGGTTTCTTCGCCGCGGGCGGTCAGCATCAGTACCGGCACCGTGCGCCATTTGCCGGCGCGCAGATCGCGGCAGAGCGCCAGGCCGTCTTCGCCCGGCAGCATCAGGTCGAGCACGATCAGGTCCGGCGCACCCTGCTCCAGCACGGCGCGCATCTGCCGTCCGTTGGCAGCCAGCGAGGTGCGCATGCCGTTTTTTTCGAGATAGCCGGCAAGCAGTTCACGGATGCCGCGGTCGTCGTCGACGATCAGTACGTGGTCTGGATTTTCCATTTGGGAATCATACCTTACGGCGTCTTTGACATGGGCGGCTGACATGGATCAGGTCGCAGTGCAACGGGGCACCCAGTTCCGTCGCCAGGCCGCCGGCGACAAAGGCCAGCATGGCAAGAAGCCGCCTCATGCCGGCTCCGCCGCGGCGGGATCTGTGCGGTGTTTTTGCGCAGTTTCTATATTCATTCCGGGTCTCCAGGATAGCAATGTTTGCTTTATAACGCGGATCCCGGGACGATTTGTGTCCAAGTGTATCTGCAACGGCGTCGATACAAAAAATTGCACTGGCGGTGCGCTCTTGACACACAGCGGATACGTGCCGACGTTCCAATACAGCTATCCCAACTGCCGGAATGGCCGCCATGCACAACCTGATCGAAACGCCGCTAGCACTGCTGGCCGGCCTGCTTACCATTGCTTCGCCGTGCATCCTGCCGGTCGTGCCGGTGCTGCTCGGCAGCTCAGTCGACCGGCCCAGCCGGGTACGGCCATTGTTCATCATGTCTGGTTTCATCCTGACTTTCGCTTCTTTCGCCATGCTGCTGGGCGCGGTTTCCAGCACCGTGCAGGTGGCGCAGGAAGCGCTGCGCAACACCGGCATCGCGCTGCTGGCGCTGTCCGGCCTGCTGCGCTTATGGCCGCGTCCCTATGAATGGCTGCTGGCGCGCCTGGAACAGCCGCTGCAGCGCATCAGTGCACGCGGCGTACAGGCCGGCCCTGGTTATGCCGGCGGTTTTGTACTGGGCATGTCGCTGGGCGCGGTATGGACGCCATGCGCCGGCCCGGTACTGGCGTCTATCTTGGTGCTGGTGGTCAAGGCCCAGGACCTCGGCTGGTCGGCATTGCTGCTCACCCTGTACGCCATCGGCGCCGCGCTTCCCATGCTCGCCGTCATCTACGGCGGCCAGTACATGACCCGCCGCGTGCGCCAGCTGGCGCGGCACACACAGAGGCTGCAGCAACTGTTCGGGATGCTGGTGATCCTGAGCGCCGCTGCGATCTACCTGCAGTACGACATCCTCATCTACACCTCTCTCACCCGTTTTTTTCCTGACCTGAAAGGACTTTGACATGCTCTCCCGATTCAAGGCACTGACCGCAGTCGCCGCCTTCGCCGTCACGGCAACCCATGCCGAGCCGCTGAAAAATATTCGCCCGGCTCCCGAATTCACCGGCATCGAGAAATGGCTCAACAGCGAACCGCTGACCATGCAGCAACTGCGCGGCAAGGTGGTGCTGGTCGATTTCTGGACCTACACCTGCATCAACTGCATCCACACCCTGCCCTATGTGAAAAGCTGGCACCAGAAATACAAGGACCAGGGCCTGGTGGTGGTCGGCGTGCATACGCCCGAATATCCGTTCGAGCGCAATACCGACAACGTCAAGACTGCCATCAAACGCTTCGACATCGGTTTCCCGGTTGCGCAGGACAACCGCTACGCGACATGGACTGCGTACAACAACCAGTACTGGCCCGCGTTCTACCTGGTCAACAAGAAAGGCCAGATCGTCTACACCCATTTCGGCGAGGGGAAATACGCGGAAACCGAAGCAGCGATCCAGGCTTTGCTGGCACAGAAGGAAACCTGAAACCCCAACGAACCATGCCGGCAATTTCGGCGCTTCATATCAATCGGAGAGAGATCATGACTGAAAAAATCAACCATCACCGCCGCCTTTTTGGCGCCGCGACCATCACCATTGCCGCCGCCCAGTTCGGCCTGACGGGAACCGCAAAAGCACAGACTGCCGCACCGCTTGCGCTTAAAACGGGCAGCAACACCTCGTTCGGTCCGCTGAAACAGATCGACGCCGGTGTCCTGAATGTCGGCTACGCAGAAGCCGGCCCTGCTGATGGGCCCGCAGTCATTCTCCTGCACGGCTGGCCGTATGACATCCACAGTTTTGTCGACGTCGCTCCTTTGCTGGCATCGGCAGGCTACCGGGTGATCGTCCCGCATCTGCGCGGCCACGGCACGACGCGTTTTCTTTCAGACACGACCTTCCGCAACGCCCAGCAGTCGGTGGTGGCGCTCGATATCATCGCTTTGATGGATGCGCTCAAGATCGAGAAAGCGATCCTTGCCGGCTACGACTGGGGCGCACGCACTGCCAATATCATCGCAGCGCTCTGGCCAGAACGCTGCAAGGTCATGGTGTCGGTCAACGGCTACCTGATCAACAACCTTGAGCGCAACAAGATACCGCTGTCGCCGAAGGTCGAACACGGCTGGTGGTACCAGTTTTATTTCGCCACCGAACGCGGCCGGGCCGGCTACGACGCGAACCGGCGCGAATTCGGCAATCTCATCTGGAAGGTCAATTCGCCGAAGTGGGATTTCGACGACGCTACGTTCAACCGCTGCGCGACCTCCTTCGACAACCCGGACTACATCAGCATCGTCATCCACAACTACCGCTGGCGCCTGAGCATCGCCGCAGGCGAACCGAAATACGACGAACTGGAACGGCGGCTGGCGGCAGGCCCCGTCATCGCGGTGCCCACCATCACCCTCGATGGCGATTCCGATGGCGTCGCACCGGCTTCGGACGGAACATCCTACGCCAGCAAATTTTCTGGAAAACGGACTCACCGAATCATCAAGGGCGTCGGCCACAACCTGCCGCAGGAAGCGCCCCAGGCGTTCGCCGAGGCGGTTATCGAAGTCGACGGCTACTGACTGAATCCTGAGGGATGTCATTTCATAAAGCCAGGCGAGCATTGGGAATCTCGTCCTGTTCGCCTCTCCCTGGCTCAGTTGAATGTGCTGCGGGAATAAACGAAATGTCCTTTTTTCGTTAATATGGCGGTTTACAAAAGCTTCGCCTGAACCTGATTCACAAGACTCCGTCTGGTGCGATTGCACAGGACATGCTGCCACCCAGTTTTTTTGCGGAAGGAGTTGCAATGTCTCATCCAGTGTTTCTGAATGACTGCAAGCAGCGGGCAATGCCCAACGGCGAACGCGATGAATGGCGCACATTCTGGGACGATCCAGGGATTGAACTGGAAGCGAAAAGCGGTCCCCCGCTCTTATGGTGGTGCATCTACGGCGAAGCTGACCTGAAATTCGCCAGGATGATCGACGATTTCGATGTCAACGATGCGGAAGGGGAACGCGCGGAATTCCAGGCCGATGCGGAGAACCCGGAAGCCCTCTATCCCTACTTCGTCACCAGCAAGGACCAGGCGCTGGAACGGCTGGCGCTGCGCAAGGAAAAAGTGGTGACCGCCATTGGCGAACAATACCGCTCCACCTACGAGGCGTTTGAAAAGCTGGTCGCCACGCATTTTGAAGGATTTCTCCTGCTTCGCACCGCCGGCTTGCCGGATATCTCGGATGGCGAACAATGGATGCGGATGGGTGCGCAGAGCATGGACCGCCTGGACAACAATCTTCCGCCGGAAGCCGGCGACCACTTTGCCGGCATGGCGGCAGATTTCCTGCGATGGAAAAACAGCGGCAACCCAGTGTGGATGCTCGGCGGCTCCGGCCCGCCAGGCATCTGGCCCGGTGCGGCGCTAAGCGCGGCATTTCCCGAGACGGGAAGACGCACGCGCCTGACCGCGGGGGATGCAGATCCAGCCGGGCCGCAAGCGACAACCAGGAACCGCTCTGGCCAGCGCAAGCCATCCAAGCTGGAAGAATGGCTGGCGCCCTTGTTTGTAGGGCTTGTCACGGCCTATGTCTACGTCTCCAGCCGTTCGATTTTTCTGGCAGTGCTGGCGTTTGCAGGAACGACGGCGCTTGCCGTCTGGCTGTCGTTGAAATGGCGCAACCGCGGCGGCGGCGATAAAGACTCGCCGTGACAGAATGTTTTTCATGGCCGCCCCATGACGCCAAGGTCTCTATCGCAACCCGGCCCGACGTGTTACTTTGACACGAGACAACGCAAGGAATACTGATGAAAAAGAATCCTGTAATGCTGATCTGCATCGGCGTACTGTTGCTGGTTTTGGGCGCAATCCTCAGTTTCAGCGGCGGCCCGCCTAAGGCCGATGCCGCTTTAGCCCAGCAATGCCGCGATAGACTGACCGCGGAGAAATCCGAACAGTCCTTGATCAAGCAATGTGAAGAGACCGCATTTGCAACGGCCATGACTGCTACCGACGCCCAGGCAGCTGCGCTCGCCATCAGTGCCGCCAATAACAGTGAAGTGGGTGGCAGCATGTTGTCGAAATTTCTGTTGGGAGTAGGCGTAGTGCTGCTTGCCGGCGGAATTTTCCTGAAACGCAAGCAAACCGCCTAGCCATAAAAACCCGGACAGAGTCCCATCCAATCCTGGAATCCGCATTGAAATCGAACCGTCGCCATCGGCTTGGTTGCCTCTCCACGCTACTTACTTTCTGCGTGATGGGAGGGACGCCGGCGTTTGCCGCTCCGGCACAAGACAAAGATAAAACTGCCGATGCGCTAGACACCTGCCTGTCAAGCGAGAAAACAGTCTCTACGGCCGACCAGACAGCCTGTTATGCGACAGCGCTCAAAACCTACGATAACCGGCTGAATGCCGCCTACCGGAAATTGATGCGAACCTTGCCGGCGCCCGCCGCGCAGAACCTGCGCGCGTCTCAGCGGGCCTGGATCGTTTTCCGGGATGCGGAGATCCGGGCGCAGTCCGCCCTGTTTGAAACCCGGCATGGGACAATGTACGTACCGATGCAAGAATATGAAGGACTGGCCCTGACGCAAGAGCGTGCGTTGAGACTGGAATCCTACAATCGTGTGCTCGATACCGACGGTCCATGACCTGCTCACCTTAACTTGCGAGACTCTGCCTTGCGCCCCTACAAACGGCTGTTGATCGTTGTTCTTTTCCTGTTGCTGCTGCTCGCCCTGTTTCAATTTTCCGGGCTGCGGGAGCATTTCAACCTGGCGTTCCTTCGTCAACAGATCGTTGACAATAAAGTCAGCGGCTTGCTGATCTTTATTTTATTGTTTTGCCTGGGTAACCTGATCCAGGTACCCGGGTGGATTTTCCTCGCGGCGGCGGTACTGGCCCTGGGCAAGACCTGGGGCGGCCTTGCAACCTATGTCGCGGCGGTCATTTCCTGCGTGTTTACTTTCCTGACAATCCGCTTCATCGGCGGCGATGCATTCCGGGAATTGAAGAACCGTCATGCATTGAAAATACTCAGCGGCCTCGATGCGCACCCGATTGCAAGCATCGCGTTGTTAAGGATACTGTTTCAGACCGTACCCGCACTGAATTACGCACTGGCCTTGTCCGGCGTGAAATTTTATAAATACCTGATCGGCACCATGCTTGGTTTGCCGTTGCCGATCATGCTGTATTGCATATTCTTTGACTATATCGGCAAGGCGCTGCATCTGCATTAAAGCGCATGGCGGTGTGGTTCATCCGGCCGCTGCCATCAATGCGGAAGCGACAGATACAGCCGGCCCAGGTCCGTAAGCTGCCCGGGAGCGCCCAGCAAGCTGGTGAAATGGCTGTCGTTATTCCAGCGGCCGGTAAACCATGCATAACGGAATACGTCGGCGCGCGCCTCGCAGATCGCCACCATGTCCTTCATCTGCGCCTCCTGCTTGGCAAGCGTGTCGATCTGCGCGCCGTCGTTTTGCGCATGCCAGTTGGCAAATTCGGTAACCCAGAACGGCTTGCCATACTTGGCGAGGCGGTCGAGCTGCCCTGCCAGGCCGTAGTCGTACCAATGGAACGCCAGGTAATCGATTTGCGGATCGCGGTTGCCGTTGGCGTTGCGATAGGCGGCATAGAAGGCGTCCAGCCATACCACCGGATCGGCATAACCCGGCATGGTGCCCCAGCTTATCGCCGGCCCGACTATCTTGACGCCGGTGTGCGCCGCGATCGCTTCGAAGCCAGGCCACAGGTTTGCGGCCTGCTGCGGCGTGAGATTGGACTGGTCGGACTGGTTGGGTTCGTTCAGCACCAGCAGATACTTGATTTGAGGATTTTTCTTGAGGGATGCTTCGATGCTGGCCGCATCGTAATTGCCGTTCCACAGCATCGGATAAAAATCCATCTGGTACTGCGCGCGGTAGTCCGCGGGTACCTGGGCGTTCGGTTGCGAGCTCCAGTTGTACCACCAGCTCACGCCAGGCGCGAGCACGGCAAGGTCAAGCGGACTCGCCAGGTCATAGGCGACGCCGCGCTTTGCGCTCTTCGCCGCAACCGTCCCCGCTGGTGGCGTGGTGCCGGCGGGATCGGCCGGATTCGGTACAGTCGCTGGAGCAGTCACCGCAGGTACGGTCGCGGCATTCGGAGATCCCGACGCCGTTCCGGAACCGCTGTCGCCGCCGCCTCCGCAGCCACCCAGGACCAAGCAGCCGGCGAAGACCAGGGGCCACACGGCCGTGCGGCGGCGCGACCATGAAAAATGCATGCAAAGGTGTGCCAGGTGCATAAAGAAATTCTTAAGAATATTTTGGAGCGCTGCGTATGGACCACGTCCGCTGCGATGCATAAAGCAATACGACGGCTTCGCGTATCACACCGCAAATAGCATGCCATAAAGCAATATTGTTTGATGGTCCATGTGGAAACAGGCGATATGGCTTCATCTCGTGATGCCCTGCGCCAATCGCAAACTGCCCAGCTTTGTCGTTAAGTGACAAGTAAGGTCATGCGCAAAAAGTTCAGATCAAATTTCCGGCCTGGGACCACTTTTAGCTCAACATTTCATTGTCGAATCAATAATTTCTTCAGCCACGCCCAATTCTCTGACGGTTAATAACGCGGCGAGAAATATCATCGAAGGTATTCCCAGAATGCGTATGATCGTCTGTGTATCTTGTGCTAGGGTCAGTTGCAACGCGTACGTCTAATAGCTGTGGACGCCCACGGCGAACGTTCCCCTGCTCTTCCTGATGGATATGGGCCACAAGTTGCTCTCCAATTGCTGGCAAATTTTTCTTCATGAGTTTCTTATTAACTTTCTCCGTATCCATCGGTTGGATATTCTCGATGCGTCTAGCATCTTTCTTATCCAGAGCTCTCTCGGTCCATGTCTCCTCTCTCAATTCACCGGATAATCTGACCAATGGGAGTGCATTCCCGGTCTTGGCGTCGTAGAGTACGGCATGGTCGAGCGTACAGGCGCTTGGATGACCTGGCCATGGATCGACCACAACCGTACCTTGCATGACTTGTGCCCGCTGCAACTGGGGAAGCTTTGCGTCCTGTCCGAGAATTTCTCGTGCGCAACTTTCGCCTGATGTGGCGTGGATATCGGTTTCCTGGTTTCCCGCCCTACTATTCAGTATTTGCTTCGATACTCGGTTTGCCCATGATGCTGCCTTAAGATGTTCAAGCGCGGGGGGATGATACTCGCACCGTCCGATGCGCATATGAGTTCAAGCCAAGTGCTCGCGCGTTCACACTTTCATGCACCTTAACGATGTCTTGCTCTGCATTTTCAATGCCGGTTCCACGCATTACTCGAAGATCCTTTTCCAAATACCTTAAACATAAAATTTATATCCTCGTTTACATGGATGAATTGACCGGACAGATGATGGCTTCTCTTTTTGTGCAAGGTACATTTTTTTGCTGACAAATGTCTGGCACGGAAGCGAAGAAGAGTCCGGATAAACGAAGGCGAGTCGAGCGAACCAGGTAGGCCGTGCATCTGATGCTATGCGCCATCGAGCAACGACCGACCAAGCAGGACTTAACGTTGTACTCGCACCTATGTCGATAATGTGGGGGAGCAACCGGCGCCTGCACTAGTGTTTGGCATTGGCGGCAGCCCCCTTTGCCGCGTACATGGCGCTCGACCGTAAAGATACCGGATGATAATCGAGCTTTTCGGCGATGTCTTCGCCAGTACGCTTCAATGGGCAACCGCAGTTGCAGGTAGTCGATTCAGGTTCGTGCCGGATTTCTCGCCGCGGAAGCGCTGCCGGCAACAGCACTCCTGTCGCTTATTGACCCGGTTCGTGATCGGTGAGGGGAATCGACACCTTGATTGTCGTACCGACGCCGGACACACTGAAGATCGCAATCTCGCCCCCGAGCATCAACGTCCGTTCTCGGATACCTATCAGGCCGAATGATTTCTTTTTACGCAGGCTGGTATCAAATCCCCTGCCGTTATCGCGCACCTCCAGCAAGTAATTTTTTTCCATCCGCTTCAGGCTGATTTCCACTTGGCTCGCTGCTGCGTGACGGCTGATATTGGTCAATGATTCCTGCGCTATACGGAAAATGGTGGTCGCCCGCTTATCATCCAGCGCAATGTTCTCTTCGCTAACCTCCAAGCTGCATGGAATCCCTGTATTCCCCGTAAATTCATCGGCCAGCCATTCCAGCGCCGACACCACCCCCATATCAAGCGCCGACGGGCGCAGCGATGAAACAACATTGCGCACTACCTTAATGGTGGTATCCATCAGAGTTATTATGCAGTCGATTTTTCCCTGCAACGCTGAATTGCTTCCTGCAAATTCCATTCCTAGCATTGATACCCTCATGCGCGCCGCCGATAAATGTTGTCCCAACTCGTCGTGAATTTCACGCGTCAGGTGTTTGCGCTCTTCCTCTCGCGATACTTCGAGATCGTATGCACGCTCGCGCGCCAGTTGCTCCTTCCTCCGCTGTCGGATGATCAACCAGCGGATGCGATAGTGATACATCAAAAACAGTGCAAGGACCAGCAACAAGCCGCAGGCCGTATAGAAGGTCTTGGTTCTCCACCATGGCGGCAAAATCACGACCTCGACTTCCACTGTCGAGGAAAAGGCTTGAATGGACGGGTTGTCGACGGCGACCTGGAAGTGATAACGGCCGGGAGGCAAGGCCGCATAGCGCACCTCTGGAATGTTGGTCATCGACCATTCCGGTTCCAGTCCTCGCATCCGATAACGAAAATTGAGAGCCTCGCGATTCTGGTATGACAGCGCGGCCAGCTTAAAATTGAGCGGACCGGAGGACCACGGCAAACGAATCGGCTTGTCGCGGGGAAGCGCTTCACCGTCGCGACTGACGCTCTCCACCAGCACCTCCAGCTGCGATGGCGCGAACAGCGATTCTGGTCGTAAGATATGGGAAGCGCCGTTGCTGGTTCCCACCCACATCGAACCGTCGCTATCCTCATACAATGCATTCTGGTTGCTGTCGTTCCAGACCAAGCCGCTTTCCTGATTAAAAAACCGCCACTGCGCGCGATTCCATACGGCGATCCCGGCCCCGGTAGTTACCCACAGCCAACCGCGGCTATCTACAAGCGACGCTACCACCGCCTGATCCAGCAACAACGGTGGAGTAGCATCGTGTATTTCCAGGGCGTCGTCTCGCTCCATAGCGCGCCAAATTCTCCCTGCCTCATCTCCCAGCCATAGTTCACCGTCGCTCGCACAAGCGATGGTATCCAATCGGACGGACGGCGGCGTCGGCTGGAGCCGCGGTTTGCTCCAACGTTCACCGTCAAATCGCAACACTTCTTTTTCTGTGATAAACCAGATTGCACCGGAACGACTCTGGCATCCTTGAATGACTTTGATATCTTTGAGCGACGAATGCTCACTCACTTCTAACGGGATCGGATTGGATTCGGGATACTTGGCATTGTAAATGCCGCGCTTTGTGCTGAGCCACGCTTGCCCTGATCTATCGAAAAACAAACCGCTGATCGCTGGAAGTCTGGCGATCATTCTATCCAGTTGTGTACTCTGGTCGCGGCGCACCAGAAATCCCGAATACGAGCTTGCCCAGATATTGCCTTTGACATCCTCAACCATATTGCTCCACTGGTAGGATGTGCCGCCATAGGTACCCGGAGAAACGGAAAATTGCCCGGTCTGCTGCAATATCGCCGATCCAGAACGCGTGCCGACATGAAACACGTTTTCCCGGTCACGCAAGAACGATAGTACGACATTGCTGGGCAAGCCTTGCCTGGATGTCCAGTTTTCCCAATTCGGATAGCCCAGCCAATGGATCAGGCCATGTCCCAGCGATCCAATCCAAATACCCCCGTCCCGGTCAACCAGGAAGGAATTGACTCCTCCGCCAATGGTCAGTCCGTTCGACTCGTCAAAGGATTCCCAGTGCGTGCCGTTCCATCGAATAATGCCTTCGTCCTGCCTGCTAAAAACCCGGCCGGCGGCATCTTCCGCCAGGAATGGATTTCCCCCTGCCTTTTTTTGCTTATTCTGGGGAGGAGACCGATCCAGAAAAACATGACCGCCGGCCGGCAACGCAAACACATGACGCTGGCTACGTATCCACAGCGTTGCCTGCCGGTCGTGAAAAATGGCAACCCAACTTTCTGCAGGCAGACCGCTCTCTTTTCCTATGACGACCAGTTTTCCTTTATCGTAATGACACAGTGCTTGCTCGCACCCCATCCACAAGTCTCCGTGCGGACCAATGTGAACGCCGTGAAGCTTGCGTATCTCCGGATAACGCAACAATTGCTCTGCGCCGAAAAATTCCCGCGTCTGCCACGTTGCCCCTTGATCTACCGACGTCACCAGCCACAAACGATCATGGCTGATCGCTAGCAGACGATGCGACCCAAGGCTTGTCAGATTCTGCCCATAACCGAACACCAGCTTGGCATTTTGAAATTTTATCGGTACAAAGCGCTGACCCTGCCACCGGTATAAACCATCGCTAGCGCCGACCCAAAGATTACCATCGACATCCGCATGCAAGGCTCGGATATATGAATCGGTGAATCCATCACTTTGTCCGAAATGCTGAAAGCGTGCACCGTCATATCGAAACAAGCCGCTTTGTGTGCCTATCCAGAGATAGCCACCCGGCTCTTGCGCCATGGCAGTGACGGCCATATTCCCTAAACCATCGCGTTGATTGTAGTAACGCAACGGCAATTCCTGGCAAAGTACCCACGGCGACATACATATCAGCCAAAGCGATACGATCAATTGGCGATACGGACGTAATGCAGGCACCATTTCAGATTTTATCGCCATAAAAAAGACGGGCTCCGTTATCGCAAAACTGACCAGTCTGCTAAGCCCTCGCATATACGATTCCCTAGTATCGTTCCGGCGTAATTTACATCGATATCGGCGATGGCAATCGATATCACCTGCACGTTTCAGAACAAGTATTAACCGCGCTGCAAATAAATGCGGGCAATATCAGTGATCTGGATCAAGTCAAAGCTGTGGTGACCAGGTTGCTCCTCTCCTTTAATGGAACGTTTCGCTAACCGATCCTGATAGCGCTGGACCTCACAGCTCACGACTGACCGATGCGTATGACGGGCAGCAAATGATTCTGAGCTGCCTGTCCAGCCACTGGCTCCAACCGTAGAAACACCGTAAGCTAACAGCCGGGCAGGCCAGAGAAATCAACGAAAATGGATTATTAAGCTCTCATCGGTAGAATGAAAAGCTCAGGAACAGCAAAGTGCATTGAGCTTCTGGCAACAATTTCACGCATGACTACAGGCACTTCTGATAATTTTAGGCGAAACTCGCCCATATTGGGATCAAACAAAACAACGCGGCCGCCAGTTGCGTGGGAAGCAATTAGGTGATTGCTAGCTGAGTTGGGGTCTACATTTCCCAACCATATTATGTTGGAGGTGCCTGGCCTATTCAGAATTTCCGAAAGTGAGGTCATTGCGGCTTCTTCATCCGTGAGAATATCGACAGCAATGGTATTTCCAGCTGGACTAACCCCTAAAGCTCGTGCCGTCTGAATAAGTGGATCCTCTTGATTATCAGGATCATTGTTGCATTGGAAAACCCTGTTTGCGTATTCCTGGTGCAACTGAAGTACTTCAGTAGTTGATTGACTTAGAGAATTCATTCTGGAAGAGGCATTGCCAGACTGCTTGGCAATTTTATTCATCCAAAGAAAGCTGTATATGACACATGCCCCTGCATGTCCGGGCGCCTCATGTTCCAATATATCACCTTGAACAAACGGCGCGGTTCTATGTACAGCCCAGCTTGACGAGCCTTCCAAATATGAGTGCTCGTTAACTCGTGGCTGCGACGAACATATGCCATTTAAAACTGCTATTTTCCTAAAGGACGAAATAGAATCCGGGCGATTGGTAGATGTCCGCTTTGGCAGGCTATCCAATATTGATTTCGATTGTTGATAAGTCGACGGACCCTTTTTATCTAATGCTTCAATATTCTTGGAATTCCTCTGTGACGAGGTTGGCTCGATCGATGGATGATATTGGCCCGTAATGCGAAAGTTTTCCATATTTTACCGAATTGGGTTATCTAATCACCATCATCTCATGGTCAAAAAATCCACCTCGCCCTCATGCGAAATTTTTGACTGTAAAACGTATTCAAGACCATAACTTCTGCTGGCAACCATTAATTTCAGTGTTGATTTGCGCCGAAAACTGACCCACTTGGCCGCATAATTTGCTTCGAAAATTGACCCGCGTTTAGCACACAATCCTACTTGCCAGAACGAGTAGGGGATCGGAGTGATCGACGTGGCATTACTAGGAATAATCAGACGCTGGCACCTTCGGGGCCAGGTCCCACTGAGGGAGATTGCCAAGCGGTTGGGCATCTCGCGCAACACGGTCCGACGCTACCTGCGCTCGGAAACGACTGAGCCTGCCTATGCAGAGCGCCAATCGGCCAGTGCCATCGCCCCATACGCCTTCCAGCTTTCAGGCTGGCTCAAGTTCGAGGCGGCCAAATCCCGCAAGCAACGACGCAGCTTGAAACAGCTTCACGAGGACCTGTTGGAATTGGGCTTCAAGGGGTCTTACGACAGGGTGGCGGCATTCGCCAGACAATGGAGGGGGGGGTCAAACTGAGTGGGGCAATTCGGTGCGCAAACGAACAGGCACCGCCCCAACAGCTTCATGCGGTCAATTCGCTTTGCAAGAATAGAAGCAATCCCACTTCATCGTTGTGGGCGCGATATGGTGTTTAACTTTACCAGTTAGGTCATAACGAATTACCCCGTTACTCATCAGAAAATTGCAAACAAGAAAAAAGGCTCTATAAGTCAATGACTTATAGAGCCTTTTTACAGAATGTAAGTCTACTGGGTGTCAGAACGGAATATCGTCATCCATATCCGAGAAATTCGGCGCCGGACGCGAAGCGGGCGCCTGGCGGGCCGGAGCTGCCGGGGCGCTGGCGTTTTGCTGGCGTGCCGGCGGTGCGCTGTTGTAGCCGCCGCCATCGTCCATAGGCGCGCTGCCGCCGGCGCCCTGGCGGCTGCCGAGCATCTGCATGGTGTCGGCGATGATTTCGGTGGTGTAACGCTCGGCGCCATCCTTGTCTTGCCACTTGCGCGTCTGCAGGCGGCCTTCGATGTAGATCTGCGAACCCTTTTTCAGGTACTGGCCGGCGATCTCCGCCAGCTTGCGATAGAAGGTAATGCGGTGCCACTCGGTTAATTCTTTTTTCTCGCCGCTGTTCTTGTCTTTCCAGCTTTCCGTGGTGGCCACGGCAATGTTGGTGACGGCTTCGCCGTTCGGCATGTAGCGTGTTTCCGGGTCGCGGCCGAGATTGCCGACGATGATGACTTTATTGACCGATGCCATGTGATGCTCTCCTAAATACGAATATCTTGAAAAAATGCCTTGGAAATCATGCTGCCGCGGTGGTGGCCGTCCGGCCACGGCGCGGCAAATTTTTCATGCTGGATGCGATTATAAGCCAGCACAGGGTCGCCGCCCCTCCTAAAATGAATACAGAGGGGGCTCCGGCATGCTGTTTAAGCAATCCGCCTAGGGCGCCGCCGCAGAACAAACCCAGGGCTTGCATGGTGTTGTAGACGCCCAGCGCGGCGCCCTTGGCGGCCGGCGGCGCGATGCGCGACACTAGCGACGGCTGGCTCGCTTCCAGCACGTTGAAGGCAATGAAAAAACCCAGCAGCAGCACGACCAGCCATTGCCAGTGGATAGTTGCCATAGAGAATGTCACCAACAGACCGAGTTGCACGACAAACAACAAGGCCACGGCCGCCAGCATCACTTGCTTCATCTTGCCCTGCTTCTCGCCGACAAATACCGGCGGCAGCATCAGCACAAAAGACGCCAGCACCACCGGCAAGTAGATTTTCCAGTGCGACTCCAGCGGCAGGCCGGCGTATTTGACCAGCGCCGCCGGCATCACCACGAACATCGCCATCTGCGTCATGTGCAAGGCAAACACCCCATAGTTGAGCCGCATCAGCTCGCCGTTGCGCAGGATCTCCGACCACGCCACGCGCCTGGCCTTGACCAGCGGCGCCGACGGCACCAGCCATACCACCACCACGATCGCGGCCAGCGACAGGAAGCCGGTCATGGCGAAGATGCCGCCCATGCCTACCCACTGGTACAGCAGCGGCGAAACGATCAGCGACAAGGCAAAGGTGAGGCCGATGGAACCGCCGACCATGGCCATGGCCTTGGTGCGGTGTTCTTCCCGGGTGGAGTCGGCGATGAAGGCGGTCACCGCCGCCGAAATCGCGCCGGCGCCCTGGATCGCGCGGCCGATGATGACCCAGTAGATATTGCCGGCAGCGGCGGCGATGAAGGAGCCCAGCGCAAACAGGATCAGGCCGATGACGATGATTTTCTTGCGGCCGTATTTGTCGGAGGCGACGCCGAACGGGATTTGCCCGAACGATTGCGCCAGGCCGTAGATGCCCATGGCGAGGCCGACCAGGGCCGCGCTGTCGCCGCCGGGCAAGGTTTTGGCGTGCACCGCAAACACCGGCAGGATCAGGAACAGGCCGAGCATGCGCAATGCAAATATCGACGCCAGCGAGGCGCTCGCCTTGACTTCGGCGCGGCTCATGCCGCTGCTGATTTCGCTGTCAAAAGAGGAAGACGAACTATTCATATTGGGTATTGGCGGATGGCGCCGTAAAGGCTGCACAACGACGAAGATCGAAACCCGTTATAGTATCAGGTTGATCCGTTTGATATGGCATGGCCGCGCCCGGCAGCGATTCCCGCCAGGGGCTGCGGCAAGCCTTTCAGGCGTGAAAATTGCAATTCGAACAAGCCAACACGGCCTTAAACTCACGCTGAAAGCTGTAGATGGACAAAAATCGGGAAGAGATCCGCATCCGGGGTGCGCGCACGCACAACCTCAAGAACATCAATCTGGATTTACCTCGCAACAAACTGATCGTGATCACCGGCTTGTCCGGCTCCGGCAAGTCGTCGCTGGCGTTCGACACGCTGTACGCGGAAGGCCAGCGGCGTTATGTCGAATCGCTGTCGTCCTATGCGCGCCAGTTCCTGCAGTTGATGGAAAAGCCGGATGTCGACCTGATCGAAGGCCTGTCGCCGGCGATTTCGATCGAACAGAAAGCGACGTCGCACAATCCGCGCTCCACCGTCGGCACGGTGACCGAGATCCACGATTACCTGCGCCTGCTGTATGCGCGGGTCGGCACGCCTTATTGCCCGGACCATCCGGAGAAACCGCTGGCCGCGCAATCGGTGTCGCAGATGGTCGATGCGGTGCTGGCCATGCCGGACGACACCAAGCTGATGATCCTGGCGCCGGTGGTGGCCAACCGCAAGGGCGAGCATGTCGACCTGTTCGAACAGATGCAGGCCCAGGGCTTTGTGCGCTTCCGCATCCAGAGCGGCACCGGCGCCGCCAAGATCTATGAAGTCGACGACCTGCCCAAGCTGAAGAAGACCGAGAAGCACACCATCGACGTCGTGATCGACCGCCTGAAAGTCAAGGCCGACACCAAGCAGCGCCTGGCGGAAAGTTTCGAAACCGCACTGCGCCTGGCCGAGGGCCGCGCGATTGCGCTGGAGATGGACAGCGGCACCGAGCACATGTATTCCAACAAGTTCGCCTGCCCGATCTGCGGTTATTCGCTGCAGGAACTGGAGCCGCGCCTGTTCTCGTTCAACAATCCGATGGGCGCCTGCCCGGAATGCGACGGCCTGGGCCATATCGAATTTTTCGATCCCAAGCGCATCGTCGCTTTCCCTAACCTGTCGCTGGCCAGCGGCGCGGTCAAGGGCTGGGACCGGCGCAACCAGTTCTATTTCCAGATGCTGACCAGCATCGCCGCGCACTACGATTTCGACATCGACGTGCCGTTCGAGAAGCTGCCGGAAAAAGCCCAGCAGGCAGTGCTGTATGGCTCCGGCAAGGAAACCATCCCCTTCAGCTACGTCAACGAACGCGGCCGCACGGTGATCAAGGAACACACGTTTGAAGGCGTGGTCAACAACCTGCAGCGCCGTTATCGCGAAACCGATTCGATGGCGGTCAAGGAAGAGCTGGCCAAGTTCATCAATGAAAAGGAATGCCCGTCCTGCCACGGCGCGCGGCTGCGCGTGGAAGCGCGCTTCGTCAAGGTCGGCAATGGCAAGCAGGAAAGAGCCATCTACGAAGTCGCGGCGACGCCACTGCGCGAAACACTGACCTTCTTTGAAAAACTGAAGCTGACCGGCGCCAAGAAGGAAATTGCCGACCGCATCATCAAGGAAATCGTCTCGCGCCTGACTTTCCTGAATAACGTCGGCCTCGATTACCTGTCGCTGGAACGCAGCGCCGACACCTTGTCCGGCGGCGAAGCGCAGCGCATCCGGCTGGCGTCGCAGATCGGCTCCGGCCTGACCGGCGTCATGTATGTGCTGGATGAACCGTCGATCGGCTTGCACCAGCGCGACAACGACCGCCTGATCGAAACCCTGCGCCACCTGCGCGACATCGGCAACAGCGTGCTGGTGGTGGAGCATGACGAAGATGCGATCCGCACCGCCGACTATGTGGTCGACATGGGCCTGGGCGCAGGCGTGCATGGCGGCGAGGTAATTGCCGAAGGCACGCTGGAGCAGATCCTCAAGAACAAGAAGTCACTGACGGCAAAGTACCTGAACGGCACCTTGAAAATCGCCGTGCCGGAGAAACGCACGCCGGCCGATCCGGACCGCCAGTTCATCATTACCGGCGCCACCGGCAACAACCTGAAGAACGTCACGATGAACCTGCCGGTCGGCCTGCTGACCTGCGTCACCGGGGTTTCCGGTTCCGGCAAGTCGACACTGGTCAACGACACCCTGTACCACGCCGCAGCGCGCCATCTGTATGGCTCGCAGGCGGAACCGGCGGCGCATGAATCGATCGGCGGACTGGAGCATTTCGACAAGGTGATCTCGGTCGACCAGGCCCCTATCGGCCGCACGCCGCGCTCCAATCCGGCCACTTATACCGGCTTGTTCACGCCGATCCGCGACCTGTTCTCGACCGTGCCGATGGCCAAGGAACGCGGCTACAACGCCGGCCGTTTTTCGTTCAACGTCAAGGGCGGCCGCTGCGAAGCCTGCCAGGGCGACGGCGTGATCAAGGTCGAAATGCACTTCCTGCCGGATGTCTACGTGCCGTGCGACGTCTGCCACGGCAAGCGCTACAACCGCGAAACGCTGGAAGTGCACTACAAGGGCAAGAGCATCACCGAAGTGCTGGGCATGACGGTGGAAGAAGCCTATGAATTCTTCAAGCCGGTGCCGGTGATCGCGCGCAAGCTGCATACGCTGCTGGATGTCGGCCTCGGTTATATCCGCCTCGGCCAGAGTGCGACCACCTTGTCCGGCGGCGAAGCGCAGCGCGTCAAGCTGTCGCTGGAACTGTCGAAACGCGATACCGGCCGCACCCTGTATATCCTGGACGAGCCGACTACCGGCTTGCACTTCCACGACATCGACCTACTATTAAAAGTGATCCACCGCCTGCGCAACCAGGGCAATACCGTGGTCATCATCGAACACAACCTGGATGTCATCAAGACTGCCGACTGGCTGATCGATCTTGGCCCTGAAGGCGGCGCCGGCGGCGGCCGCATCATCGCTACCGGCACGCCGGAACAGGTGGCGGCGAACCCCGCCAGTGTCACCGGCAAGTACCTGGGGCCGTTGCTGGAAAAACCCAAGAAAAAATAAAACAAGCCTTCCCGGCCCACCAAGCTGGGAATGCAATCACGAGATAACGATGTCTACCAACACCACCCCGGCGCTGTCTGCGGCACAGATTGACGCTTTCGAAAAAGATGGATATTTGATTTTGCCGCGCCTGGTATCCGCCGCCGATTGCGAACTGATGGCGGCCACTACCAACGCCCACCTGGCGCAGGCAGTGGCGCCGCTGGAATACGAATCCGAAGTCGGTTATGCCGGCGCGCCGAAGTCGTTTGACAGCGTCGGCGGCCGCACCGCGCGGCGCCTGCGCAACGCCTACCAGCGCGACGACAGCTATCGTGCCTGGGCCCGCAGTCCGCAACTGGTGGCGATGCTGGAACTGCTGCTGGGCGAAACGGTTTGCCTGACCTTGTCGCACCACAATTGCGTGATGACCAAGCATCCGCACTTCGGCACCGCCACCGGCTGGCATCGCGATATCCGCTACTGGTCGTTCCCGCGCAACGAGCTGATTTCGGTATGGCTGGCGCTGGATAGCGAAAACGCCAACAACGGCGGCCTGCGCTTCATTCCAGGCTCGCACCGCTTCGACATCAAACCCGAGCAAATGGATGAGCTGGATTTCCTGCGCCCGGAAGTGGCAGCCAACCAGGCCTTGTTTGCTCAGGGAAAATCAGTCGAACTGCAACAGGGCGACGTGGTGTTTTTCCATAGCGGCCTGTTCCATGCCGCCGGTCGCAACAATACCGAAACCGTCAAGGAATCGGTGGTGTTTGCCTATCATGGGCAAAGCAATCCCCCCGCACCCGGCAGCCGCTCGGCCGCCTCGGAAGATATCCTGCTAAGCAGCTAATCACACTTCGGGAACATTCCAAAATGCAGCGTATAGCCATCATAGGCGGCGGCACCGCGGGTGCCGCCAGCGCGCTGTTCCTGGCGCGCGCCGGCCATCAGGTCACGCTGTTCGAGCGCGTAGCGCAACCGACCGCGGTCGGCGCCGGCATCCTGCTGCAACCTACCGGCATGCACGTGCTGGATGCGCTCGGACTGCTGGACCCCATTCTGGCGCACGGCGCCCGCAACCACCGCTTGTTCGGCACCACGGCCGGCGGCCGCACGGTGCTGGATGTGCGTTACCGCCACCACGATGCGCAGTCGTTCGGCCTCGGCCTGCATCGCGGCGCCCTGTTTTCCGTGCTGTGGGAAGCATTGAAGACGGTCGCCATCAAGGTTTGCAGCGGTGTCAATATCTCCCGCATAGAGCAGCGCGGCGGCCAGACTCTGTTGTTTTCCCGCGACCCGGCGGCTGGCAGCAGCGAGGCCGAGGCCGGCGAATTCGACTGCGCCGTGATTGCCGACGGCACCCGCTCCGACTTGCGCGCAGCGCTGGCGATTCCGCAAAAAGTGACGCCCTATCCTTGGGGGGCATTATGGGCGCTGGTTCCGGACGACGGCTTGACCCAGGGCAGCTTGCGCCAATGGTTTCGCCATGCGCAGCAAATGCTGGGATTGATGCCGACCGGTTTCGCCTATCAGGAAATGACGCAGCCGATTCTCAGCCTGTTCTGGAGCCTGCGCGCGGATCGCCTGCCGCACTGGCAGGAACAGGGCCTGGCGGCCTGGAAACAAACCGTGCTGGCGCTGGCGCCACCGATAGCGCCGGTGCTAGAACACATACAAAGGCCGGAACAACTCACCTTCGCACGCTATGCCGATGTGCAGATGCGCCACTGGCACGATGGCCGGATAGTCTGCATCGGCGATTGCGCCCATGCCACCAGTCCGCAACTGGGACAAGGCGCCAACCTGGCGCTGGTCGATGCGATGACGCTGGCGCAATGTTTTGCCGAGAATTCTGCGGTAGAACCGGCGCTGGCGCTGTATTCGCAACGGCGGCGGCCGCACCTGCGTTATTACCAGGGCGCCAGCAAGTTGCTGACGCCTTTCTTCCAGTCCGATTCACGCATCGCCAGCACCTTGCGCGACATCGCCCTGGGTCCGATCTGCCGCCTGCCGGTGGCGCGCCAGCAGATGGCGCTGACGCTCAGCGGCAGCAAGACCGGCTGGATCTATGGCCGCTTGCGGCAGTCGAAATAACAGGGAAACGATCAGGCCTGGTGCAGATGGCGGGCCCGCACAATCGTTTCCGATTTGCGTTTTTTCAGCCAGATGGCGATGCCGGTAATTGCAAACAACAGTGGCAGGAAACCCATGAAGGCGACCAGTATCTTGCCCGGCAAACCCAGTATCTGGCCGGTATGCAAACCGTATTGCACGCCAATGAAGGCATCGCCGCCCGAACCGGTCAATGGATCGAGCGCGCGCAGCACACGGCCGTCGGCAGCGTCGACAAATACGCGCACGCTGCCGCTGTCCTGGATGTCGTCCGGCTTGCGCATGCGGATCTGGTAGATGCCGTGTTTGTCGTCGCGCGCGATACGCGCCGGCGTGGCGCGCGGCATGCTGGCCTGTGCCGAAGCCAGCGCCTGCTGCCAGCTGATCTGTTGCTTGCTCTCGGTAGCCAGCGACTTGGCGACTTCTTTCGGCGGCGGCGTCAACGGCGACAGGCTGGACACCAGCGGCCGGGCCACGTCCGGCAGGTTCATCACGGCGCCGGTAAAAGCAGTCATCACCAGCAACACGCCGGCCACCAGCCCCACCGAGCGGTGCAAGTCATACATCAGGCGGAAACCGCCGGCGCCGCGCTTGATCGACAGCGCCTTGCCCCAGCCCTTGCGATGCCGGGGCCAGGCTAGCGCGAAACCCATCAGCAGCGTTGCCAGCCATAACAGCCCGAGGCTGCCGGAAATGATGGCGCCGGGCTTGTCCAGCAACAGATAACGATGCAGGCGGAACAGGAAAGGCATCAGGTTCTGCGGCGCCAGGCTGACCGCCTTGGTATTGCGCTCGCCGACCACTGCCGCCGTGACCGGGTCGATAAACACCGTATCCATCGTCAGCTCGTCGCTCGGCTTGCGCGGCCGCAGTTTTGCCTCAAGCGGCGCGTTGGCGTTCTCCCCCATCGAGAAAAATCCCAGCTTTGCATGCGGGTAATCGTGCTCCACCTTGGCCACCAGGGCATCGATGGTCTGCCGGCTGCCGCCGGAGCTGGGGCTGAGATGATAGAACTGCGGATTGAGCCAGGCGTCGATATCGTCGTTAAACGCCAGCGCCGCCCCGGTCAGGCCCGCCATGACAATAAACAAGGACAGCAGCAAGCCGCTGTAGCGATGCAGTTTGACCAACCAATGACGTATTGCTTTTTTCACAATCACAAACCCGCTTATACAGTTTTACGCGAAGCCTGTATTGTAAATGTCGATTGAATGAGAATGGGTATTATTTCAAAGATCTTCGGCGCTGTGCTGGCTGGTGCTGGTCCATGCTTGCAGCAAACGCCCCTCCGCACGAGAGATGGCGTCCGCCGCGCCGCGCAGGACAACGATGTCTCCTGCCTGCAACACTGCCTCTGGCGTGAGCGGAATGCCGCTGCGTCCGCGCCGCAGGGCGGTGATCTCGGCGCCCATTTCCGGCAAGCCTAGCCAGGCCAGCGAACGGCCGATGGCGCGCGCGCCTTCCGGCAGGGCTACCGAGTGCAGGCGCACCTGCAGATGGTCGGCAGCATCCTGCGCATCGTCGATGCCATGGAAAAACCCGCGCAAGGCAGCATAACGCTCGTCGCGTGTCGC
The DNA here is from genome assembly GCF_001584145.1 of Collimonas fungivorans. Lineage (NCBI taxonomy): Bacteria > Pseudomonadati > Pseudomonadota > Betaproteobacteria > Burkholderiales > Oxalobacteraceae > Collimonas > Collimonas fungivorans. Next base: position 770,598 of record NZ_CP013232.1, on the reverse strand, counting down.
CTGCACCCGGTGCACCACGCGGCGCAACGGCACTCCCAGCATGACCAGCGCATGCGAGGCCAGCATCAGGCTGCCTTCCAGTGCTTCCGGCACCACCTCGGTGGCGCCGGCGGCGCGCAGCTGGTCGAGATCGGTATCGTCGTAGCTGCGCACGATTACCGGCAAGGCCGGCGCCAGCTCGCTCACATGGTGCAGTACTTTGAGGGCGGAGGGCGTGCTGGCATAGGTGATCACCAGGGCGGCGGCGCGATGCACGCCGGCCGCCACCAGGCTTTCGCGGCGCGAGGCGTCGCCGTACGAAACATGGGCGCCGGCAGCGCGCGCGTCGCGCACCCGGTCCGGATCGAGATCCAGCGCGTGATAATCGATGCCTTCTTCTTCCAGCAGCTTGGCCAGGCTCTGGCCGCTGCGGCCGAAGCCGGCGATGATCACGTGCTTCTTGGTGGCCATGGTGCGGGTGGCGATCTGGGTCAAGGCCAGCGATTGCATCATCCATTCGCTGGAAGACAGCTTCATCACGATTGCATCGGACTTGGCCAGGATGAACGGCGCCGCCAGCATCGACAGCACCATCGACGCCAGGATCAGCTGCACCAGCAAAGGATCGACCAGTTGCAGGCCGCCGGCCTGGTTCAGCAGCACAAAACCGAATTCCCCTGCCTGCGCCAGCGCCAGGCCGGTGCGCAGCGCCACGCCGGTGGAAGCGCGGAAGATTTTTGCCAATGCCGTAATCAGCACGAACTTGAGGAACACCGGGCCGGCCAGCAGCAGCAATACCAGCCACCAGTTTTCGATCACCAGGCGCAGGTTGAGCAGCATGCCGATAGTGATGAAGAACAGGCCCAGCAACACGTCCCGGAACGATTTTATGTCTTCTTCCACCTGGTGCTTGTATTCGGTTTCCGAGATCAGCATGCCGGCGATGAACGCGCCCAGCGCCAGCGACAGGCCGGCGCGCTCGGTAATCCAGGCCGAGGCCAGCGTGACCAGCAGCAGGTTCAGCATGAACAGCTCCTGCGAGCGGCGCCGCACCACGATCTGGAACCAGCGCCGCATCAGCTTCTGGCCGAAGAACAGCAGCAGCGCCAGCACCAGCACCGCCTTGCCGCTGGCCCAGGCCAGCGTCGCCAGCAGGTTGCCGTTATGTTCGGCGAGCGCCGGCACCACGATCAGCAAAGGCACCAGCGCCAGGTCCTGGAACAGCAGGATGCCGATGATGCGGCGGCCGTGCTCGCTTTCCAGTTCCATGCGCTCAGTCAGCAGTTTCGACACGATAGCGGTGGAAGACATGGTGAGCGCACCGCCCAGGGCGAACGCAGCCTGCCAGCTGATATTGGTGAGCTGCGGCAGGATCAGCGCCATCAGCCAGCTGAACAGCATGGTGGCGCCTATGGTCAATCCAACCTGCGCCATGCCCAGGCCGAACACGATATGCCGCATCGCCGTCAGTTTCGGCAGCGAAAACTCGAGGCCGATCGAAAACATCAGGAACACCACGCCGAATTCGGCCAGCGCGTGGGTAGTGGCGTTGTCTTCGGCAAAGCCCAGCGCATGCGGGCCGATCAGGATACCCACCACCAGGTAACCCAGCATGGGCGGCAAGTGGAAGCTGCGAAAAGCCACCACCCCTAGTACGGCGGAGCCGAGCAGCAAGATTGTCAGTTCTAGTCCGGTAAGCATGATTGGTAAATAATTATTTCAATATCAACATTATGTTGCAGCAATGCCAACCGCGCAGTGTTTCATTGTTTGCGAAACACTATAGTGAGGACTGAACACAGATTAATTGAAGCCGATCGGGACTGGCAAGTTTTTTGCTTTGCGATTTCGTTTATACTTTCGGGATGAGTCTAACCGATACCAAAATTTTGCCCCAAACCCTGCCCCAGTCATTCGATGCCGGCCGTGCGCTGAAGCTTGCTCGCAGCACCCTGCAAATCGAAGCCGACGCCATCATCGCACTAAAGAACAGGATTTCCGACGCCCTCGACGATCCTTTTGCCCAGGCGATTGCCTTGCTGCTCAATTGCCGCGGCCGGGTGGTGGTGTCGGGGATAGGAAAGTCCGGCCATATCGCGCGCAAGATCGCCGCTACCCTGGCCTCTACCGGCACCCCTGCCCTGTTCATCCATCCTGCTGAAGCGGCGCACGGCGACCTCGGCATGGTGACCGAGGACGATGCTTTCATCGCCATTTCGAATTCGGGCGAAACCGCCGAACTGATGGCGATCGTGCCGATCATCAAGCGCATGGGCGCCAGCCTGATTGCGATGACCGGCAACCAGGACTCGGCGCTGGCGCAACTGGCCAATGTGCACCTGGACGTCAAGGTCGACCAGGAAGCCTGCCCGCTGAACCTGGCGCCAACCGCCAGCACCACCGCCACGCTGGCGATGGGCGACGCTCTTGCCGTGGCGCTGCTGGACGCGCGCGGTTTCCGTGAAGAGGATTTCGCCCGCTCCCATCCCGGCGGCGCCCTCGGGCGGCGCCTGCTGACCCATGTGCGCGACGTCATGCGCGGCGGCGAAGCGATTCCGGCGGTGACCGCGGACGTGTCGCTGTCGACCGCGCTGCTGGAAATCACTCGCAAGGGTATTGCCATGACCGCGGTGGTGGATGAAAAATTCCATGCCATCGGCGTATTTACCGACGGCGACCTGCGGCGCCTGATCGAACAGGTGCAGGATTTCACCAAGCTGAAGATCGCCGACGTCATGCACGCCAATCCGCACAGCATAGGCCCGGACCAGCTGGCGGTCGACGCGGTGCACATGATGGAGCAGTTCCGCATCAACCAGCTGCTGGTGACCGACGCCGCCGGCACGCTGGTCGGCGCGCTGCATATCCATGACCTGACGCGCGCCAAGGTGATCTGATGACGATCCTGGCCAAGCAGGGCGATGGTGATAGTGCCAACCGCGCCGACCTGACGGCGCGCGCGGCGCGGGTGCGCCTGATGATATTTGACGTCGACGGCATCCTGACCGACGGCGGCCTGCTGTATGGCGCCGACGGCGAACAGCTCAAGCGCTTCAATGCGCTCGACGGCCATGGCATCAAGCAGCTGCAGCAAAGCGGCGTCGCCACCGCCATCATCAGCGCACGGCAGTCGGCGATTGTCAGCCGGCGCGCCAGCGACCTTGGCATCGCCCATGTGCAGCAGGGTGTGCACGACAAGCATGCGGCTTTCGTCAAATTGCTGGAGCAGCTGCAGCTGGCTCCGGATGCCTGCGGTTTTATTGGCGACGACGTGATCGACTTGCCGATCCTGTCGCAAGTCGGTTTCGCCGTCAGCGTGCCCAACGGCCATGCCGATGTCAGGAGCCGCGTGCATTACGTCACCCAGGCCGGCGGCGGCCACGGCGCCGCGCGTGAAATCTGCGACCTGATCATGCAAGCGCAAAATACCTACGCCGCCACGCTGGCGTCGTACCTGCGCACCACACCGTCAGGCATCGCATGAAAAACCTGCGCTCCACTTACCGCTTCCGCTTCCTGCTGCTGCTGATATTGTTCATCCTGCTGGCGCTCGGCAGTTTCTGGCTGATGCAAGTGATGCACAAGAATACCGAAGACCTGCTGCCGAAGGTGACGCGCACCGCGCCGGATTATTTCGTCGAGCATTTCAATTACGTGCAGATGTCGCCCACCGGCCAGCCGCGCTACAACATCGCCGGCGACCTCCTGACCCACAACCCGGGGGACGATTCGTTTGACGTGCAAAAGCCGCTGATCCATAGCCTGGACAAGGAAAAGCCGCCGATGAACCTGCGCGCCGACCGTGGCAAGATTGAAGACAACAACAGCAAGGTGCATTTGTACGGCAACGTCAATGCGGACCGGCCTAAGACGCCGCAGGCCGACAATTTCCACCTGAAATCCGAATACCTGCTGCTATTGCCCGACGATGACGTCATGCAATCCGACAAGCCGGTGGAAATGATACTGGGACAATCGACATTGCACGGCACCGGCATGGATTTCAATAATTCCACGCGGGTGCTGAAAATGTTCAGCAAGGTGCATGGCGTGTTCCCGCCGAAACCTCGCTGATCCTGCAAATTATTTTATGCATACCGCTCTATCCTTTATCCAGGATTTTTCATGAAACGACTATTTTTCATATCCCTGCTGTTGCTAAGCGCCGTGAACCTGGCGCATGCAGAAAAAGCAGACTCCGAAAAACCGACGCTGATCGATTCCGACCAGCTCACCTATGACGACGTCAAACAGGTCAATGTCGCCACCGGCAACGTGGTCCTGACACGCGGCACGCTGCTGATGAAAGCCGACCGCGTGGTGGTGACCACCGACCCATCCGGCTACCAGTTCGCCACCTTGTACGCGGATCCGGGAAAACTCGCCACGTTCAAGCAAAAACGCGACGGCGGTCCTGACCTGTGGATCGACGGCCATGCGGAACGCATCGAATACGACGGCAAGACTGAAATCACCAAGCTGTTCTCCAAGGCGCAAATGCGCCGCCTGCAGGGCGACAAGCCGACCGACGAAGTCAACGGCGAGTTCATTTCCTACGACAGCCGCACCGAATTCTATTCGGTCAACAATACCGTCAACGGCAACAGCCAGCCGGGCGCCGGACGCATACGCGCCGTCATCCAGCCGCGCCCGAAGGCGCCGCAATGAGCGCCGCAGTGAGCACATCAGTGAGCGGCGCTCCCAGCACCCTGATCGTCAAAGGTCTGCAGAAAAGCTACGGCGCGCGCCAGGTGGTGCACGATGTTTCGCTGGAAGTCCGATGCGGCGAAGTGGTCGGACTGCTTGGCCCCAATGGCGCCGGCAAGACTACATCGTTCTACATGATCGTCGGCCTGGTGCCGTCGGACGGCGGCGAGATCGACCTCGACGGCGTCGACATTTCGCGCTTGCCTATCCACAGGCGCGCGGTGCTTGGCCTGTCGTACCTGCCGCAAGAGGCGTCGGTATTCCGCAAGCTGACGGTGGAAGACAATATCCGCGCCGTCCTGGAACTGCAGCGGCCCAACGGCAAGCCGCTCACCAAGGCCGAAATCGACGAGCAGCTGCAGAAACTGCTGCATGAACTGCAAATCGAGAAGCTGCGTGAAAACCAGGCGCTATCACTGTCCGGCGGCGAGCGCCGGCGTGTCGAAATCGCCCGCGCGCTAGCCACCAATCCGCGCTTCGTGCTGCTGGACGAACCGTTTGCCGGTATCGATCCGATCGCCGTGATCGAAATCCAGCGCATCGTCCGCTTCCTCAAGGAACGCGGCATCGGCGTGCTGATCACCGACCACAACGTGCGCGAGACACTCGGCATCTGCGACCGCGCCTATATCATCAACCAAGGCAGCGTGCTGGCCAGCGGCAGTCCGGACGACATCATCGCCGATGAGTCGGTGCGGCGCGTGTACCTGGGCGAGCATTTCCGCATGTAGCTTCAGCGGAACGCAACTGAACGGTCGGGGACAGGCAATTCGCCGCGCTGCTGCGGCAGCCTGCCCCGAACAAAGAAATGCAAGTGAAAATTCAAGTGAATTGTCTGCACGGAAGCCATGAAACAATCACTCCAGCTACGCACCTCGCAGCATCTTGCGCTGACGCCTCAGTTGCAGCAGTCCATCCGGCTGCTGCAATTGTCTACGCTCGAACTGCACCAGGAGCTGGAACAGATCCTGTCGGACAATCCGCTGCTGGAACGGGTCGACGACCCGCTCGATAACTCCGTGCGCCTGCTGGCGGACGGCGCCATCAGCGGCACCACGTCAACCATGGACGCGCCGGTGGGCGACAGCGAAGTGAGCAGCTCGCCGAGCGAAAGCGAAGCCGGCCTGGACACACCGCCGGCCGTCGAAAGCGGCGCGGAAAGCGGTGACAGCGAATGGAGTTTCGACGACGTCGCGCGCAGTTCGAAGACGCCGGATGACGAAGATGCGCGGCCGCAGCTGGAAGCCCACGAATGCACCCTGCGCGAACACCTGTTGCAGCAGATGCGCGAGACGCTGAACGACATACGCGACCGCGCCCTGGTCGAACTGACCATCGATGCGCTGGACGACAACGGCTACCTGGAAGAATCGCTGGAGGAGATCCTCGAGCGCCTGCCGCCGGAACTGGAGATCGCCATCGAAGAACTGTCGACGGCGCTGAAGATGGTGCAGAGTTTCGACCCGGCCGGCGTCGGCGCCCGCAATGCCGCGGAATGCCTGGGCTTGCAGATCAGGCGTTTTATCAAAGTGCCATTTGTCACGCGCCGCCTGGCGTTGGCGATCGTACAAGACCACCTGATGCTTTTTGCGCAACGCGATTTCAACAAAATCAAGAAAGCGCTCGACTGCGACGACGAGGACCTGCGCGAGGCGCAGGCCGTCATCAAGCAGTGCAATCCGCATCCGGGCGCAGCGTTCGCCGCCAACACCTCCGACTATGTGGTGCCGGACGTGATCGTCAGGCGCAGCAAGCAGGGCTGGCAGGTGATGCTGAACAATGACGTCATGCCAAGGCTCAGGGTAAATGTCCTGTATGCCAACATTCTCAAGCAAAGCAAGGGCGACGGCGCCCTCACTTCGCAGTTGCAGGAAGCCAAGTGGCTGATCAAGAATATGCGGCAGCGTTTCGACACCATCCTGCGCGTGGCGCAGGCAATCGTCGAGCGCCAGAGGAATTTCTTTTCGCACGGGGCGGTCGCCATGCGGCCGCTTGTGTTGCGTGAAATAGCTGATACACTGGGACTACACGAGAGTACTATTTCTCGTGTAACCACTCAGAAATACATGCTCACTCCCCACGGGATGTTTGAACTGAAGTATTTCTTCGGCAGCCATGTTGCTACTGAGGCAGGTGGAGAGGCTTCCTCAACGGCAATCAGGGCACTCATTAAGCAATTGATAGGAGCGGAAGATACAAAAAATCCTTTCTCTGACAGCAAGATTGCCGACATGCTTGCGGAACAAGGTATGGTGGTTGCCCGCCGCACCGTCGCAAAATATCGCGAAGCACTGAAAATTCCGTCAGTTAATTTACGCAAAGCCTTGTAGTTTTTTCTGGTTTGATTGTAAAGCTTACCCTTGCTGTGTGCTGACCAAGCGGGTTTCATTGGTTCTTGCCAGGACAGTTTGTAGTGAACCGTCCGCTTAAAGATCCTGCGTATCCTGCTCCGGACCGCCAGCAATATTCTTGATAGGAGCGCTGTATGAACTTCACCATCAGTGGGCATCACCTCGAGTTAACCCCTGCCATTCGCGAATACGTACAAAGCAAACTAGAGCGTATCAAACGCCATTTCGACCAGGTCATCGATATCAGCGTGATCCTGACGGTCGACAAGATTACTGAAAAAGAAAAACGCCAAAAAGCGGAAATCAATCTGCGCGTAAAAGGAAAAGATCTGCATGCCGAAAGCATTGCCCATGATCTTTATGCCGCCATCGACGCCCTGATCGACAAGCTCGATCGCCAGGTGATCAAGTACAAGGACAAGATGCAAGACCACCAGCACGATGCCATCAAGCACCTGCCGGAAGAACTCCCCGCCGCGACCTGATCCGGCCTGCGCGAGCTGTGTGGCTCGCGCCAATAAATGAACAAGGGCGCAGTCAATGCGCCCTTTGTTATTGTCAAACTTAGTTTCAAACCATATTATTGTTTATCGCTGCCAGGCGCTTTTACTTCAATGCGCCGAACACCTTGCCGATAATCGCGCTGCCGGCGCCGACCGGGTCCTGGCGTATGGCTTTCTCTTCATCGCCGATGATGGTGTACAGGCCGTCCAGCGCGCGCTGCGTGACATAACCTTCGACGGTACTCTGCTGGGCCGGCACCATGCCGGTCTTGCCGACTTGTCCCATGACCGAATTGTATTGCGCCGACAGGCCGTTGCGATCGGTCACGCCTTTGACGATAGGCAGGAATTTCTGGCCCAGCTGCGCCGAAGTCTTTTGCTTGAAGAAATCGGTCACCGAGGTATCGCCGCCGGTCAGGATATTTTTTGCGTCGGTGACCGACATCGATTTGACCGCATTCAACAGCAAGGGCTTGGCCAGCGGCACCGCCTGTTCCGCGGCATGGTTCATCGACACCACCAGGTCGTCCAGCTTCTGTCCCTGGCCGGTCATCCGCAACAGCGGCATGGCTTTATCGAGCACGCTGGGCAAGCCGATCTTGACCTTGTCGTTGTTCAGGAAACCGTTCTCGACGCCCAGCTTCGACACTGCAACATCCGCGCCCTTTTGCAATGCGGCTTTCAGGCCGCTGCTGGCGTCCTGGTTGCTCAGGTCGCTTAGCGATAAAGCCAGCGCAGCGGAAGCCGCCGCCGCCAGGGTCAAAGTCACTGCCGTTTGGTATATGCGTCGCATGGTGATCCTCATGAGGTTATATGGATAACGACAAAGTCTAACCCAATTTGTTGCGATTAGATCAAGAAGCTGAAAATGGCCCTGCTGCCCGAATATCAATTAAAGATGGCCTTCGTCCACCAGGAACAGGCGCCTGTGCTCGCGTATCGCATAACGGTCGGTCATGCCGGCGATGTAATCGGCAATCGCGCGCGCCTGCGAATTTGCACCGGCGGCGCCAGCTTGGTCGAGCTGGTAGTCGGGCGGCAGCAGGTTCGGTTCGGCGCTGAAACAGGCATACAGTTCGGCGACGATGCGGCGCGCCTTGGCCGTCATGCGGTTGACCAGGTAATGGCGATACAGGTTTTCGCGCAGGAAGCGTTTCAGCAAGGCAGCCTGTTGCGCCATGCCGTCGGAAAATGCAATCAGGGGCGGCGCATTGCGCACGTCGTCGACGCTCTGCAGGCGGGCATCCAGGATTCGTTGCTGCGAGGTCTGGATCAGGTCGGTGATCAGGGCATTGATCATGCGCCGCACCGTCTCGTTGATCGCACGGCGCCCGCCCAGGCCCGGAAACAGCCGTTCGACCTCGCGGCTATGTCTTGCGTAGAAATCAATCTGGTTCATCTGCTCCAGTGTCAGCAAGCCTGAACGCAGGCCGTCGTCGACATCGTGGTTGTTATAGGCGATCTCGTCGGCCAGGTTGGCGACTTGCGCCTCCAGGCTCGGCTGCTTGCGCTGTATGAAGCGCTCGCCGATATCGCCCAGTTTCTTGGCATTGGCCAGCGAACAGTGCTTCAGGATGCCCTCGCGGGTCTCGAACATCAGGTTCAGGCCGTCAAACGCACCGTAGCGCTGTTCCAGCTGGTCGACCACACGCAGGCTCTGCAGATTGTGTTCGAAGCCGCCATGGCCCTCCATGCAGTCATTCAAGGCATCCTGGCCGGCATGGCCGAATGGCGTATGTCCGAGGTCGTGGGCCAGTGAAATCGCTTCCACCAAGTCTTCGTTCAACTGCAGGTTGCGCGCAATCGAGCGGGCTATCTGCGCCACTTCGATGCTGTGCGTCAGGCGCGTGCGGAACAGGTCGCCCTCATGGTTGACGAATACCTGGGTCTTGTATTCCAGGCGGCGGAATGCAGTGCAATGAATGATGCGGTCGCGGTCGCGCTGGAACTCGCTGCGGGCGCTGGGTGGCGTTTCCTCGAACAGGCGTCCTCGCGACAGCGCAGAATGTGCGGCATAGAGAGCAAGGGACGCTTCCGGATTCATTGTGGCAAGTCTCCCGAGGCCAGTTGCTGCAGCGTCGCCAGCAGTGCGTCTTGCGGCGCGCCGGTGATCAGGTGGCCGCCCAATGGTTTCATCAGGATGAACTTGATCTGGCCATCTTCATTTTTCTTGTCGATCTGCATCAGCTCCAGCCAGCGCTGGGCGCCAAGGTTGGGCGCCTCGGTCGGCAAGCCGGCGGCGCGCACCAGCGCGCTGACGCGTTCCTTGTCGACCGCGCTGATATGTCCCAGCCGGTGCGACAGGTCCGCTGCCATCACCATGCCGCAGCCGACTGCTTCACCGTGCAGCCATTTGCCGTAGCCCAGGCCGGATTCGATCGCGTGGCCGAAGGTATGGCCGAAATTCAGGATCGCGCGCAAGCCGCCTTCGCGCTCGTCTTGCCGGACCACGTCGGCTTTCAGTTCGCAGGAGCGGCGGATGGCGTAAGCCAGGGCGGCATTGTCGCGCGCCATCAGCTTGCCGATATTGGCCTCTATCCATGTGAAGAATTCGGCGTCGATCACGGCGCCGTATTTGATCACTTCCGCCAGCCCGGCCGACAGCTCGCGCTCCGGCAAGCTGTGCAAGGTCATGGTGTCGGCGATCACGGCTTGCGGCTGGTAGAAGGCGCCGATCATGTTTTTGCCGAGCGGGTGGTTGATGCCGGTTTTGCCGCCCACCGAGGAATCGACCTGCGCCAGCAAGGTAGTCGGAATCTGCACGAACGGCACACCGCGCATGTAGGCCGAAGCCGCGAAACCGGTGAGGTCGCCGATCACGCCGCCGCCGAGGGCGATCAGCGTCGTCTTGCGGTCGCACTTTGCGCCCAGCAGGCGGTCGAAAATCTGCATCAGGCTGGCCCAGTTCTTTTCTTCTTCGCCGTCCGGCAACACGATTTCCAGCACACTCTTGCCGGCGTCTTTCAATGCCTGGCTAAACCCCTGCAGATAAAGCGGCGCGACGGTGGTGTTGGTTACCACGGCGACCTGCTTGCCAGTGATCAGGCGTGCGATCCGCTCGCGGTCGTTCAGCAGCGACGGCCCGATCTCGATCGGGTAGCTACGCTCGCCCAGTTCTACCTGGAGCGTGATGGTCGGCGCCGGGGCCGGCGGAGTGGACTGCTGGGTTAACTGTTGATCCATGGACGAATTCGGTGAATTAGGAACGATAGCGCCGGCCTGGTTGTTAACTGTACCCGATCCCTGCCCGGGTTCGTCGGGCAGCAGGTCCAGCTGGCTCAAAATGCTGTGTACCAGGAATTGTACGTTAGGTCGGCCGGTGTCGATGACAATGTCGGCCACGTCGCGATAATACGGCTCACGCTGCCGCGACAGTTCTTCCAGGCGCCGGCGCGGATCGGCAGTTTGCAATAACGGCCGGTTCTTGTCGCGGCTGGTGCGCTGCAGGATATTGTGGATGCTGGCACGCAGGTAAATGACGGTGCCGCGGCTTTTCAGATATTCGCGGTTTTCCGGCCGCATGACGGCGCCGCCGCCGGTGGCCAGCACGATGCCGCGCCTGCCGCTGAGGTCGCGTATTACTTCCGTCTCGCGCTGACGAAAGCTCTCTTCGCCTTCTATTTCAAAAATCAACGGAATCGAGACGCCGGTACGCGCCTCGATTTCGTGATCCGAATCAATGAATAGCTTGTTGAGTTTTTTTGCCAGAGCGCGGCCAACCGTAGTCTTGCCCGCGCCCATCAGGCCTACCAGAAAGATATTGCCTGTGTACCGCACCATTTCACCACTCAACCTTTTGCTCAAAATGCAGACACCGGTGTCAAAACCGGTGTCTTCTGTGCAATTAGTGCCCAGCGAGCCGGTCGATGACGATCTTCGGTGTCAGGAAAATCAATAATTCAGTTCGTTTGTTAACAACTGCCGTTTGTTTGAAAAGATAACCCAGAACCGGAATATCTCCAAGCAATGGTACTTTACTAACATCATTTGAAATTGTCTGAGTATAAATACCGCCGATCACCACCGTCCCGCCGTTTTCAACCTGGACCTGGGTCTGAACATGCTTGGTATTGATTGCAACACCGCCTGGAACCGTCGCGCCCACGCTGTCATTGGTCACATCCACTGTCAAAATGACATTGCCGTCCGGGGTAATTTGCGGAGTCACTTCCAGCTTCAGATTGGCTTTCTTGAACTCTACCGATGTAGCGCCGCTGCTGGTTGCATTCTGGTATGGAATTTCAGTACCTTGTTCAATCAGGGCTTTTTGCTGGTCGGCTGTAACCACGCGCGGGCTGGAGATGATCTTGCCTTGGCCGTCCGCTTCCAACGCCGACAACTCGAGGCTGATGAATTTCGACGCAGCGGAATTGAACAGGGTCAAAGCCACCGAACCTGCCGTACCAGTACTAGGATTAGCCGGCAGATTCACCGAATTTCCGCCGGTGCCTGGAATTGCTCCGTTTGTCGCGGTAGTCGGAGTGAGCTGCGTGCCGCCGGCGCTGACATTGTTGCTATTGAAGCCAAACCCGAGCTTGGCGCCAAGATTACGGCTGAAGCCGTCATTCGCTTCGACCATGCGCGCTTCGATCAGGACTTGCCTGGAAGCGATATCGATTTTCTGCACCAGGTTGCGGATATTTTGCAAGATGGTCGGCGTGTCGGTAACGAACAACTGGTTGGTGCGCGGATCGATCACGGCGCTGCCGCGATTTGACAAGATTGTGTTCTTCTTGCCGCTGCCGCCGCCACCCGAGTCGTCAATCCCGAAAACTTTCTTGAACGCTTCAGCTTTCTGATAGTTCAGCTGGAAGGACTCGGTGCGCAACGGCTCCAGTTCGGCAATTTGCGAACGCTGTTCAAGTTCCAGCTTTTCTTTGGTCAGCAACTCGTCTTTAGGTGCGATCCAGATGACGGAACCGTTCTTGCGCATGTCCAGGCCCTTGGCCTGCATCACGATATCCAGAGCCTGGTCCCAAGGAACGTCTTTGAGGCGCAGGGTCAGGTTGCCGCCGACGGTATCGCTGGTAATGATGTTCAGGCCGGTAAAGTCAGCAATCACCTGCAGCACTGAACGTACTTCCACGTTCTGGAAATTCAGGGAAAGCTTGTCGCCGCGATACCCTTGTGCGCCTTGCGCCAGTTTGTTCGGATCTTCCTTGATCGGCTTTACTTCAATCACCAGCTGGCTGTCGCTTTGATAAGCGCTTTGCTCCCACAGGCCCTTAGGCTCGATGATCATGCGTACATTCTCACCCTGGGTCACGGTGGTGATCATTTTCACCGGTGTGCCGAAATCACCGACATCGAGCTTGCGGCGCAAGACATCCGGCAAGCTGGTTTTCAGGAAGTCCACCACGATCGTCTGGCCTTGCTGACGGACGTCTACACCAACCTGGGTATTCGGCAAGTCAATCACCACCCGGCCTTCACCCGCGGTGCCGCGACGGAAGTCGATGTCGCGCAGGGCTGGTTTCCCATTCAACAATGGGGCAGGCGCCGGCGCTGCTGCTTGCGCCGCCGAGGCGGCTGCAGGGCGCGCCGGCAAGCCAGCTGCATTGACCGGTGTCGCCAGGCCGCCAGAGCCGTCGATGGTGACGATCAAGGCGTTGCCGTCCATTGCAGTGGCATAGGACAAGGAGCGTTTCAGGTTGAACACCAGGCGTGAGCGGTCGTCCGCCTGCGCCACGACCACGTTGCGCACATCGCCCAGGCTGATATCCTGGGATGTCTTGCCGGTAGCATTGCCGACGCCGACAAAATCGAAAGCGATGCGCGCCGGGCTGATCACGGCAAACGCCGTCGGTTGTGTACTCAGGGGACGCTTGAAGCTGATCTTGACGATGACGTTGGCGCCTTGCTGATTGGCGTTGATCGAAGTGATCGCATTGTCTTCGGCCGCCATTGCCGGCGCTCCGGACACCAGCAAACACAGCAGCGCCCCCAGCATCAAGGCTTTCTGCCGCACCACGCTCAGCTTAGTTACGCTCAGGTTAACGAATTTTTTTCCTGCTGCAATCATTTTGTGCTCTCCTGCAACGCTAACTTGGCTTCGCGCTCGACCCATTCGCCGGACGCATCTTGTACGATTTCTTTCAGAATTACTTCGGACTCCGTGATGCCTGTGACCATGCCGAAATTCTGTCCTATGTAATTCCCCACCTTGGCCTGGAACACGGTCTTGTCGACTTGCAGCAAGACATAGCTCAAACCCACTTTTTGCAAGGTTCCCACCATCTTGATGGTATCCAGCGGATAGTTTTCCAGCGTTTCACGGCGGCGATCCATGTTCGGCTTCAAGCCGTTTGACTTGCCTTGCAGCTTGGCCAGCGCCACCAGCAGCTTGCTGGGGTTGTATGGATCGATGCTGGTCGCGCCGGCATAGGTAAAGGGAATGAATTTCTTCGGTTCGGTCAGCTTCGGGATCCCTATCTTGGTATGGCTCTTGACGTCAGCCATCCACTCCTTCACTTCCTGCACGCCGCTGTCGCCGCAACCTGACAAAGTTGAGATGAATACGACAAAAAATGTCACCTGGGTCAGACGCCCAATGCGAAAAAACGTCATTTTTGACCTTTCTGCTTAGCTGAATCAGTGACTTTGCGCTGCGCCGCCACTTCGTCCTTGTCCAGGTAGCGGAAGGTCTTGGCGATCGCGTCCAGGCTCAGTACGCCATCCTTGCCCGTGGTCAGATTCATATTGTTCAAGGTCACGATGCGCGGCAAGTTGGCGATGTCGCTGGCAAATGAGCCGACGTCGTGATAGTTGCCGGTCACCTTGATATTGATGGGCAGCTCGGCGTAGTAATCCTTCACTACCACCTGGCCTGGCTTGAACAATTCAAATTGCAAGCCGCGCCCGAGGCCAGCCTGGTTGATATCGGACAGCAAGGCATCCATTTCCGCCTTGCTAGGCAATTGTTTCTCCAGGGTCGCGACATAGTCGGCTACTTGCAGTTTTTGCTTCTGCAATGCATCCAGGTTGATGGCTTGCTGGATCTTTGACTTGTACTGTTCTTTCAGCTGCACTTCCTTCTGTTCGCCGGCATTCAGCTCATCCTGCTGATCGCTCCAGTACAAAAACCAGCCTACCAGCAACACCAGCAGGAACACTGCCACGCCCGACAGCACGCGAGGAACTATCGGCCATTGGCCGGGATGGCGGCCATTCAGTCCGCGAAATTGCGCGCTCAGCGAGGCGCTCAGATTATTCATATCCATCACTTGGCGTCTTTCAAGGTTGCTTTGGGCGCGGCTGCCGCCGGGGCTGCAGTGGCGGCGGCGGTTGCCGTCCCCGCAGCTGCCGCCGTTTTTGGCGCGCCTGCCGCAGGGACGCCTGCCGCAGGAACGCCTGCCGCATCTTTGGCGTCCTTGTCAGATGGCCGTTTGATGCCGACATTGACGGTGAAAGCGAAGACGCGCTTGCTATCGCGGCCAGTGCCGCCGATATTGGCGGAACGGATTTCAATCAGGTCAGGGCGTTCCAGCCAGGCCGAATTGTTGCCCAGGTTGCGCAGCAACTCGGACACCCGTTCATTCGACTGCGCATAGCCATTCAGCGCCACCCGCTGTCCTTCCTGCTTGAGGGAGTTCAGGTAGACGCCTTCCGGCACCTGCTTGACCAGCTCATCCATCAGGTACACCGGCTGGTTGCGATCGCTTTGCAGATCCTCGACGGCTTGCTGACGCGCTTTCAACGCTTCGATTTCCTGCTTGAGGGTGGCGACTTCCTTGATTTCGCCGTCCAGGCGGGTATTTTCCGCCGTGATGAAGCGGTTGCGCTCAGTCTGGTTCGAGATACTGTTTGCGAAGAATGCGCCGACCAGCAGCACCACCATCAGGCCAATGATTGCCGACAGCAGCAGCAGGGCGAAATAGGCGTTCTTGCGCTGCTTGCGCTTGGCTTCGCGGTGCGGCAGTAGATTAATCTTGATCATCAGCCAAACCTCCGCATGGCCAGGCCGCAGGCAACCAGGTAAGACGGCGCATCCATGCGCAATTGTTTTTCCCGCACATTCGGCCCCAACTGCATGCCGGTGAACGGACTGACCACCGAAGTGGAAATCTTGGCGCGCCCGGCCACTACCTCAACCAGGCCCGGGATGGTGGCGCAGCCGCCGGCCAGGAACAGCTGGTCGAGGCGGGTGTATGGCGTCGAGGTAAAGAAGAACTGTATCGCCCGCGTGACTTCCAGCGCAGCGCTCTCCAGGAAAGGATTCAGGATTTCCTGCTCATAGCCTTCCGGCAGGTCATTGTTGCGCTTTTTGGTCTCCGCCTCTTCATACGAGAGGCCGTAGGCGCGCACGATGTCCTGGGTCAGCTGGTTGCCGCCAAACGGCTGCTCGCGCTCGTAAATCAGCTGGCCGTCCAGCAACGCCGACACATGCGTAGTCTGGGTGCCGATCTGGAACAGGCCGACAATTTGTCCCTGCCCGGCTTTCGGCAACTGCCCGATGATGCGGTTGATCGCCGCCCGCGCCGCGTAGGACTCGATATCCATCACGGTTGGCTTGAGGCCGGCAGCCTCCGCCACCGCCACCCGGTCTTCAACTTTTTCCTTGCGGGTGGCAGCCAGCAGCACTTCAACGTCTTCCGGAGAATGCTGGGCCGGGCCGATCACGTCAAAATCAAGGCTGACTTCATCCAGTGCAAATGGAATATATTGGCTGGCTTCGGACTCGACCTGCATCTCAAGTTCTTCTTCCAGCATGCCGCTGGCCAGGATGATCTTTTTGGTAATCACCGACGCTGGCGGCATGCCGAGCGCCACCAGCCTGGTGCCGGAGCCGCTTTTTTTCCACAGCCGCCGCACCACTTCCGTGACTTGCTCGATGTTTTCAATATTGCCATCCACCACCGCGCCGCGCGGCAACGGTTCCGAGGCATAGCGCTCCAGGCGCAATTGATCCTTGCCCGTCTCCGACAGCTCAACCAGCCTGACGCCAGACGTACTAATATCAATCCCCACCAGAGGCGGGTTCTTTTTACCGATCAGCGATCCAAGATCTAATGCCAAGAGCATTTCTCCCGAGTATGTATTATTTGGGGAACATTCTGCCTGCAAGGCGGTCGCATTAGCGGTATACCGTCTCGAAGTTAGGAAAAACCTGTAAAACAGGGCTTACAGCAATGTTAAATTTTGTAACGTGAAATCGTAGCAATAAGAGGGGGCTACTGTAAAGAAATTTTCCGCACGGAAATTGTTTAAGTAGTACAAAAAACGGCCCCATAGCGCCTCCGCCCATCCAAATTTGTTTTTTATCGACAATTTCTGTCTGAATTTCGCAACGTAGTTTGCGGTTCATCAAGACCGCATGATGCAGAGCAAGTTTTGAGCCAAGGGCTGTGCCGTTATAATGCGTGGCATCCATCTTTCATAAAACGCATCGAATGACGCCTCCAGACACAGCCAGCGACACCCAGCAGCACTCCCCTCCTCCGCGCCGTCGCCTGCCGCTGCTGCTACGGCTGCTGCTTGGCTTTTTTGGCATTGTTGTCGGCCTGGCAGTTATCGGCTGCCTAACTTTTTTCCTGATGCTGGCGATGGCTTACCCGAATCTGCCCGAACTGGATTCGCTCACCGACTACAAACCCAAGATCCCGCTGCGCATTTTTTCGGCTGACGGCGTGCTGATCGGCGAGTTCGGCGAAGAGCGGCGCAGCCTGGTGCACATCAACGAAATTCCAGATGTGATGAAAAAAGCCGTGCTGGCGATTGAAGACGATCGTTTTTATCAGCATGGCGGCGTCGACTACCAGGGCATCTTGCGCGCCAGCTTTTCCAACCTGACCGGCGGCGGCGGCGGCGCCAGCACGATCACCCAGCAGGTCGCCCGCAATTTTTTCCTGACCAGCAACGAGCCGACCTTCTTCCAGAAGGCGTCGCGCAAATTCCTGTACGAAATCCCGTTGGCATGGAAAATCGAACGCAACCTGAGCAAGGACCAGATCCTCGAGGTCTACATGAACCAGATTTACCTGGGCCAGCGCGCCTATGGCTTTGCTTCGGCGGCACAAATCTATTTCGGCAAGCGGCTGCAGGACATCACCACGGCGGAAGCGGCGATGCTGGCCGGTCTGCCGAAGGCGCCATCGGCCAACAACCCGGTCGTCAACCCGAAACGGGCGACAGTGCGCCAGCAATACATCCTGCTGCGCATGCTGCAACTGGGTTACATCAACGCGGCGCAGTACGAACAGGCCAAGAATGAAGCTTTGCACATCAAGACCGGCGCCAGCGAGTTCGGCATCCATGCCGAATTCGTCTCCGAAATGGCGCGGCAGCTGGTGTACGAACAATTTAAGGAAAATACTTATACGCTCGGCCTCAACGTCTTCACCACCATCACCAAGGCGGACCAGGACGCAGCGTATATAGCGCTGCGCCGCGGCGTCATGGATTACGAAAAGCGGCGCGGCTATCGCGGCCCCGAGGGCTACATGGAAATCCCCGACGGCACCAAGGAAGAAGCCGAAGACGCGATCGAAGTGGAGCTGGCCGACCATCCCGACAGCGACGAGATCGTCGCTGCGGTGGTGCTGGAGGCAAACCCGAAACTGGTGCGCGCGGTGCTGTCCTCGGGCCAGGAAATCAGCATCAGCGGCGCCGGCCTGGGCATCGCCACCAACCTGCTGAGCGACAAAGCGCCGCCGCAGCGCAAGGTCAAGCGCGGCGCCATCATCCGCGTCATGCTGGATGGTAAAAACTGGACCATCACGCAGATGCCGGCGGTGGAATCGGCGTTTGTCGCCGCCGACACCAAGGACGGCGCCGTGCGCGCCCTGATCGGCGGTTTTGATTTCAACCGCAACAAATTCAACCACGTCACCCAGGCCTGGCGCCAGCCGGGTTCGTCGTTCAAGCCCTTCATCTATTCCGCTTCCTTGGAAAAAGGCTTGTCGCCGGCCACCATCATCAATGACGCGCCGCTCAGTTACGGCGGCGGCCAGACCGGCGGCCAGATCTGGCAACCGAAGAACTACGGCAACAAATATGAAGGTCCGATGAGCATGCGCAAAGCCCTGACCAAGTCGAAGAATGTGGTCTCGGTGCGCATCCTGGACAAGATCGGCGCCAAATATGGACAGGAATATGTGACGCGTTTTGGCTTTGATGCTGACAAAAATCCGCCATACCTGACGCTGGCCCTGGGCGCAGGCGCGGTGACGCCGTTGCAAATGGTGGGCGGTTACGCGGTATTCGCCAACGGCGGCTATAAAGTCAGTCCCTACATCATCAGCAAGATTACCGACGCCAACGGCAACGTGTTGTCGCAGGTGCATCCGGAAACCGCCGGCGATGAAGCCAACCGCATCATCGATCCGCGCAACGCTTTCATGATGGATAGCATGATGCGCGACGTAGTGCGCTATGGCACCGCAGTCAAGGCGCTGTCGCTCAACCGCACCGACCTGGCCGGCAAGACCGGCACCACCAACGATTCGCTGGATGCCTGGTTTGCCGGCTACCAGCCATCGCTGGTGGCGGTCGGCTGGATGGGCTATGACCAGCCGCGCAGCCTGGGCGACAAGGAAACCGGCGGCGGCCTGGCGCTGCCGATCTGGATCAGCTTCATGCAGCAGGCGTTGAAGGGTGTGCCGACGGTAGACCGCGTGGTGCCGGAAGGCCTGGTCCATTCCGGCGGCGAATACTATTACGCGGAATACCCGCCGGGTGTCGCTACCCAAAGCCTGGGCGGCGGCGCCACGGCGCCGACGGAGGAAGAAAAAGCCAGGGAAGAAGTCAAGAACGAATTGTTCTGATCACGCCTGGCAGGCTGCCAGCCAAACAAAAGGCTTCCCTGAACCGGTCAGGGAAGCCTTTTTTAATTCGAATACAGATCCAGCAGGCGCCGGGTATAAATTTCAATATTCTCCGGCAGGCTTACATCCAGCGTGCGCAGCAAGGCCTGGGCATGGCGCCGGTAATCCTCCAGCTGCGCGTCATGCGTGGCAAACGCCTGCAATACCGCCTGGCCGCCGGCGAAAGAATCGAATTCCGGATAGTAGTAACCGTAATCCTTGATGAACTCCGAGTTGTGGATCAGCGGATAAGCACCGTACAAAGCTTCGTAGTACAGGTAATTCTGGCCGTTTTCCCAGTGATGCGAAATGATGCAATCGCCGTAATTGGCCATGAATTCATACACCGCAAAGCGTCCTTCGAAAGAAGCCAGGCCATGGTTCACCACATCCAGCGAGCGCGCAAATTGCGAGAACTTCAGGTGCTCTTTCAGGTGCAAGGTATTGCAGACGCTGAGGTGCTGCAGGAATGCCGGCTGCGCCCGATATGCCTCTTCGCATGCCAGCATCGGCAGCAGCGAGGTTTTCACCATGCAGACGTTGGGTTCGAAGCTGCACACCCGCCAGCGCGATTTACCCGGCTGGTAGCCGTAGCTGAGATGGCTGGGCAGCGTGGCGATGCCCTTGGCAAAGAACAGCGGCGTCCACAGGTGCGGCACGATGTGCACCGGCGCCCGCGCCGTCAGGCCGAAATAGTCCTTGCAGCTGCGCAGGTACTCCGGCAGGGTCCACACCGCATCGTAGGGCTTGTCGCTGCATAGGCCGCCATGCGGCTTGTTGAACATGGCGCGTTCGATGTCGATCACGTAGTCGTTGCCGACCCGCATCCAGGCATAACGTCCGCCGCGTTCGCGGAATCTCCTGACCCAGTCTTCGTTCAGCTGGGCGCTCATTTCAATCACCACGTCCAGGGTTTCCATGGCCTGCTCCAGGCCGATCATGTCTATCCCCAGGTCGCCCAGCATCATGGCGTCATTCACCTGGTCGGTCTGGCCGTCCAGCACCAGCACCGCGCGCTCGACCGCAGGCGACTGGTTGAACAACTGCACCAGGAATGCGCAGTTCTGGAAGATGCCGTTTTCCCATATCGATTGCGGCCCGGGACGCACGTACAGGGTGACGCCGACACGCAGCTTGCGTTGTGGCAGAGGATGACTCAAGGGATGGCTCATACCCCGCCCTCCACGGTGTGCTGTAGTCTTTTCACAAATGCTTCCACGTTTTCAGGGCGTGCCGGATCAAGCTTGCCCAGGTAAGCCGCGCCCGCTTTTTTATAGTCGTCCCAGAATTCAGGTTCCTGGTTCCAGGCGTCGAGCAAGGCATGGCCGCCGGCGCTGGCTTCGAAATCCGGATAATAAATGCCGACGCCGCCAGCCTTCAGGTATTCCGAATTGTGGATCAGCGGATAACCGCCGTAGAGCGTGTCGTAGTACAGATAATTCAGGCCGCACTCCCACTGGTGCGAAACCACGGCATCCATCTTCTGCTGCGCCATGCATTCGACAAAAGCCACGCGCGGCTCGTAGCTGGCCTTATGCTGCTGCGTCAGGTCGAGGTTGATGGCGAAACGGTTGAAAGTCGGATGTTCTTTCATGTGCACGGTATTCATGACCATCATGGTGTTCACCGAACGCCGGTCCAGGCGGAATGCCTGCTCGCACACCAGCATCGGAATAAAGCAGCTTTTGACGACCGAGATATTCGGCTCGAAAATCGCCGTGCGCCAGCCCGGCCGTTCGGCGCCGCTAGCGCCGACATGTGGCCGGTAGCCGAAATGATGGCCGTCTTTTTCGACCTGGTCGATCTGGCCCTGGATAAACAGCGGCGACCAGATGTGCGGCACGGCGAACACCGGCACCCGCGACACGGTGCGCAACAGGGGGCCGCTGCTTTTCATGTGATGCGGCAGCGTCCATATTTCGTGCCATGGCGTGCCGTTGAAAATCTGGCCGCTGGCGCCCTCGAACATCGGCGCTTCGGCATTGTCGGCATAGGTGTGGCCGACAAAAAAAGTGATGATCTTGACGCCCAGCGCACGGACGTGGCGCAGCCATTCGAGCGGCAGCTGCGCGCCCATTTCGATCACCACATCCAGTTCGAAAGTGACGTCGCCGGGCCGCACCAGCGGCACGTCAAGGCTGCCCAGACCCATTGCCTCAGGCATGTGGTCGAGGTCGCCGCCGTTCAGCAAAAATACGCGGCCGACTTGCGGGCTCTGTTTCAGCAGCATCACCAGGAACGCCAGGTTCTGGTTGATGCCGTTGGACCAGAGCTGTGCGCCCTGGACGGCGAAGACGGAAACGCCTACATTGATTTTTTTCATGAATTAGGAAAAATGAGAAACCATCCGGTCATGCTATCGGCTGTTGCAGCAAAGCCGCCAGCAAACGTTCATACTCGGCCGTCACCTGCGGGCTGCCGGGCAGGTAGCGGCTCATCGCCTGCCGCTGGCGCGCCAGATAATCCTGCCAGCCGGCGTCGTGCGAGTTCAGTACTTCGAGCAGCCTGCGGCTGCCTTCTTTCACATTGTTGCCCTCGTAGTAGTAACCGAGGTCGCTGCACATGTAAGCGTTATGCACCAGCGGATAACCTTGCCAGCAGACGTCGAAATAAAAATAATTCAGCGCATTCTCGATCTGATGGGAAATCACCACATCGGTCATCTGGCTCAGGAACTGCGGCGTGTCGAAGCGCCCCAGGAACACCGCCTTGTGTTCGCGCACGATATCCAGCTGGTTCATCACGGCAATGAATTCCTTGCTCTCGCGCGCCAGCCGCTCGGCATTGGTGACCTGCAGGATTTCGATATCTTGCGGCTGCTGCCGATAGGCTTCTTCGGCAATGAACGCAGGATACATGCAGAATTTCACGATATCGTTATTCGGCTCCATCACGGTGAGCCGCCTGGGACCGGAGCGCGGACGATATTCGCCGTGATGTTCAAAACCGTGGCTGCGCTGGTTGACGAAGATCGGATCCCATACAAACGGCACCACTTGCGCCGGCCGCCGGCGCAGGGTCTCGAAGTAGGACTGGCTGTTGGTGGCAACCTGGGGCACCATCCAGATCGCATCGTAGCGCTGGTTGACGAACAGGTCGTAGCCCCACATCGGCCGGTTGAACAATACCGATTGCATCACATGCACATACTCGAATCCGCAACAATAGGATATCAGGCGGCATCCTTGCGTCTTGAGGTAAGCAGTCTGGTCGGCACTGATCTGGCCGCCCAGTTCGATCAGCACATCCAGGTTGTCCTTGGCCTGCTCGAAAGTCACGGTCGGCCAGCGCGCCTGGTCCCATGGCAGCGCCGCGGTGATGGCGATCGCGGTGGTATTGACCAGGTGCACCGAAGCTACGCTTGGGCATTGTTTTAACGTTTCAGCCAGGTACACGGCATTTTGCTTGATGCCGTTGTTCCACAGCGATTCGTTTTCCTGGTGCAAACCGATGGTGATGCCGATACGCAAAGTGCCTGTGCTCATGTCTTGGATTCAAAGTAAGGATGCATCGTGTCTGTCATTTGCGCGCCGGCGCCGCCATTTTGGTCTGCTCGGTCCAGCCGTACTGCACATAACGGCGGATGATCAGGCAGCCCGGCGGCGAATCCACCAGGGATACCGAACCGCCCGGCTCGGCCGGCGACACATAAACCGTGAAAGTCGGCAGCAAAGGCGTGGCGCTATAGCCTTTCAATTCGGTGTCGGCAATGCTCTTGCATGAATACGGGGCGATCGAAATGCGCTCGGCCGACACCGAACAGGCGCCGCCGTCCTGCGGCACCGCGGTGATGGATACCGCTGCCGAAGCGCCGGCATATTCGATCCCGGTCAAGGAAAAGAACGGCCCGCGATCCGGATGGGCGCGGTCCCAGTCCACCAGTACATCGTGGGCGCCGGTGCCGTTGATGGCCAGCGCCGACAACCGCGTGATGGCCGGCTGGCACTGCTTGATGCCGACGCTGCGCGCCGCTTCCGCCAGCAGGTTTTTCGGTCCCGCAGCGGTAGCCTTGGCGCCGGGCAGGTCCGCCTTCATTTGCCCGCGTGCGGCTGGCATCGACGATGTTAAAAGAATGGTGCAGATCAGTGCCAGCCATGGTTGCCGGCGTGCGCTTGGTAAACCTGTGGATTTGCTTGTGTCAGAAATAGGCGGTGCATGCATCATCAGCTGAATCCGTTTATGGTAAGCGGGACGCCGAATCCGGCATCCGAGGTAGCAGGGGTTGTTGGTTCCGGCACAGGCACCTCGGCCGGCACCGGCTCCATGGCGGGTTCCGGTATCGGCGCGGTTGCCGCCGGCAGCGGCTGGATATCAGGCGCACCGGGCGGCGGTGTTGCTGGCGCAGGTTCCGTGGCGGGCGTTGCCGGCGGTGCAGTTGACTCCATGGCAGGCAGGGTCGATGGTGTTGCCGCAGGCTCCGCCGCGGGAACTGCCGGCGCCGGCGTTGCAGGTACGGCAGGTTCTACAGCCGGGACAGCCACCGGCGCCGGAGCGACCACACCGGCCTTGGCAGCCGCCGCAGCTTGTTCGCGCTTCATCATGACTACCACGGCCTTTTCACACTCATCCTCGCTGTCGCATGGGAGGATGAAGTCTTTTCCCTCCCACCAGCCGCGCAGCACATAGATGCCATTCTCGGCTCGCCGGCCTTTGCCGTCGCTCAGCATCTCCTGGTATTGCGGGTGCGCCGGCGGAAATGTCATGATCCCGTAGCCCAGCTGGTGGCCGCGATGCCATTGTCCGCTATACACGGAGCCGTCGACAAAAGTCACCCTGCCTTCACCTTCCGGCAGGGAGTCGATAAACATGCCGTCAAAACGATTGCCGGGTTCTTCCACGCCCGTGGTGTGGCCGCGCATTTTTCCCTGCTCCATGTTGCCGGTCAGCTCGGACACCTGCTTGTTGCTGTTGAGCCAGCGCACGGTGCCGGGACCTTGCGCCAGGTCGTTCTCGCAGCGCCCGCTCCAGCGCACCGTGACGTCGCGGTTGAGCGCCCCCGGGCTCCAGACCTTACAGCCGTTGCTGGTGTCCGCAGCCCAGTGCCGGGGCGTTTCGGCCGCACCGCTGTTCGCCTGCAGGGTGGTCGCACCGGCCGCAGCGGGAGCGTTGGCGGCCCCTGCCGCAGCTGGTGCACCCACCGTCGCGGCCAGCAATGCGCAAGCCAGTAGCACGGCTTGCATCCCATTCCTCGCCAATGGCCGAGATCGATAACCTGCCGCGTCGCAGGCCGAACTCGAATCACCTGGTTCTTCCGAATCCCTGCTTATTATCGTGCTGATTGTCGTGTTCATTGGTGGCTATCGATAGTTGAACAGCGTTGAACAACTCCTTGCTACCGTTTTTTTTCAGGCCCAAAACCCTGCCGGCCGGCGAGCGTATCAAAACAACATTGTATTGTTCATATCTTACGACAAATGCGGCCGGAGAAATCGCTTGCCCAGCCGCGCCGCCAAGAAAAATTTACAGCACTACCGGCACACCGCCCTGGGCGCTGATCATGCCCGACAGTGCGGCAAAAAACTCTGTACCGTCGCGGGTATTGACCCAGCTGCCGCCCTGCTGCCGGTAGTGGAAACCGCCGGATTTGGCGGCAATCCATAATTCCTGCATCGGCGCCTGGCTGTTGACGATGATCTTGCTGCCGTTGTCGACAAATTCGATTTCCAGCACATTGCCGCTGCGGCTGCATTCCACATCCAGGTCGGTATGGTCGGCAGCCTGCTCCAGCGCGGTCTCGATCTTGCCCAGGGCGGCCTCCGCCGCAGCCAGGAATTCTGATTCTGTCATGCTACACTCCAATCCATTTCGTTAAACTGTGATTCTAATCCGTGAAGCCTATTTTTGATTTGCCGCGTATCGTAGCGATCGTTGCCATGATCCCCGTTACGCTCAGCCTGGCCGCCTGCGGCCAGAAAGGCCCGCTGTTCATGCCGGCCAAGCTGCCGCCGCCTATTGTCAGGACCGCCCCGGCGCCAGCCAAGCCGAATGTTGCCCCAGCGACATCTGACGAAGCCATTACCCCGGCGCAGCCGGAAGCCGTGGATATACCAACAACAATACCCGTCACCAGATAAGTTGCCTCTATGTCGTATTTTTCATACAAGAATGGCGTCCTGCACGCTGAAAACGTCGCGCTGAACGCCATTTCGCAGCAATTTGGCAGCCCCACCTACGTCTACTCCAAAGCCGCGCTGACAGCCAATTTTTCAGCTTACGCAAATGCCTGCAAGCAACACAGCCAGGAACCGGATGGCGCGCTGATCTGCTATTCGGTCAAATCCAACTCCAACCTGGCTGTGCTGCAAGTGCTGAATCAGCTCGGCTCCGGTTTCGATATCGTCTCGGGTGGCGAATTATTGCGCGTAATCGCCGCCGGCGGCGATCCGTCCAAGGTAATTTTTTCCGGCGTCGGCAAATCGCGCGAGGAAATGCGCCTGGCTTTGTCGCACGACATCCTCTGCTTCAACGTCGAGTCGGTGCCGGAACTGCACCGCCTGAACGAAGTTGCCGGTGCCATGGGAAAACGCGCCGCCATCTCGCTGCGCGTGAATCCTGACGTCGACGCCAAGACCCACCCTTACATCTCGACCGGCCTCAAGGAAAACAAATTCGGCGTGGCCTACGACGAAGCCCTGTCCTGCTACCGCACCGCCGCGGCGCTGCCGCACATCGACGTCGCCGGCATCGATTGCCACATCGGTTCGCAGCTGCTGGACGACGCGCCCATGCTGGAAGCGCTGGACAAGCTGATCGAGCTGGTTGACCGGCTGGCGAGCGAAGGCATCCATTTGCATCATCTGGATATCGGCGGCGGTATCGGCATTACCTATGACGATGAACAGCCGGTCGTGATCGGCGACTACCTGGGCCGCCTGTTTGCCCGCATCAATGCCTGGCGTGAAGAAAAATACCAGGGCGCGCCGATCAAGGTGATGTTTGAACCGGGCCGTTCGATTGTCGGCAATGCCGGCATCCTGCTGACCGAAGTGCAGTACCTGAAACATTCGGAAGCCAAGAATTTTGCGGTGGTGGATGCCGCCATGAACGACTTGATGCGGCCGGCATTGTACGAAGCCTGGCATGGCGTGCAGACTGTCGGCCAGCGCAGCACGGCAACCCAGGTGTACGACGTGGTCGGACCGGTATGCGAATCGGGCGACTGGCTGGCGCGCTCCCGTTCGCTGGCGATCGAAGCCGGCGACCTGCTGGCGCTGATGTCGGCCGGCGCTTACGGCATGACCATGTCTTCCAACTACAACACGCGCGGCCGCGCGGCTGAAGTGATGGTGGATGGCACGCAAGTGCACCTGATCCGGCAGCGCGAAAATCCGGCAGATCTGTTTTCCCTGGAATCGCTCATATCGCCCTAAGCCGCAGAGAAACAGGAAGACCATGCGACAGTTCTTGCTCAGCGCCATATCTTCCTGTTTCCTGATCCAGGCCGCACACGCCGCCCATCCGCTGGTGACCGACGATACCAGCACCCAGGACAGCGGCAACCGCCAGATCGAACTGAACACCGACTGGCTGCGCCAGGATGCGATCCATAGCCACGTAGTGAATTTCACCTACACCTACGGCTTGCTGAAAAATGTCGATCTGTATGCCAATCCGCCGGCGACCTTATCCAGCCCGTCAGGCATCAACGATGTCGCGCTAGGTGTTAAATGGCGCTTCCTGGAAGACGGCGATTTCAGCCTTGGCCTCAAACCGGAACTGACGCTGCCCAGCGGTGATCCTGAGCGAGGGCTGGGCCACGGCCGCAGCAGCATGTCCCTGACGCTGATCGCCAGCTACCAGATCGATTCCTGGGCCTTCAGCGGCAACCTGCAGGCCTATTACAACCGCTATCGCCTGCTGGCCGACCGGCAGGCCAACCGCACCATGATCTGGCGCGCTTCCGCCTCTGCGCTGTATGCGCTGGATCCGAAGTGGAGCCTGGTGTTCGACGGCGGCGTCGTCAGCAATACCGAACGCGCCAGCGACAGCAGCGGTGACCGCCACGCCAGCAGCAATCCCGGTTATCTCCTGACCGGTGCGATCTATTCCCCGAATCCCAATCTTGACCTCGATGCCGGCATCAAGTTCGGCCTCGGCTGCGGCGCCTGCGCGGCGCAGGTCCAGCGTCAGGTCGGGGTAGGCGTTACCTGGCGCTTCTGAGCCCGCTTCTAAGCCCGCTTCTAAGCCGAAATCCGCTGGCCGCTGCGGTTGCTGCGGCTACGTAATGCGAAGTACACCCGCACCAGCAGCAGCAAGGCGACGATTGCACCGAACACAATCGGCTTTTCGAAATTGTGCTTGCCGGCGCGCATCCACCAGAAATGCAAGATGCCCAGCATGGCAATCGCATACAGGCTGCGATGCAGCCACTGCCAGCGCTTGCCACCCAGGCGGCGGATCATGCCGTTGGTGCTGGTCAGTGCCAGCGGTATGAGCAGCACGAAAGCAATGAAACCGACAGTAATGAAAGGGCGCTTGACGACGTCCTTTAACATCTCGCCGATATCAAAAAAATGATCGAACCAGAGGAAAGTCGTGAAATGCAGGCAGGCATAAAAGAAGGCGAACAGCCCCAGCATGCGACGCAATTTGACAAGCCAGTTCCAGTTGGTGAAACGCCGCAGCGGCGTCACTGCCAAGGTGATGCAAAGGAAATACAGGGTCCAGTCGCCGCTGCTGCGCGTGATGAATTCGATAGGGTTGGCGCCCAGGCGGCCGGTAAACCCGAACAGCAGCAGGCGTGCGGCCGGCAGCAATGCCAGTGCGAACAGGAAGGCTTTCAGGAACGTGAATTGCCTGGGCGTTGGATTGAACATGCTGCGCGCTCTCGCTCTCTGTGCCGCTCTAGAAGAACTTCTTCAGGTCCATGCCGGCATACAGCGGGGCGACCTCGTTGTAGCCGTTGAACATCAAGGTCTTGCGCTTCTTGGTGAAAAAACCGTCTTCGCCGATGCGGCGCTCGGTAGCTTGCGACCAGCGCGGGTGATCGACATCCGGATTGACGTTGGAATAAAAACCGTACTCGCGCGCGGCGGCGATGTTCCAGGCCGTGCGCGGCTGCTCCTTGAGGAAGCGGATCTTGACGATCGACTTGGCGGACTTGAAGCCGTACTTCCAGGGCAGCACCATGCGCACCGGCGCGCCGTTCTGGTTCGGCAATACCTGGCCGTACATGCCGAAGGCCAGCAGGGCCAGCGGATGCATGGCTTCATCCATGCGCAAGCCTTCGATATACGGCCATTCCAGCACCGGCGCACGCAAACCCGGCATCTGGCGGTTGTCGGCCAGCGTCGTGAATTCAACGTACTTGGCGTTGCCGGTAGGTTCCACTTTCTTGATCAATGCAGACAGGGAATAACCGGTCCAGGGAATCACCATCGACCAGCCCTCGACGCAGCGCAGCCGGTAGATACGCTCTTCCAGCGGCGCCAGTTTCAGCAGACTGTCGATATCCAGGGTCAGCGGCTTCTTGACTTCGCCTTCGATGGCAATCGTCCATGGCCGCGTTTTTAATGTCCCGGCATTTTCGGCAGGATCGGTCTTCTCGGTGCCGAACTCATAGAAATTGTTATAAGTGGTGGCGTCCTTGAAAGGCGTCGCCTTGTCCATCACCACATACGCAGGATTGGCTTTCGCCGCCAGTTTCTGGGCGCCGCCGGCCTGAGCCCAGGCCTCGCCCGCCGAAAGCTCCAGCAAACCGCCCGCGCCTGCCGCGCCTACGGCAAGTTGGCGCATGAAGCTGCGGCGCGATTCAAATACTTCACGCGGCGTGATTTCGGAAGAAAACGGGAGATCGATTCCGTTAGGGCGACGATAGAGCGGCATGTACATCTCCGGCAAAATTGATGTGGCTAATAATGCTTAGTCAGGGCAGCTGACGATTCCTTACAAGGACAGGCCAGAAACCTGCCGGCCCGGCTTATCCAGCGATATTGATATGCTCGTGCAATTCCGCCAGCCGGGAAATCACTTTAGCCTGTTTCGGCAGCTTCGCTTCGACCTGCTCCGGCTGCAAGGCGAATACCTGCATGCCGGCCGCCACGCCCGCCTGCACGCCGGGCAAGCTGTCTTCCACCACTGCGCAACGCGAAGGTTCGACGCCCATGGTCCTGGCGGCGTGCAGGAACAGGTCTGGCGCCGGCTTCCAGGAACCTACGTCATAGGCGCTGAAAATGCGCCCTTCGAAATAGGGCCACAGCCCGGTGACGCTGAGCGACACCTTGATCTGGTGCAAAGGGCCGTTGGAGGCCATGCAAAACGGCACTTTCAGCGATTGCACCAGTTCCAGCGCGCCTTCGATCGGCTGCAGGCGCTGGTGCAGCACCGGTGCGATGCGGTCACGCAGGACCTTGGTAAAATCGGACGGCAGCGAGCGGCCGAACATCTGCTCCAGCTCGGCCACGCAATCGGCCATCCGGCCGCCCTTGAAGCGCTCCAGCGCCAGCTCGGCCGACAGCGGCATGCCCAGCTCGGCCAGGTAGTCCACCATCACGTCGGTTGCCACCGTTTCACTGTCAACCAGCGTGCCGTCGCAATCGAAAATCACTAAATCTACAGCTGCGGTTTCCTGCTTTGCCATCTGATCAAAGTTCTCCGTATGAATGCAAGCCAGACAGGAACATGTTCACGCCGAGGAAAGCGAAGGTCGTCACCAGCAGGCCAATCAGCGCCCACCAGGCCGCGACCTGGCCGCGCAAGCCCTTCATCAGCCGCATGTGCAGCCATGCCGCGTAGTTGAGCCAGACGATCAGCGCCCAGGTTTCCTTCGGATCCCAGGACCAGTAGCCGCCCCATGCTTCGGCTGCCCACAGCGCGCCGAGAATGGTGGCGATGGTAAAGAAGGTGAAGCCGACGGCGATCGCCTTGTACATGACGTCGTCCAGCACTTCCAGCGCCGGCAGGCGGTCGACCAGGTAGCCATGCGATTTCAGCAGGTAGGCCACCGCCACCATCGCCGACAGCGCAAAAGTGCCGTAGCCGATGAAATTGGCCGGCACATGGATCTTCATCCACCAGCTTTGCAGCGCCGGCACCAGCGGCTGGATTTCGGCGGCGTCGCGCGACACCATGTACCACAGCAGGAAGCCGACCGCGGCCGAGATCACCAGCAGCACGAACGCGCCCAGCTGCCGGGTGCGGTAATGCTGTTCGTAGTACAGGTAAAACAGCGCGGTGATCAGGCTGAACAGCACGAACACTTCGTACAGGTTGGAAATAGGAATATGGCCGATATCGGCGCCGATCAGGTAAGACTCGTACCAGCGCACCAGCATGCCGGTGAAGCCCATCACCACCGCCGCCCAGCACAGCTTGGAGCCGATCGATGCGCCAAAGTCAGAGCGCGTGATCAAGCCGCCCCAGAAGAACAGGGTCGACAGGAAAAACAGCATGCTCATCCACAGGATCGCCGACTGGCTGGAGAGCATGTACTTCAGGAAGAATTTCTGGTTGGCCATGTCCAGCACACCGCCATACATGGCGATGGCCGACAGCGACAGCAACGCCAGCAAAGCCATCAGCCAGCGCACCGATTTCCAGTGCCAGCCGAGCCAGGCGAACGTCGGCGCGGCCAGCAGCAGCACGCCTTTTTCGTAGTAATCCATGTGGCTGCCGTAGCGGTTCAGGGCGAACAGCGAAGCTGCCACCAGCGCCACGGCAAACAGCCAGTCAAGCACCGACAGGCGCTTGATGAAGCTGCTGGGCGGGGAATATGTTTGCGTCAGTTCCATCATTTTCTCCATATCGTTCCGCTACTGCGCCGGAGGCGCAACGGAACTCTTGTCTCTGCCTGCCTTGCCCCGCAATCGCGCAGAGCCGGCAATCTATGCTTCAGACTGCTTTAATTGTGTTCTTAACACTTCAAACTCTTTTTCGAAATCAAGCGTCTTACGCTGTGAGCTCATCGCCATCAATGCATGCGACTGCCCAGCCGCATCCTGGTCCGGACGGATCCACACCCACAACCTGCGCTCACGCACATACAGCATCGAGAACACGCCCAGCACCAGCAGCAGGCAACCCAGGTACACCACTTTCTTGCCCGGCGAACGGGTGACCTGGAACACCGACGCCTTGATCTCGTCAAAACCGGTCATTTGCAGATATACAGGCGCATTATAGAAGCTTGCATCCGACAGTGCATTGGTGGCGAGCTGCAGGAAGCGGGCGTGCTTTTCATCTGCCGGCAGTTGCTTCAATCCATCTTTCTCCCGCGCAACTTGCCACAAGTCCCACATGCTGCCGTTGAGGATCTTCATGAAAATGTCCGCGGCTTTTTCCTGCTCCTGCGGCGGCACTTGCTCCAGGAACTTGGAAATCGCCAAATATCCAGCCAATTCGCCGGCCTGCCCGCCGACCTGTTTGTCGCTGCCGGCAAACAAAGACAAACCGCGCATGGCCGATTGCTCCAGCTGTACGCGCAGGGTGGCGATGCCCTCCCGGCTTTCGGGAATCGCGCGTTGTGCATAGCGATGCGCCGCCGCCTGGCGCAATTCCGGATTCAGCAGCGCCGCCCGCATGCGCATCCACTCTTGCACGGTATCTTCGTCATCGGCGGGAATGCGCAAATAGCGGAACGGCTCGTCCGGCGTGTCGCGCACTCCGGCCAGGAACACATAGGCATCGTCGACCTTGATCGACTGCATGTAATTGCTGAATTCGCGCGCCTGGCCGGTCTTGTCGCGCAGTTTGTACTGCACGCTAGGGCCGACATTCCTCAAATCCTTCTTGTTGGCGCTTTTCGCCGCATTGCCAAGGTGGCTGCTCAGATCCTCGCCCAGGCGCTGGTTGAGGCTCTTGGCCTTGGTCACGGCGCGCAGATCGTCACCCGATTGCGCCATATTTTCCACGTTAAACGGACGGAAACCAGACCATTCAATCGTATAGTCGGTATTGCCGTTATTGACTAACGGCGTGGTGCCGTTGACTTCGCCGCTCACCGGGAAGCTGGCAGTGCCGGCGCCGGCCATCGGATAGGCGGTCAGCTTGAGTTTGCTGCCGCCATCTTCGAAGCTCGACTGGTAGACCGCGATGCCCTTGTAGATCAAGGGCTGGTTGACCTTGATGGTGGCCGCGAAAGTATGGCCGTCGGCGTTATCCCGGATCACCACTTCGCTGGCGAACAGCTTGGGCATGCCGGTGCTGTAGAAATCGATGATGAATTTCTTGAGCTGGATGGTGAACGGCAGATCCTGGATCATCACGCCGTCTTTTTGCGGGATGATGGCGGTGCTGCTGGCGGAGCCTTCCGGGATCAGGGTATTGCCGCGGAAGGTGGGATTGCCCAGCCCCAGCCGGTGCTCTTCCGGGATCTGGGCGATGATGCCGTTGCCGTTGAACGGCGTTTTACCGTACAGCCATTGCTGGGCGCGTATCGGCAGGTCCGAATCCAGCAGGCCGCCGATGCAGATGATCACGATCGCGCTGTGGGCAAAGATGTAGCCCCATTTGTTGGCGGCGCCCTGCTTGGCGCTGATCAGGGTGGCGTTGTCTTTCGCCACCAGCTTGGTCTTGTAGCCCTTGGCGGCAATCCGTTCCGCCAGCTGCCGCGCCAGTTCGGCCGGCGCCGTAGCCGAAGTCCATTCCGCCTTGTGGTGGAAGTTGCGCAGCGACTGCTCGCGCACGTTTTCACGCCAGCTGCGCACGTCCTTGATCATCTTCGGCGCATTGCGCGCGATGCACAGGGAAGTCGAAATCACCAGGAAGGTCATGATCAGCAGGAACCACCAGGATGAATACACCGCGTACAAACCCAGCTTGCCGAACACCTCGAACCAGAACGGACCAAACTGGTTGACGTAGTTCGGCATCGGTTCATTCTGCTTGAGCACCGTGCCGATCACCGAGGCGACCGCGATGATCGTCAGCAGGCTGATGGCGAACCGCATCGATGACAATAATTCCACCGCGTCAGCCAGCCAGCGCCGGCTGGTCTTCAACTGGATTCCCGCTGTAGTTATCTCGTCAACCTTGACTTCGCTGTTACTTGTGCTCATAACCAATTTGTCTTTTTGAAAAGAAAAAGGGGCGGCCTAGGCCACCCCTGAATTCGCGAACTATTATTATTTTCTTATCTCAGTCCGGCGATGTAATCGGCAACCGCCTTGATTTCATCATCCGACATGCGCTTGGCGATCGTCGCCATCATCGGGCCATTCTTGCGGGCGCCGGTGCGGAAATTGGTCAGCTCGGTCACCGTGTAGTCCTGGTGCTGGCCGCCGATGCGTGGGAACTGGGCCGGGATGCCGGCGCCGTTCGGGCTGTGGCAGCCGGCGCAGGCCGGAACACTCTTTTCGGCAATCCCGCCGCGATAGATTTTCTTGCCCAGCGCCAGGCTATCCTTGTCCTTGGCGGCGCCCGGCTTGGCTGGCTGCGCATCCAGGTAGGCGGCGATGTTTTTCATTTCATCGTCGGTCAGCAACTTGGCCAGCGGCGACATGATCGGGTTACTGCGGCCGGCGCCCTGGAAATCCGTCAATTGCTTGTGGATATATGCCGCATGCTGGCCGCCCAGTTTCGGGTTGGCGCTGATGGTCGAGGCGCCTGCAGCTCCGTGGCAGGAGACACAGGCAGTGATGTTGCGCGCTGCGTCGCCATTGGTATACAGTGCTTCGCCCTTGGCTGGATCCGCTTTGGCAGGCCCGGCGGGTTGAATCTTCGGCGCATCCGCCGCATGGGCAACCGAGGAAAGCGCAAGCACTGCAACGAAGAAAGATGTCACTACTGGAAAAAACGCACGGTTCATTCAAACACCCTGAGACTTGATTTTAGAATTCGGTGGCGACGAAGCTGGCCGGCTAAGCTACATCAGCTGATCGCCTGGCTCCCAAAGGCCATCAGCCGTGTATAAGGTAATGCTAAGCGGAACAGCAGTACATAACCCCTTATTGTACAATAGCTTTCCGGCATTTTTGCCTCCCCTTACCGCATTTTCTGCTCAATCCATGTCCCTACTTTGGCAAGCCCGCTTCTTTACCACGGTCAATCATCTTCGAGACTTGCCAACTTTGCAAGTCCCGGAGATCGCTTTTGCCGGCCGTTCCAACGCCGGCAAATCGACCGCCATCAATCTTTTGTGCAATCAGAAGAAGCTGGCTTTTGCGTCTAAAACACCTGGCCGTACCCAGCACATCAATTATTTTTCCATAGGCGGCGCCCATGTCGCCCAGCATCGCAAGGATGAAACCAAGATCGACGAGATCCGCGCCTTGCTGGTCGACCTCCCGGGTTATGGCTATGCGGAAGTGTCCGGTTCGGCCAAGCTGCACTGGCAGCAATTGCTCGGCGACTATGTGCGCCGCCGCCAGCAGTTGGCGGCGCTGGTGCTGATCGTCGACTCGCGCCGTCCGTTTACTGAACTCGATGTGCAAATGGTGGAATGGTTTGCGCCTACCGGCAAGCCGATTCATTGCATCTTGAGCAAATCCGACAAGCTCAACCGCAACGACGCCACCAACGCGCTGCGCCAGGCCCGTACTTTCCTGGCGAGCTATGTCGATGAAAACAATCAGCAACTGCCATTTACCGCACAGCTGTTTTCGGCGCTGAACCGCAGCGGGCTGGAAGAAGCCAATGACCGAATCCTGGAACTGGCTGGCCTGACAGGCGCGGCCGGTGATGTGCCTGACGCAACTGCAGCGGGCGACGACGAAGAGAAAGTTTAGTAACTGCACTAAACATAAAAAAGCCCTGGAGAAAGGGGAATATCTCCAGGGCACAATGCCTTATCACCAAAAGCGATACGGCCCCGCTCAGGGAGGGAAGCGGGAGGCGAATGATGCACCTATTGCTAGGAGAAGGACTGACCCGAAAAAGTTCACGACTTTTTTATTTTTCGGCGAAAATATTAGCGAAGTAAGCTGCAAGTTCGCTTTCCACCCACTTGATATCTCAGAAACCGACATGCCACATTCTCAGAAAACCGCCCAGTTTCCAGCCATCCGCATGCGCCGCATGCGCAAAGATGCGTTTTCGCGCGCGATGATGCGGGAGAACACCATCACCACCGCCGACCTGATTTATCCGGTCTTCATACTGGATGGCAAGAATCAGCGCGAAAAAATCAATTCGATGCCGGGAGTTGAACGTCTGTCAATTGACCTGCTGTTAAATGTGGCAGAAGAATGCGTGGCTTTGGGAATTCCGGTCATCGCTTTATTCCCGGTCATCAATCCGTCGCTGAAAACCCCGGACGGCATCGAAGCCACCAATCCGCAAGGCTTGATCCCGCACGCCGTGCGCGAACTGAAACAGCGCTTTCCCGAACTCGGCATCCTGACCGACGTCGCCCTCGACCCCTACACCAGCCACGGTCAGGACGGCGTGCTGAATGCCGACGGTTATGTGCTCAATGACGAAACCTGCGCCATCCTGGTCAAGCAGGCGCTGACGCAGGCCGACGCCGGCGTCGATATCGTCGCGCCCTCCGACATGATGGACGGCCGCATCGGCGCCATCCGCCATGCCCTGGAAACCCACCACCACATCTATACCCGCATCATGGCGTATTCGGCCAAGTACGCTTCGGCGTTTTACGGGCCGTTCCGCGACGCCGTGGGTTCATCCGCCACGCTTGGCAAGAGCAACAAGAACACTTATCAGATGGACCCGGCCAACAGCAACGAGGCTTTGCATGAAGTCGCGCTGGACCTGGCCGAAGGCGCTGACATGGTGATGGTCAAGCCGGGCATGCCTTACCTGGATATCGTGCGTCGCGTGAAAGACGAATTCAAGGTGCCGACCTTCGCCTACCAGGTCAGCGGCGAATACGCGATGATCAAGGCTGCCGCCCAGAACGGCTGGCTGGACCATGACAAGACTATGATGGAAGCCATGCTGGCATTCAAGCGCGCCGGGGCCGACGGCGTGCTGACATATTTTGCGCTGGACATCGCCCGCCACCTGAAAAAAGGCTAAACGCCGGCTACTGGAAAAAGGGCCGTGCCGGATTACAAAAACACGGCCCTGTTTTCCATCGAGTGCATCGACGACATTACTACTCAGCAACGTCGTCGAATATGCCTGCAAAATCTTCTTACCTGCTTCAAATTCCTCTTTTTTGCATCCTGGCCACAATAATTGCAAGTTCATGCATTTAGGTTTGACTGCATAGACGATAATAATTATCATTCACGTCTTTATCTCCGGTCAGCCATTCTTCTCAAACCCGACTACGGTCGCGCTGTGAGCAAGACCAGCCAGCACCAGCATTTCCCCTAGCCTGCAAAGAAATAGAACAATGACCTCGCTCAAGAGTCCTCACCACCTTATTGTCCGCCGCTGTTCGGCTGCGGTCGCACTCGCTTTCCTGAGCCTGCCTGGGCTGGCCCAAACCGCTGCCGCTCCGGTCGCAGCCGACGATGCCGACACCTCGACGCTGGAATCGATCCAGGTCAGCGCCGACTGGCTCGGCAGCGGCCTGCAAAACAGCGTGAAACGCTTTCCGGGCGCACGCACCGTGGTCAAGAAAGAGGAAATCGAGAATAGCGGCGCTTCCAATATCGGCGACGTGATGCGCCGCATCCCCGGCGTGCAGTCGACCGATAACTCCGGCACCGCCGGCAGCGCGATCTCGCTCAATATCGGCGTGCGCGGACTGACCGGGCGTTATTCGCCGCGTTCTACCGTGCTGCTGGACGGCATCCCGATGGCGGTGGCGCCATATGGCCAGCCGCAACTGTCGTTTGCGCCGGTCAGCCTGAACAACATCGAAGCGATCGACGTTGTGCGCGGCGGCGGCGCGGTGCGCTATGGTCCGCAGAACGTCGGCGGCATCATCAATTTCAAGACCCGTTCGATTCCAACCGAACCTGGCTTCAACGGCGATGCCAGCGCGCGCTACAACGGTTATGGCGGCGGCGAATCGAACCGGCAATACAGCGCATTCGTCGGCAGCCAATTAGACAACGGCGTTGGCCTGGCGCTGCTGTACTCCGGTTCCGACGGCTCCAGCTGGCGCGCCGGCAGCCGGGAAACGGTCAACGATTTTGCGCTGAAATTCCGCTACCAACTGACACCGGACTCGGAGTTCTACGGCAAAGTGTCCTACTACGACGTCAACTCGCGCACGCCCGGCGGCCTGACCGTGGCGCAATACAATGCCGATCCTTTCCAGAATACGCGTCCCACCGATTACTGGAGCGGCACCCGCAAAGGCATCGACGCCGGTTATCTCAACACGCTGTCGGCCACCCAGGAATTCGAAGTCCGCACCTATTACAACGAAAGTTTCCGCCAGAGCGTATTGATCTCCGGCGCCAACCTGGTGCACCAGCCGCGCAATTACGAGGTGCTGGGCATCGAGCCACGCTACACGCAACGCTTCAACCTGGGCCAGACCACCAACGACGTCTCGGTCGGCTACCGCTATGTCCGCGAGCGCGGCAACGACAACAGCTTCAATGAGGCTATCGCCAGCGGCTCGCTGACGCCGCAGACCACGTTCAACAACGCCACCGATGCCCATTCTGCCTATATCGACGACAAGATTTCGTTTGGCGCATGGCGTATCACGCCAGGCGTGCGCTTCGAACACATCAACTCGACCCGCGACGACCTGAAGGCGCGCAGCACCTACGAAACCACCAACAACAAGGCCTTGCCGTCGCTGAATATCGCCTACCTGCTGACGCCGGACCTGACCTTGTTCACCAACTACACGACCTCGTTCGGACCGGTGCAGAACCTGCAGCTGAACTCGCAGTCGGCGACCAACCCGCTGATCCCGGAACTGGCAAAAACGGTGGAAGCCGGCGCCCGCTGGAAGAGCCGCCAACTGTCGGCCGAGGTGACGGTATTCGACATGCGCTTTGATAACCAGATCCAGCAGGTTGCAGGAACGGTGCCGGCAACCTTCATGAACATTGGCAAAACCAAGCACCAGGGTATTGAAACCGCGGTTGACTATACCTTCGATAAAGCCGGCAAACTGGCCGGCCTGAACCTGTACGCCAACTACAGCTACACCCGTGCACTGCAGGAATCCGGAGCGACCCGCGGCCTGGATGTGCCGTTCTATTCGCGCAACACCGATACCGTCGGCTTGCGCTACCAGACCGGTCCGTGGGGCTTCAACCTGTCGAGCACGCATCAAAGCAAGCAGTTCGCCGACAACGCCAATACCATCGCCGAAAGCGCCGACGGCAGCAATGGCGAGATTCCCGGCTTCCGCACCTGGAATACCCAGGTCGACTGGAAAGTCCCTGGCGCCAAAGGCTTCGACATCCTGGCCGGTATCAACAACCTGGCCGACAAACGTTATTACACTCGCAACGTCGACGGCAACGCCGGACGCATGGTCGGCGCACCGCGCATGGTGTATGTACAAGGACGCTATGCGTTTTAGATGTTTTAAATGGACCGTCATATAGCGGCACTTGCCGCATGCAGCGCAAAAATGGAAGCCCGGTTTCGGCTTCCATTTTTTTTGTTCGAGGAAACCCTCCTCCTGCATTGCCCAGGCTTTCGGTTACCATGCAAAACAACAATATCGATCGCGGCAAGCGACAGGAGACAAAGATGCAAGAAAAAGTGATTACCCTGGCGACGCCGGTATTCTTTTTGTTGATAGTCATCGAGCTGGCCGTCGGCCTGCTGCGGCGGCACAATACCTACCGCCTCAACGACGCGATCAACAGCATCAGCCTGGGCGTCCTGAGCCAGGTCAGCGGCGTGTTCATGCAAGTGCTGCGCATCGGCATCTACGCCTGGCTGGCAAGCCACATCGGGCTCTTCAAGCTGCCGGCCGACAGCATCTGGGTATGGCTGTCCGGCCTGCTGCTCTACGACCTGTGCTATTACTGGCTGCATCGCTGCGGCCATGAAGTCAATGTCTTGTGGGCAGCCCACGTGGTGCACCACCAAAGCGAAGACTACAATCTTTCCACTGCCCTGCGCCAGACCAGCAGCGGTCCGTTCCTGAGCTGGATCTTTTATGTGCCGATGGCAGTGCTTGGTTACCCGGTGGAGGTGTTTGCCGCCGTGGCGCTGATCGACCTGCTGTACCAGTTCTGGGTGCACACCCAGCAGATAGGCAAGCTGGGATGGCTGGACCGGGTGCTGGTGACGCCGTCGAACCATCGCGTGCACCACGGCGTCAACGATATTTACCTGGACAAGAACTACGGCGGCATCCTGATCCTGTGGGATCGCCTGTTCGGCACCTTCATCGAAGAGCGCGACCAGGATCCGGTGGTGTACGGCACCCGCAGCCCCCTGCGCAGCTGGAACCCGGTCTGGGCCAACTTCGAAGTCTATAAAGTGCTGTGGCTGGATGCCTGGCGCGCGCAGCGCCCGGGCGACAAGCTGCGAGTCTGGCTGAAGGCGCCGGGCTGGCGTCCAGCCGACGTCGCGGCAAAATGGCCGGGCACGCCTTTCGATATCGCCCGGCCGCTGTATCATCCGCTGCTAAGCCTGGCCGCCCAGGTCTACTGCCTGGTGCAATTCACCATCGTATTGCTGGTCACCACCCATTTCCTGGCGGCGCAGGTCGCCATGTCGTTGCCGCTGGGGCTGGCTTACGCCACGTGGCTGGTGGCAGGGTTATGGATAGTCGGCGGCCTGATGGAAATGCGCCCGCGTTACATCGCCCTGGAAGCATTGCGCCTGGCGGCGACCGGCGCCGGGGCGGCGATCGGCAAAGTCTGGTTTGGTGGGGTATCCTTGTCACCGCTGCTGCAGGGCGCCGTCATTACCGTATCGCTGGTGTCGATGATCGCTCTCTGGCTCATATTTAAACGCTTCTCGACAATGCATGGACATCTTTCTCATCAGTGACAACCAGGTCAGCCAAAGCAAGGAAATACCAGATGCCGTACCGGTCAAAGGTTTCCTCTGGATCGACGCCACCCACGAAGAAGTAGGCGCCGATCCGGAAGCCTGGCGCAACGCCATCACGCTTGCCACCGGCGTGCAGATCTACGATCCACACATGACGGATACGCTCAACCCCAACCATCCTTCGTATTTCGATTCGACCCAGGATTACGGCATGGTGGTGTTTCGCAAGCTGGTGCTGAACGGCAACGGCAATCCTCGCACGACTGAAAACGGCGTCCCGATTGCCGCGGACAAGATTGCTGCACCACCAGCTGCAGCGCCCGAAAGCGAAGTCAGCAAACGCCGGATTCCCGCAGCCTTGAGCAAACTGGCGACGCAGCCGGTGACGTTCCTGATCATGGACCATGCGCTGGTCACCGTGCATGAACGCTTCAGCCGCACTATCGATGCGGCGCGCGCACGTCTGCTGGACCTGTGCAACAAGACTGAAAAGACGCCGCATTCGACACGCCCGCCAACCTCGCCGGAAGATCTGCTGCTGCGCCTCATCAACGCCATGGTCGACCAGTACCTGGACCTGCGCCAGCCACTGACGACGCAACTGGATCGCTGGCAGCGCGCGCTGCTCGATCCGCGCCGGCCGTTCAAGGACTGGATGGCGCTGCTGGATGCGCGGATTGAATTGCGCAAACTGGAAAACCTGTGCGAAGAGCAGCACGACGCCATGCAGGAACTGCGCGACTACTTTGTCGACATCGACGACGGCGTTGAAATCAGCCGCGCCAAAGACTTGCTGCTGGTGCGCATCAACGATGTGATGGAACATATAACGCGCGTGCTGAACCACGCACGGCGGCTGGAATCGTCGATCGAGTCAGCAGTGCAAATTCATTTTTCCGCGGTGGCCCATCGCACCAATGAGATCATGCGCACGCTTACGGTCATCACCGCGCTGTTCATGCCGCTGACCTTGATCACCGGGATTTTCGGCATGAACTTCAACGAAATGCCGCTGCTGAAAAACAATGCCGGATTCTGGATCACGATGGGCAGCATGGTGGTGATCGTGGTCGGCATGCTGGTGTTCTTCCAGCGCCGCCGTTACCTGGAGAGCCAGGCGCTGGAACGGCGCTGAGCAGCCTCTTGGGGCAATAAAAAGCCCCGTTCTCGACGGGGCTTTTTCACTTCCTGGCCTTGCAAAGCGGCGGCAAAATCAGTCGCGGTTGGGCTGCGGAGTCAAGCGCAGATAAGGACGGATCGCCTTGTAACCCTTAGGGAATTTCTGTTTCAGGACTTCGGGATCCTGCAACGATGGAACGATCACAACGTCTTCCCCGTCCTTCCAGTTACCCGGCGTCGCAACCGAATAATTATCGGTCAGCTGCAAGGAGTCGATGACACGCAGGATCTCGTCGAAATTGCGCCCTGTGCTGGCCGGATAGGTGATGATCAGGCGTACTTTCTTTGCCGGGTCGATCACGAACAGCGAACGCACGGTCGCCGTTGCGCTGGCGTTCGGATGGATCAGGTCATACAGTTCGGACACCTTGCGGTCGGCATCGGCGATGATGGGGAAACCAACTACGGTGTTCTGCGTTTCGTTGATATCCTTGATCCATTCCTGATGCTTGTCGGCAGGGTCGACAGACAGTGCGATCACCTTGACGCCGCGCTGTTCAAACTGCGATTTCAGCTTGGAAGTCAGGCCGAGTTCGGTAGTGCAGACCGGCGTGAAGTCGGCCGGATGCGAAAACAACACCACCCATGAAGAGCCGGCCCAGTCATAGAAGTTGATCTTGCCGAGCGAAGAATCCTGCTCAAAATCGGGGGCGACGTCGCCAAGGCGTAAAGTCATTTCAGTCTCCTTTGGATTGCATGGGGGG
Organism: Collimonas fungivorans; assembly: GCF_001584145.1. Classification (NCBI taxonomy): domain Bacteria; kingdom Pseudomonadati; phylum Pseudomonadota; class Betaproteobacteria; order Burkholderiales; family Oxalobacteraceae; genus Collimonas; species Collimonas fungivorans. Next base: position 728,599 of record NZ_CP013232.1, on the reverse strand, counting down.
ATTGCGTGAGGATTGCAAAAACGCATCGAACTAAAACTATAGCCTTACGGCGGCCACAGCCTAAAGAATTTTATCGACTATCTACATAACCTCAGGTTAGATACAAAATGGCCACAATAGTTTATAAACCGCACCTAAAGCCGAGCAATATAGCAATCAGCTATTCAGAACCGCCAACGATCGCAAGAAGTTATCGGCGTTCTGATAGCCGATAACCCGTCCCTGAGGCACTTCCCGTCCTTGCCCATCAAAGAATATGATGCCAGGCGGGCCAAACAGATTGAAACGCTTGAGCATGGCCTTGTCGTCCGCATTGTTGGCGGTGACGTCGATTTGCAGCAATATCATTTCACCGAAGCGCGTTTGCACCCGTGGGTCGGTGAAAGTGAATTTTTCCATTTCCTTGCACGATACGCACCAGTCGGCGTAGAAATCCAGCAATGCCGGTTTGCCATTGGTCTGGGCCAGGGCAGCGTCCAGCTCGGCCACCGATTTGACTCGGACAAATTGCGTATGCGCGCTTTGCTGCGCGCCACCCAAATGCGCCAGCGGCGCCAGCACGTCGCGCCCGCCGCTGATGCCGCCGACCAGCTGCACTACGCCGCACACCATGAACACCACGCCGGAGGCCTTGGCGAACCAGGCAGACGATCTGCCCCACAGCAGGAATGCGCCGTAGCCTATGCCGAGGACTGCCCAGCCCAGCATCTGCGCCAGCACCGGCATCACCGGCGCCACCATCCACAAGGCCACCGCCAGCATCAGCACGCCAAAGAAGCGTTTCACCGATTCCATCCAGGCGCCGGCGCGCGGCAACAGCGAGCCGGCAGAAATGCCGACCAGGATCAAGGGCACGCTCATGCCGACCGCCATCGCAAACAAGGCGCTGCCGCCTATCACCACATCGCGGGTCTGGCTGATATACACCAGGGCGCCAGCCAGCGGCGCCGCCACGCATGGTCCGACAATCAAGGCCGAAATCGCGCCCATCACAAACACGCCGATCAGCTTGCCGGCCGATTGCTGGCCGGAAGCTTGCGTCAACCGGGTCTGGAATGCCGCCGGCAGCTGCAGCTCATAGAAACCGAACATGGAGAGCGACATCAGCACCATCAGCAAAGCGAACGCTGACAGCACCCAGGGATTCTGCAGAGTGGCGGCCAGGCCTTCGCCAGCCAGGCCGGCGGCAACGCCCAGCGCGGTATAAACCAGCGCCATCCCCAGCGCATAGGTCAGCGACAGCAAGAACCCGCGGCGGCGGCTGACCTTGGTGCCCTCGCCGACAATGATCGACGACAGGATAGGCACCATCGGCAGCACGCAAGGGGTAAACGCCAGTCCCAAGCCGAGCAGCAGGAACAGAGGCATGATCACCAGCAGTTTGCCGCCCTTCAGTGACGATTCGATGCGGCCGCTTTCGGTATCGGCCGCAGCGGACGAGAGCGTGCCGCCTGCAGCCTGTACCGCCGCCGCAGGGGCATTGCCGCCGTTGGCTGCAGACGTTGCCTGCGGCGTATCGATGGCGGCGCCGTTGCCTTTGGCGATGCCCATCGCGCTCAGCAGCCCTCCAGCGGCATTGCCGCCGGTCGTGGACAGGCTGGCGCTGGAATCCATGGGCGGATAGCACAAGCCCTTGTCGGCGCAGCCCTGGCCGGTGGAAATCAGCGTGAAGCTGCCGTTTGCCTCGACCGGCAGGCGGATGGTGACGCTGTGATGATAGGTTTCGACATTCTTGTTGAAGGTCTGGTCGAACTTGACGGTGCCGGCCGGAATCTGCGGTTCGCCCAGCGTCGCGCCTTCGGCCTTGAAGTGGAAACGTTCGCGATACATGTAATAACCGTCGGCAATCGCGTAGGTCACTTCGGCGGTCTTGGCGTCGGCCATGCGCGCCGAAAACTTGAAGGCTACTTCCGGCGCCAGGTAATCGTCTTCATCGGCATGCGCCAGGGTAAATGCGAACAGCATGGCGAACAGCACAGACAATTGCTTGAGAGACTTAAACATTCACGTCCTTTTGGGTTTCTGCAGTAATCCAGTCCAGGTAGGCTGGCAAGCCGGCCATGATCGGTAGGGCAATTATTTCCGGTACGGCATACGGATGAGCGGCCTTGATCGCACTTTCCAGCTCCGCATAACGGTGCGCCACGGTCTTGATCAGCAAAGTAGTTTCAAGCGCTTGCTCCACCTGGCCTTGCCAGCGATAGACCGATTGCACCGCCGGCAGGAGATTGACGCAGGCCGCCAGCTTGTGCTCCACCAGTTGCCGCGCCAATGCCTGCGCGCTGGCGAGATCGGGCAAGCTGGTGAGTATAAGCAAGGCATCTGACATAGTCGAACTCTTTGATCTATCCTTACAGCGCATCAGGCACGCAGAACGCAAAAAAGCCAGGCTAGGCCTGGCTTTTGATTTTAACGCAGCTTGGATACTTAAGCTTAGTCAGCTGTCGGTACTTCAGCGTCGTCGCTGATTTCCGGACGGTCCATCAGTTCGATGTAAGCCATAGGCGCGTTATCGCCAACGCGGAAACCCATTTTCAGGATGCGCAGGTAGCCGCCGTTACGGTTTGCATAACGTGGGCCCAGTTCAGCAAACAGCTTCAGGACCATTTCGCGGTCGCGCAGGCGGGCGAATGCCAGGCGCTTGTTTGCCAGGGTGTCGGTCTTGCCCAGTGTCAGGATCGGTTCGATCACGCGACGCAGTTCTTTTGCCTTAGGCAATGTGGTCTTGATTGCTTCGTGACGCAGCAGCGAAACAGTCATGTTGCGCAACATGGCGAGGCGGTGGGAAGAAGTACGATTTAATTTACGAAGGCCGTGACGGTGACGCATGGTAATTCCTTTCAGTTTTTGAGTTTACATCCAGCTCTTCGATCGACTTTGGCATGCTGCCTGGGTCGCGGGCCGGTTGAAATTAAGTGCAACAATGAATACAACAAGGGTAAAACAAATCCAAGGGCGAGATTCTACCCCACCCTTGGCTGAACAACAAATATTACTTTTCCAGGCCTGCAGGCGGCCAGTTTTCCAGCTTCATGCCCAGTGTCAAACCACGGGATGCCAGGACTTCCTTGATTTCGTTCAAGGACTTGCGGCCCAGGTTTGGCGTCTTCAGCAGTTCATTTTCGCTACGCTGGATCAGGTCGCCAATGTAGTAAATGTTTTCCGCTTTCAGGCAGTTGGCCGAACGTACTGTCAGTTCCAGGTCGTCGACCGGGCGCAACAGGATAGGATCGACTTGCGGTGCGCGCGATGGAGCTTCAGCAGCAGCTTCAGTGCCTTCCAGCGCAGCGAACACGTTCAGTTGATCCACCAGCACGCGCGCCGATTGGCGAATCGCTTCTTCCGGAGTGATCACGCCATTGGTTTCAATGTTGATGACCAGCTTGTCCAGGTCGGTACGCTGTTCCACACGCGCCGATTCAACAGCGTAGGAAACACGGCGGACCGGCGAGAACGACGCGTCCAGGATGATGCGGCCGATAGTCTTGTTGGCATCTTCCGTCAGGCGGCGGACGTTGCCCGGCACGTAGCCACGGCCTTTTTCAACCTTGATCTGCATGTCGAGTGCGCCACCGGCAGTCAGGTGGGCAATCACGTGGTCCGGATTCACCAGTTCCACGTCATGCGGCAGATCGATGTCGGAAGCCAGCACAGCGCCTTCGCCATCTTTTTTCAATGTCAGTGTTACTTCGTCGCGGTTATGCAGCTTGAACACGACGCCCTTCAGGTTCAGCAGGATGTCGACTACGTCTTCCTGCACGCCGTCAAGCGACGAGTATTCGTGAACCACGCCGGCGATCGTCACTTCAGTCGGCGCATAGCCAACCATCGACGACAGCAGCACGCGACGCAGCGCATTGCCCAGCGTGTGGCCGTAGCCACGTTCAAACGGTTCCATCACGACTTTAGCGTGGCCGGCACCCAGTGCTTCTACTTCGATAATACGTGGCTTCAACAAGCTGTTTTGCATGAAATGTCCTCTTCAATACCCTCGGCTCGTTACACCGATAAGGCTGATGGCATTAAGGGCGCCGCCGACAATCACTAGGATTGTCAGAGGCACCCTGATGAAACGGCCGCACCTGGAACCAGGCGCAGCCGAAAAACTAAAATTAACGCGAATACAGTTCGACGATCAGCGATTCGTTGACGTCGTTAGCGATTTCGTTACGGTCTGGCAGGGACTTGAAAGTACCTTCCATTTTCTTCGCATCAACCGAAACCCACGATGGCATGCCGCCTTGTTCAGCCAGCGACAGCGCTTCAATGATACGCACTTGCTTCTTGGCCTTTTCGCGAACGGCGATGACGTCGCCGGTCTTCACTTGGTAAGAGGCGATGTTGACTACGTTGCCGTTGACGGTGAACGCCTTGTGCGAGACCAATTGACGGCCTTCAGCACGGGTCGAACCGAAGCCCATACGGTATACAACGTTGTCCAGACGCGCTTCCAGCAAACGCAGCAGTGTTTCGCCGGTGTTGCCCTTGCGACGGTCCGCTTCAGCGAAATAGCGGCGGAACTGGCGTTCCAGGATGCCGTACATACGCTTGACCTTTTGCTTTTCGCGCAATTGGTTGCCGTAGTCGGAAGTACGTGCGCCGGAGGTGCGGCCATGCTGACCTGGCTTGGAATCCAGTTTGCACTTGGAGTCCAGCGAGCGGCGTGCGCTCTTCAGGAACAGGTCCGTGCCTTCACGGCGGGAAAGTTTTGCTTTAGGTCCGATATAACGTGCCACGATGCTTCCTTTTAAAAATATGACGCCGGGACATTACTGTCTTTTGCGGCCGGAATCTGAGTGAATAATCGCCGGCCTGGCGCTAGTCTGATTTACCTTCAACCAGACAGTGGGCTTAAGAACAAAACCCGCCAAGGTCGTTGGCGGGCTACTTGCATACGCTATTGCTGAGCAATAACGAAATCTGTACAGATTCAGATACCAATATCAGATACGGCGGCGCTTTGGAGGGCGGCAACCGTTATGCGGCACTGGTGTGACGTCTTGAATCTGGGTGATCTTGATACCCAGGTTGTTCAACGCACGAACAGCGGATTCACGACCAGGACCTGGGCCCTTGATGCGTACTTCCAGGTTCTTCACGCCACATTCCACAGCCACTTTACCAGCGGCTTCGGCTGCAACCTGCGCTGCAAATGGAGTCGACTTGCGGGAGCCTTTAAAGCCAGCGCCACCAGATGTCGCCCACGACAACGCATTACCTTGACGATCGGTAATCGTGATGATGGTGTTGTTGAAAGACGCGTGGATGTGCGCGATGCCTTCAGCAACGTTCTTTTTAACTTTTTTACGCACACGTGCTGCTGCGGCGTTATTTGGGGACTTTGCCATAATAATTTCCTAGAATCCGACTACCTAAAAACAATCAGTTGCCACGAGACCGTGGCAGCTTAATTATTTCTTCAGCGATTGAGCGGCTTTGCGCGGGCCCTTGCGGGTACGAGCATTGGTACGAGTACGTTGGCCACGGCAAGGCAAGCCTTTGCGATGACGCATACCACGATAGCAACCCAGATCCATCAAACGCTTGATGTTCATCGACAGTTCACGACGCAGGTCACCTTCGACGACGAATTTTGCAATTTCGTCGCGCAGCTTTTCCAGCTCGTTATCGTCGAGATCTTTGATCTTCTTCGTAGTCAAAATACCCGTGCTGTCGCAAATTTCTTGTGCGCGTGGGCGGCCAACACCGTAGATGGCTGTCAAGCCGATGACGGTGTGCTGATGATTGGGGATGTTGACCCCTGCAATACGTGCCATTCGTTATTCCTCGATCAATAACGTTAATTAACCTTGGCGCTGTTTATGGCGCGGTTCCGTACAAATGACGCGAACTACGCCTTTGCGCTTAATGATCTTACAGTTGCGGCAGATCCGCTTGACTGATGCGAGCACTTTCATTTTTGCCCTCTTTCTTCACTAAAATTTGCGGGACAGAGTTAAGCGAAGCGTTACTCTGTCCCCAACACTAATAAAATTAGTTACTTGGTACGGAACACAATCCGTGCCCGGCTTAAATCATAAGGTGTCAATTCTACTGTCACCTTATCTCCTGGCAGGATGCGGATATAGTTCATGCGCATCTTGCCAGAAATATGACCGAGGACGATATGTCCGTTTTCCAACTTGACTCTAAATGTTGCATTAGGGAGATTCTCAAGAATCTCGCCTTGCATCTGGATAACGTCGTCTTTTGCCATTCGGTCTACTGGTTCCTCTGGTCGTTCATCTCAACTTACCGCGTCGAAACGCCGCCCTTGAAATTTGCCTTACGCAGCAGCGAATCATATTGCTGCGACATCACGTAATTCTGTACCTGTGCCATGAAGTCCATGGTGACCACTACGATAATCAACAGCGATGTACCACCAAAATAGAACGGTACCTTCCAGCGAGCGATCAAGAATTCCGGAACCAGACACACTACCGTGATATAGACCGCACCGACCAGGGTCAAGCGCATCAAGATCTTGTCGATATAACGCGCTGTCTGCTCACCTGGACGAATCCCCGGCACAAACGCGCCGCTTTTCTTCAGGTTATCTGCAGTTTCCTTGCTGTTGAATACCAGCGCAGTATAGAAAAAGCAGAAGAACACAATCGCAATCGCATACAGCAAGGCATGAATCGGTTCGCCTGGCGCCAATGAAGCCGCCATATCCTTGAGGAAGTTGACTACCGGATTGGTTGAATCACCGGAAGTAAACCAACTCGTGATTGTCGCAGGAAACAAGATGATCGAGGAAGCGAAGATTGGAGGAATTACACCAGCCATGTTCAGCTTCAGCGGCAAATGACTGCTTTGACCGCCATAAATCTTGTTGCCCACTTGACGCTTGGCATAATTCACCAGAATCTTGCGTTGACCACGTTCGATAAACACCACCAGGTATGTCACGCCGGCCGCGATCAGACAAATCAGGATCGCCGACAAGGCACTCATGGAACCGGTACTTACCTGCCCGAACAACCCACCGATCGCATTTGGCAGACCAGCTGCGATACCTGCAAAAATGATGATCGAGATACCATTACCAAGACCACGCTCGGTAATCTGTTCACCCAACCACATCAAAAACATTGTTCCTGTTACCAGCGTCACAACTGTCGTGAAGCGGAAAGCCAGGCCTGCATCCAGCACCAGGCCAGGTTGCGATTCCAGTGCTACGGCAATCCCCAGGGCCTGGAACGTCGCCAGCAACAGCGTACCGTAACGGGTGTACTGGGTAATCTTGCGACGACCGGACTCGCCTTCTTTCTTCAACGCTTCCAGCTGAGGCGACACAATCGACATCAATTGCATCACGATCGATGCCGAAATATACGGCATGATTCCCAGCGCAAACACGGTGAACCGCGACAACGCACCACCAGAGAACATGTTGAACATGCCCAAAATACCGCCCTGGTGCTGCTTAAACAATTGCGCCAACTGCGATGGATCAATTCCCGGTACGGGAATGTGAGCACCAATACGATATACAACCAATGCAGCAAGCAAGAACCACAGACGGCCCCAAGGGAAGCCGCTCGCAGCACTCTTTGCAAGTTGGGGAGATGTCGCCAATTATTGCTCCATTGCTACGAGTTAGAACGACAAATTAAGCTACGGATCCGCCGGCTGCTTCAATCGCAGCTTTTGCACCTTTGGTAGCGATCAGACCCTTGAGCGTTACCTTTTTGGTGACTTCGCCCGACAGGATGACGCGTACCACTCGTGCCAGCTCGCCGATCACGCCAGCTTGCTTCAACACCAGGATATCAATTTCAGTTACCGGCAGGTTTTCCAGGTCCGACAAGCGAACTTCAGCCTTGAACGGGGTTGCCATCGACTTGAAGCCGCGTTTTGGCAAACGACGTTGCAAAGGCATCTGACCGCCTTCAAAGCCGACTTTGTGGAAACCGCCCGAACGCGATTTTTGACCCTTGTGACCGCGGCCGGCTGTCTTACCGATACCTGAGCCGATACCACGACCAACGCGACGCTTGTAATGCTTGGCGCCATCTGCAGGTTGAATAGTATTCAATTCCATAATTTGCTCCGTTCGCAAGCCTAAGCTTACGACACCACTTTCACAAGATAGGACACTTTATTGATCATGCCGCGCACAGATGGGGTGTCTTGCAATTCGGAAACCGAATTGACACGACGCAGGCCCAGGCCGCGAACTGTCGCGCGATGAGTTTCGCGCGTGCCGATCAAACCCTTGATCAATTGTACTTTTACAGTCTTTGTCATTTTGATCACCTTAGCCCAGAATTTCTTCAACGGACTTGCCGCGCTTGGCAGCAATTTCCGATGGCGTGTTCATCTTTGACAAGCCGTTCAAAGTAGCACGAACCATGTTGTACGGATTGGTCGAACCAGTGGACTTGGCCACAACGTTCGTCACACCCAGTACTTCAAAGATCGCGCGCATTGGACCGCCGGCGATGACGCCAGTACCGTCTTTTGCTGGCAGCATCAGCACCGAAGAGGCGCCATGCTTGCCGGAGATTGCGTGTTGCAATGTACCGTTCTTCAGCGTTACCTTGATCATCTTGCGACGGGCTTCTTCCATAGCCTTCTGCACTGCAACTGGCACTTCTTTCGATTTGCCCTTGCCCATGCCGATACGGCCATCGCCATCACCAACAACAGCCAATGCTGCGAAACCCATGATACGACCACCCTTGACCACTTTGGTCACACGGTTGACCGCGATCATTTTTTCGCGCATGCCATCATCCGGCTTATCGCTTTGCATTTTCGATTGCATTTTTGCCATGACGATTCTTCCTTAGAACTTCAGACCGGCTTCACGGGCGGCATCTGCCAGCACCTTGACGCGGCCGTGGTAACGGAAACCGGAGCGATCAAACGCAACTTCGGTAACTCCTGCTTTCAGTGCCTTCTCGGCAACGCGCTTGCCAACCAGCGATGCAGCTGCCGTATTGCCGCCTGCACCGGACTTGCCGGCCAGTTCTGCACGTACTTCAGCTTCCAGTGTGGAGGCCGAAGCCAGCACTTTAGCGTCAGGGCCGATGATGCTGGCGTATATGTGCAAGTTGGTGCGATGCACTGCCAGGCGGTTCACCTTTAACTCTGCGATCTTGGCACGCGTTTGGCGTGAGCGGCGCAGACGTGATTGTTTCTTATCCATCGTCAACCCCTATTACTTCTTCTTGGTTTCTTTAAGGATTACCACTTCGTCCGAGTAACGAACGCCCTTGCCCTTATACGGCTCAGGTTCGCGGTAAGCACGAACTTCTGCAGCAACCTGACCAACACGTTGCTTGTCGATACCCTTGATCAGGATCTCGGTTTGCGTCGGGGTTGCCACTGTCACGCCTTGCGGCATTTGGTGAACCACCGGATGCGAGAAACCGAGCGACAGATTCAACTTGTCACCTTGTGCTTGCGCACGAAAACCCACGCCAACCAGGTTCAGCTTCTTTTCGAAACCCTTGGTTACGCCATTGACCATGTTGTTGACCAGAGCACGCAAGGTGCCGGACATCGCATTGGCTTCGCGGCTGTCGTCAGCGGCAGCGAAATTCAGCGTGCCGTTGTTGTTTTCGATTTTTACCAGGCCATTCAAAGCCTGGGAAAGCGAGCCCAATGGGCCCTTAACTGTGATCTGCGCTGCTGTAATGGTCGCTTCCGCGCCAGTTGGCAGTGCAATCGGCATTTTACCTACACGAGACATGTTGCACTCCTTAGGCGACGTAGCAAATAACTTCGCCACCGACACCGGTTGCGCGCGCTTTGCGGTCCGTCATGACACCCGCAGGTGTCGAAATAATTGCCACACCTAAGCCGTTCATCACGTTAGGGATGTCATCTTTGCCCTTGTAGATCCGCAGCCCTGGACGGGATACACGATCAAGACGTTCGATAACAGGACGGCCGGCGTAATACTTCAAACCGATTTTGAGTTCCGCTTTGCCGCCTTCTTCTGCGACAGCGAAATCTTCAATGTAACCCTCGTCCTTGAGGACGTTGGCAATCGCAATCTTGACCTTCGACGATGGCATTGCCACGGTTGTCTTGTGAACTACTTGCGCATTGCGGATACGGGTCAGCATATCGGCGATAGGATCGCTCATACTCATTGCATATTCTCCTATTACCAGCTTGCTTTAGTCATACCCGGAATTTCGCCACGCATGGCGATTTCACGGAGCTTAATACGGCCCAGACCGAACTTGCGGAAAGTGCCACGTGGACGACCAGTCAGGGAGCAACGATTACGTTGACGGGTCGGAGCCGAGTTACGTGGCAGCGCTTGCAATTTCAAGCGAGCTTCGTAGCGCTCTTCTTCCGACTTCGATTGGTCATCAATGATTGCCTTTAACTCGGCACGCTTGCCGGCGTATTTCTTTACCAGGTCAGCGCGCTTTTGTTCACGGTTAATCAGTGCCAGTTTTGCCATGGCAACCTCAGTTTCTGAACGGAAATTTAAATGCGGCGAGAAGCGATTTTGCTTCATCGTCGGTCTTTGCAGTCGTCGTGATACTGATATTCATACCACGCAACACATCAATCTTGTCGTACTCAATTTCGGGGAAAATGATTTGCTCTTTCACGCCGATATTGTAGTTACCACGACCGTCAAATGCGCGACCGGAAACGCCACGGAAGTCACGAACGCGCGGCAGCGCGACAGTGATCAGGCGATCCAGGAACTCGTACATCTGAGCGCCACGCAATGTAACCATGCAACCGATTGGATAGCCTTCACGGATCTTGAAACCCGCGATAGCTTTCCGTGCCTTGGTCACGACTGGCTTCTGACCTGCAATCTTGGTCAAATCGCCAACAGCGTGTTCAATGATCTTCTTGTCCGCAATCGCTTCCGACAGACCCATGTTCAGGGTGATCTTCAGGATGCGCGGCACTTCCATTACGGACTTGTAAGCGTATTTCGCTGTCAGGTCGGTAACGACTTTTTCTTTATAGAATTCTTGGAGACGGGCCATGATCTCTTAAACCTTAACAACTTCGCCACTGGACTTGAAAACGCGGACTTTCTTGCCGTCCACGTCTTTAAAACCAACGCGATCTGCCTTGCCAGTTGCAGCGTTGAACAACGCAACATTTGACACGTGAATTGGCATCAACTTGTCAATGATGCCACCAGTTACACCAGTCATCGGGTTCGGCTTGGTTGCTTTTTTAGCAACGTTGATGCCTTCTACGACAACGTGGTTAGCATCAACGCGTTGCTTTACAACACCGCGCTTGCCCTTGTCTTTACCAGTCAGGACGATTACTTCGTCGCTTTTCCGAATCTTATCCATCTCGACTCCTTACAGCACTTCAGGCGCGAGCGACACAATCTTCATGAAGCGCTCAGTGCGCAGTTCACGAGTGACTGGTCCAAAAATACGCGTACCAATTGGCTCAAGCTTCGCGTTCAGCAGCACTGCTGCATTGCCATCGAACTTGACCAGCGAACCATCTTGACGGCGAACGCCTTTAGCGGTCCGCACGACAACGGCGTTATAGATCTCGCCTTTTTTGACGCGACCACGTGGCGCTGCCACTTTGACGGTAACCTTGATCACATCACCAATGCTGGCATAGCGACGCTTGGAACCACCCAGAACTTTGATGCACATAACTTCGCGTGCACCAGTGTTGTCGGCTACTTCGAGCCGGCTTTCCGTTTGAATCATAATATTTTCTTTCCCAACTTAACTCGCTGCCGCACGATGCGGATTTACGGTCAGTCTTGGTCCTGTCAGGGCAACTCTGCTGAGCGCACTGCTTAGGTGGACGACTTCCAAAACTTCTTGCTAGATACTGCAGGGTGTTCATTTCGCTCTTGTCGGAAGCCAACAGGAGCGAAGCCAAGCATTATTACATCAAAATGCTTGGCTCGCAACAAATACTTACAGGACCTGTGCCACTTGTACCACACGTGTCACGCTCCAAGCTTTAGTCTTGGAGATTGGACGTCCTTCTTGGATCTCGACTACGTCGCCTTCCTTGGCCTGGTTGGTTTCGTCATGTGCATGGTACTTGTTGGTACGCACGATGATTTTGCCATACAGAGGATGCTTGACGTGGCGTTCGATCAGGACGGTAACAGTCTTGTCCATTTTATCGGACACAACTTTACCAACCAGCGTGCGCTTGAGCGCTTGTTTCACTTGATCGTTCATTACAGGGCGCCCTTCGAATTGATGACGGTCTTGACCCGTGCTATATCGCGACGAACTTTTTTCAATTGCGACGTATTGCTCAATTGCTGAGTAGCGATTTGCATGCGAAGGCTAAACTGCGCCTTCAGCAATTCGTTCAGCTCTTTCGTCAAGGCCGCTTGATCTTTGTCGCGGAGTTCAGATGCTTTCATGTTTAACTCCAATTATTGGCCAATTTGACGCACGACGAACGTGGTCAACAATGGCAATTTAGCTGCAGCCAAACGGAATGCCTCGCGCGCCAGTGTTTCATCGACGCCATCCATCTCGTACAGCATTTTACCTGGCTGGATTTCAGCCACGTAGTACTCGGGATTACCCTTACCGTTACCCATACGGACTTCGGCAGGCTTTTGCGAAATTGGCTTATCCGGGAAAATGCGAATCCAGATACGACCACCCCGTTTGATATGACGGGTCATTGCGCGACGAGCTGCTTCAATCTGACGCGCGGTGATACGACCGCGGCCAATCGCCTTCAAGCCAAATTCGCCGAACGACACGGCAGTGCCGCGCGAATGCGAAATGCCTTTGTTGCGGCCCTTTTGCTCTTTACGATATTTTCTGCGTGCTGGTTGCAGCATGATTATTCTCCTGCTTTCTCAGCCGGCGCAGCAACAGCAACACCTTCAGCAGCGCCATCCGGCTTCTTGGCACGGGCTGGACGCGCAGCTGGCGCTCCTGGACCTGCCGTTGTAGTTTTAGCACGTGGACGACCAGCTGGTTTGCCATCATCACGACGTGGACCACGGCGTTTCTTGTCATCGTCGTTAGGTACGTCGATTACCGGCGCATCGCCGTTAGCCAGACGATCACCCTTGTAAACCCAGACTTTGATGCCGATAATGCCGTATGTGGTTTCAGCTTCGCCGAAACCGTAGTCGATGTCAGCGCGCAGTGTGTGAAGCGGTACGCGACCTTCGCGGTACCATTCGGTACGTGCGATTTCGATACCGTTCAGACGACCGGACGACATGATCTTGATCCCTTGCGCGCCCAGACGCATTGCGTTCTGCATCGCACGTTTCATCGCGCGGCGGAACATGATGCGTTTTTCGAGCTGTTGCGCGATCGAGTCAGCGATCAGTTGTGCGTCGATTTCAGGTTTACGAATTTCTTCGATATTAACGTGAACCGGCACACCCATCAGCTTGGTCAGCGCGGACTTCAGTACTTCGATGTCCTCGCCTTTTTTACCGATAACGACACCAGGACGCGAGCTGTAAATCGTGATGCGTGCGTTCTTTGCAGGACGCTCGATAACAACGCGGCCGACCGATGCGTTCTTCAGTTTTTTCTTGAGGAAAGCGCGTACTTTCAGATCTTCGCCGAGCATTTGGGCAAAATTGCTATTGCCTGCATACCAGCGGGATCCCCAGTTACGTGTAACCGCAAGGCGAAAACCGGTTGGATGAATCTTCTGTCCCATCGTGACTCCTTAGTTTCCGACAGTCACGTAAATGTGACAGGATTGCTTCGAGATACGATCGCCACGGCCTTTAGCACGCGCTGTGAAGCGCTTGAGGACCGAACCTTTTTCCACATATATCGTCGTGACTTTCAGCTCGTCGATATCAGCACCGTCATTGTGTTCGGCATTCGCAATTGCGGATTCCAGAACACGCTTGATGATAGCTGCACCTTTTTTCGGGCTGAAGGCCAGGATGTTAAGTGCGTGATCAATTTTTTTGCCGCGAATCAGGTCGGCGACCAGACGGCCCTTTTGGGCCGACAGGCGCACGCCGCGGAGGGTAGCTTTAGTTTCCATCATCGGACCTTATTTCTTAGCCTTCTTATCAGCAGCATGACCCTTGAACGTACGGGTCAGCGCGAATTCGCCGAGCTTGTGACCAACCATGTTCTCGGACACATATACCGGGACGTGTTGTTTGCCGTTATGCACAGCAATCGTCAGGCCGATAAAATCCGGCATGATGGTCGAGCGACGGGACCAAGTCTTGATTGGCTTTTTGTCTTTGACCGCTTGCGCAGTTTCAACTTTTTTCACCAGATGGGCGTCGCAGAACGGCCCTTTTTTCAATGAACGTGTCATGTGTTACCCCTTATTTCTTGCCACGGCGCGAGACGATCATGGAAGTAGTACGCTTGTTGCTGCGTGTCTTCTTACCCTTCGTCTGTTGACCCCATGGCGAAACTGGATGACGACCAGCTGCGGTCTTGCCTTCACCACCACCGTGAGGATGGTCGACCGGGTTCATGACCACACCGCGAACGGTAGGACGAACACCACGCCAACGCATCGCACCCGCTTTACCGATCTTGCGCAGGCTGTGTTCGGCATTGCCGACTTCACCTACGGTAGCGCGGCATTCGATGTGAACGCGGCGGACTTCACCGGAACGCAAACGAATCTGAGCGTAAGTACCTTCACGGGCCATCAGCACAACGCCGGCGCCGGCGGTACGGGCCATCTGGGCACCCTTACCTGGCAGCATTTCGACGCAATGCAGAATCGTACCAACCGGAATGTTGCGGATTGGCAGGCAGTTGCCGGATTTGATCGGCGCTTCCGAGCCGCTCATTACCTGGTCGCCTACAGCCATGCCTTTAGTGGCGATGATGTAGTGACGTTCGCCGTCGGCGTAGCACAACAGGGCGATATTCGCAGTGCGGTTTGGATCGTATTCGATACGTTCCACTTTCGCAGGAATGCCATCCTTGGTGCGCTTGAAGTCGATCAGGCGGTAATGTTGCTTATGACCACCGCCGATGTGGCGAGTAGTGATATGACCGTTGTTGTTACGACCAGCTGTTTTCGACTTCTTCTCGATCAGGGCAGCAAATGGACGGCCTTTGTACAGGTCGGGATTAACGACCTTGACCATGCCACGGCGGCCCGGCGAGGTTGGTTTAACTTTAACGAGTGCCATTATTTAGCCTCCTCGGTGAAGTTGATCTCTTGACCCGGCTTCAAGCATACGAATGCGCGGCGGGTATGGTTGCGGCGGCCCATGGACTTGCCGCTACGCTTTTGTTTACCCAGGCGATTGGCAACTTGTACCGACTCGACTTGAACTTTGAAGAGCAGTTCGACAGCAGCCTTGACTTCCAGCTTGGTAGCGTCTGGTGCGATACGGAAAACGACTTGCTCGTTCTTCTCCGCAACCATCGTTGCCTTTTCGGAAATCACCGGCGCCAGCAACACTTTCATCAAGCGTTCTTCGCTATGTTTAATTGCGTTCATGCCAGCATCTCCTCAATCTTCGCCAAAGCCAGCTTGGTGATCAGGATCTTCTTGTAGAACACAAGCGATACTGGATCAGCGTGACGCGGCTCGCATACCAGGAAACCTGGCAGGTTGCGCGACGCCAACAACAGGTTTTCTTCCAGGTTGTCGGTAATCACCAACACGGAATCCAGACCCATGGTCTTCAGCTTTTGTGACAGCAACTTGGTCTTTGGCGCTTCGACCGAGAAATTCTCGACGACCGACAGACGACCTTCGCGTGCCAACTGCGACAGAATCGAGCAGAGACCTGCGCGATACATCTTCTTGTTTACTTTGTGCGTGAAGTTTTCATCAGGCGAGTTCGGGAAAATCCGACCACCGCCGCGCCACAGTGGCGAAGACGACATACCGGCACGAGCGCGGCCAGTACCCTTTTGGCGCCATGGCTTTTTAGTCGTGTGATGAACTTCTTCACGGTCTTTTTGCTTACGGTTACCGCTGCGAGCGTTAGCCTGGTAAGCAACTACGACCTGGTGAATCAGGGCTTCGTTGTAGTCGCGGCCGAAAATGGTATCCGGAGCAGCAACGTTCGAAGCAGCTTGACCTTGGTCATTCAGGAGCTTGAGTTCCATGAATTAGGCTCCCTTCTTAGCTTTGATTTTGATCGCAGGGCTGACCACGACTTGGCCGTTCTTGGCGCCTGGAACCGCACCCTTGACCAGCAGCAGTTGGCGCTCAGCGTCAACACGTGCGATTTCGAGGTTTTGCGTGGTTACAGTAACGTCACCCATGTGACCGGTCATGCGCTTACCAGGGAAAACGCGACCTGGATCCTGCGCCATACCGATGGAACCTGGAACATTATGCGAACGGGAGTTACCGTGGCTGGCACGACCGGATGCAAAGTTGTGACGCTTGATGGTACCAGCGTAACCCTTACCGATCGAGACACCTTGAACGTCAACCTTTTGACCGACTTCGAACAGGCTGGCGGCGATAACTTCGCCGGCCTTCAGTTCGGAAGCCTTGGCTGAATCAATGCGGAATTCTCTGAGGATGGTACCAGCCTCGACGCCAGCTTTGGCGTAGTGACCAGCGGCGGCTTTAGTCACGCGTGAAGCGCGACGCGAACCGAATGCAACTTGAACAGCGGTATAACCGTCTGTTTCAGGCGTTTTGATTTGGGTCACGCGGTTGTTCGACACGTCCAACACGGTTACTGGGATTGAATCCCCATCTTCCGTGAAGATGCGCATCATACCAACCTTGCGACCAACAAGGCCTAAGCTCATTGTTTTTCTCCATTCCCGCCTACGATTGGGCGGGGCTGATGTTTGTACAACTAAAATAAGCACGACTGCAAAGACGAAATCCGTCGGCAATCGCACCGAAGCCGATCAGTATAACCGCGCAAATATTTATTTGCAAGACCATCTTTGTCGTGGTATGTCAAAGATCCGGCGGTTAAGGCTGATTTACAACACCTGAAAAACACCTATAAATAGCTGGGGACAGAGCTGCACGGGAAGTGTAATTCGCCACCCCTCGGTAGCTCTTAAACCCTGCCCGGGCAATTCTGCCCCACAATGATATTTCTTTGATATTTCGCTGGTATTGCTTGTTGCAAATTTATTACTGCAGCTTGATTTCCACGTCTACGCCAGCTGGCAGGTCCAGCTTCATCAACGCATCGACAGTCTTGTCGGTTGGGTCAACGATGTCCATCAGGCGTTGGTGGGTGCGGATTTCGAACTGGTCGCGCGATGTCTTGTTGACGTGCGGCGAACGCAATACGTCAAAACGCTGGATACGTGTCGGCAGAGGCACTGGGCCTTTGACAACCGCGCCGGTGCGCTTGGCTGTATCAACGATTTCCTGTGCGGACTGGTCGATCAGCTTGTAGTCGAAAGCCTTCAGGCGGATACGGATTTTTTGGTTAGCAGCGGACATGATTTTCCTTTAAAGAACGAACCGTGGATGAACGCCACCCACGGCATATTGTTACATTGACAAACCGCCGAGGCGGCTTGCCTGTTGCACTACAGTGTTGCTATTACGCGTCAGGCAGGATCTTGGCAACGACACCTGCACCAACAGTACGGCCACCTTCGCGGATCGCGAAACGCAGACCTTCTTCCATCGCGATCGGGTTGATCAACATTACTGTGATCGACACGTTATCGCCTGGCATGACCATTTCCTTGTCCTTTGGCAACTCGATCGAACCAGTCACGTCCGTTGTACGGAAGTAGAACTGTGGACGATAGTTGTTGAAGAACGGTGTATGGCGGCCGCCTTCGTCTTTCGACAGAACATAGATCTCGCCTGTGAAATGCTTGTGCGGCTTGATCGAGTTCGGCTTGGCCAATACCTGGCCCCGCTCTACGTCTTCACGCTTGGTACCGCGCAGCAACACACCAACGTTGTCGCCTGCTTGACCTTGGTCCAGCAGCTTGCGGAACATTTCAACGCCAGTACAGGTGGTATCTTGCGTATCACGGATACCGATGATTTGCAGTGCTTCGCCAACCTTGACGATACCGCGCTCGATACGACCGGTCACAACAGTACCGCGGCCCGAGATCGAGAACACGTCTTCCACTGGCAGCAGGAAGGCGCCGTCAACAGCACGTTCCGGTGTCGGGATGTAAGTATCCAGTGCTTCAGCCAGTGCCATGATGGCTTGCTCGCCCAATGGGCCAGTGTCGCCTTCCAGAGCCAGCTTCGCCGAACCCTTGATGATTGGCAGGTCGTCGCCTGGGAAATCATACTTGGTCAACAGCTCGCGCACTTCCATTTCAACCAGCTCGAGCAACTCTTCGTCGTCGACCATGTCCGCTTTGTTCAGGAACACGATGATGTATGGCACGCCAACTTGACGCGACAACAGGATGTGTTCACGGGTCTGTGGCATTGGGCCGTCAGCTGCCGAACACACCAGGATCGCACCGTCCATCTGCGCCGCGCCGGTGATCATGTTTTTCACATAGTCAGCATGGCCTGGGCAGTCAACGTGGGCGTAGTGGCGGTTTGCAGTTTCGTATTCAACGTGAGCAGTGTTGATCGTGATGCCGCGCGCTTTTTCTTCTGGCGCTGCGTCAATCTGATCGTACGCTTTGGCTTCGCCGCCAAATTTCTTCGACAATACTGTCGCGATCGCTGCTGTCAGCGTGGTCTTGCCGTGGTCAACGTGGCCGATAGTGCCAACGTTGACGTGCGGCTTGGTCCGCTCGAATTTACCTTTTGCCATTTTATTCTTCCTTCAAAAAGAACGATGTCGTTAAACAATGAGTGAAACATTTGAGCCCTTGCCCGCTCTTGGCGGGCAAGGGTTGCTTGCCTGTTACTTAGCCTTGGACGTTACGATTGCATCGATAACGTTCTTCGGCGCTTCGGAGTAATGCTTGAATTCCATCGAGTAAGTTGCGCGGCCTTGAGTGGCCGAACGCAGCGAAGTCGAGTAACCGAACATTTCCGACAGCGGCACTTCAGCCTTGATGATCTTGCCGCCACCGCCTGCGATTTCATCCATGCCTTGCACCATGCCGCGACGCGACGACAGATCGCCCATCACGGTACCGGCGTAGTCTTCCGGAGTTTCGACTTCAACAGCCATCATCGGCTCCAGAATAACCGGGCTGGCCTTGCGGCAGCCATCCTTGAACGCCATCGAAGCGGCCATGCGGAACGCATTTTCGTTCGAGTCGACATCATGGTAAGAACCGAAGAACAGGGTTACCTTGACGTCAACCACCGGGTAACCGGCCAACACGCCGGTGTTCAGTGTTTCGCGCACACCCTTTTCAACTGCAGGGATGTATTCGCGTGGAACGGTGCCGCCCTTGATCGCGTCAACGAACTCAAAACCCTTGCCTGGTTCTTGCGGCTCGATCTTCAGAACCACGTGACCGTACTGACCACGACCACCCGATTGCTTGACGAACTTGCCTTCGATTTCTTCGCAAGTCTTGCGGATGGTTTCGCGGTAGGCAACCTGTGGCTTACCGACAGTCGCTTCAACGCCGAATTCGCGCTTCATGCGGTCGACGATAATGTCCAGATGCAGCTCGCCCATACCGGCGATGATGGTTTGACCCGATTCTTCGTCAGTACGCACGCGGAACGATGGATCTTCAGCAGCCAGGCGATTCAAGGCCAGACCCATTTTTTCCTGGTCTTGCTTGGTCTTAGGCTCAACTGCCTGCGAAATCACCGGCTCAGGGAATATCATGCGTTCCAGGATGATGAATGCATTGGCGTCGCACAGTGTGTCGCCGGTAGTCGTATCCTTCATCCCGATCAGCGCAGCGATGTCGCCTGCCAGAATTTCCTTGATTTCTTCGCGCTGGTTCGCGTGCATCTGCACGATACGGCCGATACGCTCTTTCTTGCCCTTGATCGAGTTCAACACGGTGTCGCCCGAATTCAAGGTGCCCGAGTAGCAGCGCATGAAGCAGATCTGGCCAACGAACGGATCGGTTGCGATCTTGAACGCCAGGCCGGAGAACTTTTCGCCGTCTTCCGGCTTACGCGAGATCGGCTCATCATCTTCGTCCAGGCCCGGTACCGGCGGAATGTCCAGCGGCGACGGCAGGTACTCGATCACGCCGTCCAGCATGGCTTGCACGCCCTTGTTCTTGAACGCAGTACCGCACATCATCGGCACGATTTCGCTGGCCAGGGTACGTTGACGGATCGCAGCCTTGATTTCGGCTTCGGTCAGGTCGCCTTCTTCCAGGTACTTGTTCATCAGTTCTTCCGATGCTTCAGCAGCGGCTTCAACCATGTTTTCACGCCATTTGGCAGCTTCTGCAGCCAGCTCGGCAGGAATCTCACGGTAGTCGAACTTCATGCCTTGGGTAGCGTCGTCCCAGTAGATAGCCTTCATCTTGACCAGGTCGATCACGCCTTCAAACTTGTCTTCGGCGCCGATAGGCACTTGCATTGGCACAGGGTTGGCCTTCAGGCGAGCACGCATCTGCTCGAAAACCTTGAAGAAGTTCGCGCCGGTGCGGTCCATCTTGTTGACGAACGCCAGACGTGGAACCTTGTACTTGTTAGCTTGGCGCCAAACTGTTTCCGACTGTGGCTGCACGCCGCCGACCGCACAGTAAACCATGCAGGCGCCATCCAGAACACGCATCGAGCGCTCGACTTCAATCGTGAAGTCAACGTGGCCCGGGGTGTCGATGATGTTGATGTGGTGCTCAGCGAAATTACCCGCCATACCCTTCCAGAAGCAGGTCGTAGCAGCGGAAGTAATGGTGATGCCGCGCTCTTGCTCTTGTTCCATCCAGTCCATGGTGGCGGCGCCATCATGGACTTCACCGATTTTGTGATTCACACCGGTATAAAACAGAACGCGTTCTGTAGTCGTGGTTTTACCTGCATCGATGTGAGCGGAGATACCGATATTGCGATAGCGCTCAATGGGGGTCTTGCGAGCCATGATTTATTCCTAAGTCTTTTAATGCACGAAACCGAGCGCCATTTTTGATAAAAATATGCGCTCGGCTCGAACAAATTTCAGATGCGGACAGACGTCTCGATTCAGGGAGGCGGCTGTCCAGTCTATTAGAAGCGGAAGTGCGAGAACGCCTTGTTCGCTTCTGCCATACGGTGAACTTCGTCACGCTTTTTCATTGCGCCGCCGCGACCTTCTGCGGCTTCCAGCAATTCGCCACCCAGACGTTGCGGCATCGATTTTTCGCTGCGCTTGTTAGCTGCTTCACGCAACCAACGCATCGACAAAGCCATACGACGGACAGGACGAACTTCAACTGGCACCTGGTAGTTTGCACCACCAACGCGACGCGACTTCACTTCAACCAGCGGCTTGCAGTTGCCGATGGCAAGTGCAAACACTTCCAGCGGATCTTTGCCGGATTTGGTCTGGATGTGCTCGAAGGCACCGTAAATGATGTTTTCTGCGACCGATTTCTTACCGGACAACATCAGGACGTTGACGAATTTCGCAACATCAACATTACCGAATTTCGGATCCGGCAGAATCTCCCGCTTGGGAACTTCACGACGACGTGGCATTTCAATTCCTTTCAATCTTCAGTTGAGCGACAGATCTTTTGTATCTGCACGCTCGCGGACAGCCATCATAGCCACCCACTTACTCGGCTCATCCGGAGCCGACACTTGTTTCGTTCGGCTTACGCCTGGCGAAAACTATTATTTCTTTGCAGCCTTGGCACGCTTTGCACCGTACTTCGAACGTGCTTGCTTACGATCCTTGACGCCCTGGGTATCCAGTGCACCGCGAACCATGTGGTAACGCACACCCGGCAAGTCTTTTACACGGCCGCCGCGCAACAGCACGACACTATGTTCTTGCAGGTTATGGCCTTCACCGCCGATGTACGAAATGACTTCGAAACCGTTGGTCAGGCGAACTTTGGCAACTTTACGCAGAGCCGAGTTAGGCTTCTTTGGAGTTGTCGTATAAACGCGGGTGCAAACGCCGCGTTTTTGCGGGCTGTTTTCCAGCGCTGGTGATTTGCTCTTTACGACCGCAGAAACGCGCGGCTGGCGAATCAATTGATTGATGGTTGGCATCGTTATATATCCAACAAAATTACGACGTTAATAACAACAATCCCGAAATCGGTTGTCCGGGATTGGACAGATACTTGCGCCAGGAATCATACGATTCATACAAAACCCTGCGCACAATTCGATTCGGCAGTAGAGGAGAAACGCGCCATGGGAAGCGGAAGCAGACCAAAGAACGTTCGGCCCATAGAGCCTACAATCGAGAACCCGCGAGTATATCCTCATGATGCCTTGCAGTCAACCGCAGTCTCAGATGCCTGCCCCGTAAACACAACAGATCGCCGCGCTTCTCCAGAGCGGCTGAGACCGTTGTCTTTTTTACAAGCCGACGCTGCCGGCAAAGCAGTGTTTATCTGATGCGGCGCGGTTACCGGCGGCGGCTTTGCGGGATAATGGGATTCGACTATTTTTCTCCACGATGATGCCCGCCTTGTTTCGCCGCAACAATCTGTTCGTACTGGTTACCTACCTGGCGCTGTCCCTGGTCCCCTTCGTGCCCCTGCTGTTCGGCCAGACGATAGATCATCCGCTGCGCATCATCCTCACCGAAATCGGGCTCTGGCTGGTGATCTGGTCGATTTTCAAGCGCCCCGCCTGGTTTCACTGGCTGCTGATCCCCGCCTTCCTGGCCCTGCCGACCGAAATCTACCTGCGCAAGTTTTACGGCCAGGGCATTTCCACCCACCATCTCGGCATCATCGCCGAGACCAGCCCCGGCGAAGCGATGGAGTTCCTGGGAAACAAGATCTGGTGGCTGGCGCTGATCCTGGCCCTGGTGGTGCTGTGGTGGGCGCTCAGTTGGCTGGCGGCCAGCCGCACCCGCGACCTGGATCTGGAAGGACCTTCCCGCTGGTTTGGTTGGTCAGTGCTCGCTATCGGCCTGTGCGTTTGGCTGTACGGCCAGGAAATCGGCATCCAGGCGGCGTCCGCGGCTGTCGCCAGCAGCAAGGCGACCTCCCTGCCGGTACCGGATAGCCAGGGCATGCACCTCGGCAAGCTGCCCAGATGGGCGGCCACGCCGCTGGAAGCGGAACCGGTCAGCCGCACCTGGCCCTTCGGGCTGGCAGTACGCGGCTACGATTTCTGGAAAGAACGGGAATACCTGGACGACCTGGAGCACAAGAACAGCCAGTTCCACTTCGGCGCGCACCAGGCCAGCCAGCAAAACACGCCGCAAATCGTGGTGATGGTGATCGGCGAATCGTCGCGCTACGACCGCTGGAGCCTGAATGGTTATCAACGTGATACCAATCCCTTGCTCAGCAAGGAAAGCAACCTGGTCAGCTTTACCGATGTCATCACTTCGGTCTCGGCAACCCGGCTGTCGGTGCCGGTCATCGTGTCGCGCAAGCCGGCGACGGAAAGCCTGAAAGCCGGTTTTGCCGAAAAATCCTTCATTACCGGCTACAAGGAAGCCGGCTTCAAGACTTACTGGATCTCGAACCAGATGTCGTACGGCAAATTCGATACGCCTGTATCGGTATTCGCCAACGAGGCCGACGTGGTGCAATTCCTCAACCTCGGCGGTTTCACCGACACCTCGAACCTGGACGCCATCCTGCTGCCGCAGCTGCAAAAGGCCATGCGCGATCCGGCGCCCAAGAAGCTGATCGTGCTGCACACCCTGGGCAACCACTGGAACTACAGCCACCGCTACCCCCAGCCATTCGACAAATGGCAGCCCTCGCTGTTCGGGGTCGAACATCCGGCCTACACCAACCTGGCGAACAAGCCGGCCCTGAGCAACAGCTACGACAATTCAGTGCTGTATGTGGACTGGTTCCTGTCGCAGGTGATCGATAACCTCAGGGATTCGAAGCAGCTGAGCGCCATGATGTATTTCTCCGACCACGGCCAGACGCTGTACGACGGCAGTTGCAAGATCGCCTTCCACGGCCACAACACCCAGTTCGAATTCCATATACCGGCCATGATGTGGTATTCCGATTTGTACAAGCAAGCCTACCCGGACAAGGTGGAACAGCTGTTGCGCCATAGGCGCACCCGGATGACCACGGAGAACGTGTTCCATTCTCTGCTCGACCTGGCCGACATACGCTATCCGGATGAACGCCTGGAATGGAGTTTCCTGAGCAGCAAGCTGCGCCCCCACAAACGTTATGTCGACAGTTATGGCTGGAGCGATTACGACAACTCCACCTTCAAGGGCGACTGCAGGGAAGTGATCGACAACGGCAAGCCGCTGCGACAGCAGCGTGACTAAGCAAGCACTTACTTGGCTAAGCAGTTCAATCCGTTGCCCGTTAATTGCATAAGTTTTGGGCTAAATTTACGCCATATCAATATGGCCCCAGCAGAATGACTTTAATATCTGTGGAATAAACAAGCCATCCAAAGCATATCTTTTGAGCATTCTTTAGGTATCCTTTGAATATCTTATAATAACGATATTCAAAAGGGACCTGAGGAGTTTTACGTGGGCAAGGAAGTGCAAATGTCTATAAAAATGGAGCAGGAACTACGCGACCAATTCATGGCTGTGGCAGCCGGCCGCCATCGCCCGGCTGCACAGATCATTCGCGATCTGATGCGCCTTTACATAGCCAACAACGAGACGCCCAATGCGCTGACAGCAGAAACGATACGCAAAGGGCGCCAAGGTGAAGACGTATTCCAGGCGTCTAGCGCGTCCGACCTGTTCAAACAATTAGATATTTAATGCGCCTGGCAAGCTTTACCGGACAATTCAAACGCGACGTAAAGCTGGCCGAAAAACGGGGTAAGGATATGCGCAAACTCCGCCATGTCATCAAGCTGTTGTTGACAGGCGCAGTATTACCAGCTGAGTTTGGCGATCACCCGCTAAAAGGGGAATGGAAACCCAGCCGCGATCTCCACTTAGAAGCCGACTGGCTCCTGATTTATACCGCTGACGAAAAGAAGGTACATCTCGAGCGCACCGGTACACACGCCGATCTTTTCGGAAAATAAGACATCAATTTAAGAACAGTCTTTGAGCTAACCCAAACAAGACGGCTTTCTCCAACTATAAATAAAAACGGCAGTGGATGATTTCTCATCCACTGCCGTTTTGCTTGCTAATCCGATGAAAGGATTAAGCTTCGCCGCCCTGCGCACCCAGCTCCTCAGCTGCCCGTGCTTCGGCAGCCGCCAGGCGTGCAGCCTGCTCGGATTGCAACAGCGCTGTGCGCTCTTCCGCTTCCCAGCTGTCTTTTTCCTTGCGTGCACGGTGGAACGCGAGACCGGTGCCGGCTGGAATCAGACGGCCGACGATGACGTTTTCCTTCAGGCCGCGCAGGGTGTCTTTCTTGCCCATGATTGCGGCTTCGGTCAACACCCGGGTGGTTTCCTGGAACGATGCGGCCGAGATGAACGAATCGGTCGACAGCGATGCCTTGGTAATACCCAGCAACACGTTTTCGTAGGTTGCAGGAATCTTGCCCGCTGCAATCACGCGGTCGTTTTCGTCCAGCAGTTCCGAACGCTCGACCTGCTCGCCAGTAATGTAAGACGCATCGCCGGCATCAACGATCTGAACGCGGCGCAACATCTGGCGCACAATCACTTCGATGTGCTTGTCGTTGATCTTCAC
Organism: Collimonas fungivorans; assembly: GCF_001584145.1. NCBI lineage: Bacteria > Pseudomonadati > Pseudomonadota > Betaproteobacteria > Burkholderiales > Oxalobacteraceae > Collimonas > Collimonas fungivorans. The sequence continues at coordinate 703,065 of NZ_CP013232.1, read as the reverse complement.
GCCTTGCAAGCGGTACACGTCCTGGACTTCGTCGACGATGTAGCGCGCCAGCGCTTCGATACCCAACAGGCGCAGGATGTCTTGCGGATCGGCTGGGCCGTCGACAATCATTTCGCCCTTGTTCACGACCTGGCCGTCATGCACCAGCACTTGCTTGTCCTTGGTGATCAGGAACTCGTGCTTGTTGCCGTCCATGTCTGTGATTTCCAGACGTTGCTTACCCTTGGTTTCCTTACCGAAGGCCACAGTACCTGTGACTTCAGCCAGCATGCCAGCATCTTTCGGCGAACGCGCTTCGAACAGCTCGGCAACGCGTGGCAGACCACCGGTAATATCGCGAGTCTTTTGCGATTCAGTCGGGATACGCGCCAACACTTCACCAACGTGCACTTGCTGACCGTCTTTCACGGTAATCAGCGCGCCGACCTGGAAGCCGATCGTCACAGCGTGTTCGGTACCGGCGATCTTGACTTCTTCGCCTTGCTCGTTCAATAGCTTGACCTGCGGACGAACAGTTTTGGTAACCGAACCGCGACGCTTCGCATCGATAACCACCAATGTCGACAGACCGGTAACTTCATCGATCTGACGGGCAACGGTAGAACCTTCTTCGACGTTCTCGAAACGGACCGTACCGGTGTACTCGGTAATGATCGGACGAGTCAACGGATCCCATGTCGCCAATGCCGTACCGGCCTTGATGGTCAAGCCATCCTTGACGATCAGGGTGGCGCCGTAAGGTACTTTATGACGCTCGCGCTCACGGCCATGGTCGTCAGTGATCAGGACTTCACCGGAACGGGAAATCACGATCAGCTCGCCCTTGCCGTTAGTCACGTAACGCATGGTCGCCGTGAAGCGGACCGTACCGTTGGACTTGGCTTCAACACTCGATGCCACTGCCGAACGCGATGCCGCACCACCGATGTGGAAGGTACGCATGGTCAGCTGGGTACCAGGTTCACCGATCGACTGCGCAGCAACCACACCGACTGCTTCACCGTTGTTGACCAGCGAGCCGCGACCCAGGTCGCGACCGTAACATTGCGCGCACAGGCCGTAGCGTGTGTCACATGTCAGCGGAGTACGGACCTTGACTTCATCGATGCCCAGGCGTTCGATTTCTTCAACTGCATCTTCGTCCAGCAACGTACCGGCTTCGTACAACGTGCCTTGGGTTTCCGGATTGACGATGTCGTTGGCAGCAACACGGCCGAGGATACGGTCGCGCAGCGCTTCGATAACTTCACCGCCTTCAACCATCGCCTTCATCGAGGCGCCGTTGGAAGTGCCGCAATCGTCTTCGATCACGACCAGATCCTGGGTCACGTCAACCAGACGACGTGTCAGGTAACCCGAGTTCGCAGTCTTCAACGCAGTATCGGCCAGACCTTTACGTGCACCGTGGGTCGAAATAAAGTACTGCAAAACGTTCAGACCTTCGCGGAAGTTCGCGGTGATCGGCGTTTCGATAATCGAACCATCCGGTTTCGCCATCAGGCCACGCATACCGGCCAGCTGACGAATCTGTGCTGCGGAACCGCGCGCACCGGAGTCGGCCATCATGTAAATCGCATTGAACGATTCTTGCGTACCCTTGGTGCCGTCGCGGCGAACCACGTCTTCTACCTTCAGCTGTTCCATCATGGCCTTGCCGACGTCGTCGCCGGCCTTGCCCCAGATGTCCACAACCTTGTTGTAGCGTTCGCCGGCAGTCACCAGACCGGACGAGTACTGCTGTTCGATCTGTTTCACTTCTTGTTCCGCGGTAGCGATGATGGTTGCCTTTTGTGGCGGTACCAGCATGTCATCCACGCAGATCGAGATGCCGGCACGGGTCGCCAGGCGGAAACCGGACTGCATCAGCTGGTCGGCAAACACCACCGTAGCGCGCAGGCCGCACTTACGGAATGCCGTGTTGATCAGCTTCGAGATTTCCTTCTTCTTCAACGCACGGTTCAGCACGGTGAATGGCAGGCCCTTAGGCAGGATTTCCGACAGGATCGCGCGGCCGACAGTCGTTTCGTAACGCTTGATGGTCTTGACGAACTCACCTGTGACCGGATCCTTCGGATACTCGGTAATACGCACGGTAACGCGGGTAGTCAGCTCGACTTCCTTGTTGTCGTAAGCACGGATGGCTTCCGACACGTCAGGGAACATCATGCCCTCGCCCTTACCGTTGATTTGCTCACGGGTGGCGTAGTACAGACCCAGCACGATATCCTGCGACGGTACGATCGACGGTTCGCCGTTCGACGGGAACAGGATGTTGTTGGAAGCCAGCATCAAAGTGCGTGCTTCCATCTGTGCTTCGATCGACAGTGGCACGTGGACCGCCATTTGGTCGCCGTCAAAGTCGGCGTTGAATGCGGCGCAGACCAGCGGGTGCAATTGGATTGCCTTGCCTTCGATCAGGACCGGCTCAAACGCCTGGATACCCAGACGGTGCAATGTAGGCGCACGGTTCAACATGACCGGATGTTCACGGATCACGTCTTCCAGGATGTCCCACACCACCGAAGTCTGGTTTTCAACTTCCTTCTTGGCTGCCTTGATCGTGCTGGCGATGCCCATCACTTCCAGCTTGTGGAAAATGAATGGCTTGAACAATTCCAGCGCCATCAGTTTCGGCAAGCCGCATTGATGCAGTTTCAGCTGTGGACCCACCACGATAACCGAACGGCCGGAATAGTCGACGCGCTTACCCAGCAAGTTCTGACGGAAACGGCCGCCCTTGCCCTTGATCATTTCTGCCAGGGATTTCAGCGGACGCTTGTTGGCGCCAGTCATTGCCTTGCCGCGACGGCCGTTGTCCAGCAGCGAGTCGACCGCTTCCTGCAGCATCCGCTTTTCGTTGCGAGTGATGATTTCCGGAGCGCGCAATTCCATCAGGCGCTTCAGGCGGTTGTTACGGTTGATGACACGGCGATACAGGTCGTTCAGGTCGGAGGTGGCGAAACGGCCGCCATCCAGCGGCACCAGCGGACGCAACTCAGGCGGCAGCACCGGCAGCACTTCCATGATCATCCAGTCAGGCTTGATGCCCGAACGCTGGAACGCTTCCAGCACCTTCAGGCGCTTGGCGTATTTCTTGATCTTGGCTTCGGACTTCGACTCTTTCAATTCCTGACGCAGGGTTTCCGCGTCACGGTCGATATCGATCGCGCGCAGCAACTCACGGATGCCTTCGGCGCCCATGAATGCGGTGAAATCGTCGCCGTATTCTTCGTACTTGGCGGCGTAGTCGTCTTCCGACATGATCTGGCAACGCTTCAGCGGCGTCATGCCTGGATCGGTGATGACGTAGGCTTCAAAATACAATACGCGTTCGATATCCCGCAGGGTCATGTCGAGGACCATGCCCAGACGCGACGGCAGCGATTTCAGGAACCAGATATGCGCAGTCGGCGAAGCCAGTTCGATATGGCCCATGCGCTCACGGCGCACCTTGGCCAGCGTGACTTCGACGCCGCACTTTTCGCAGATGACACCGCGGTGCTTCAGACGCTTGTACTTGCCGCAGAGGCATTCGTAGTCTTTGATCGGGCCAAAAATCTTGGCGCAGAACAGACCGTCGCGCTCTGGCTTGAAGGTACGGTAGTTGATGGTTTCAGGCTTTTTTACTTCGCCATAAGACCACGAACGAATTTTTTCAGGCGACGCCAGACCGATCTTGATCGAGTCGAACGTTTCGTTTTGCTGAACTTGCTTGAATAAATCGAGCAGTGCTTTCATGTATCACTCCAGTTGGCGTGAAGAAACTAAGATTCTTTACTATTGCTGCGTGGGGGAAATTGGCACCCCACATCCTTTGCATCGCTGCGGTCCGGTCTGGCTCGATCTCACGGTCTAGTCAGTTGGGGACAGAGTAATTCGTCGCCCTTCGGCGCCTCTTAAACTCTGTCCCACAATTGTGGACGGTTGATCTTGACCGCTTATTCGCGGTCAAGATCCATATCAATACCCAGCGAGCGGATTTCTTTCAACAACACGTTGAAGGATTCCGGCATCCCTGCATCGATCACATGGTCACCCTTGACCAGGTTTTCATACACCTTGGTACGGCCGTTGACGTCATCCGACTTCACTGTCAGCATTTCCTGCAGCACGTACGACGCACCGTAAGCTTCCAATGCCCAGACTTCCATCTCACCGAAACGCTGGCCGCCGAACTGCGCTTTACCGCCCAGTGGCTGCTGTGTAACCAGCGAGTAAGGACCGGTGGAACGTGCATGCATCTTGTCGTCGACCAGATGGTGCAGTTTCAGGTAGTGCATGTAGCCGACAGTAACGCTGCGCTCGAAAGCTTCACCGGTACGGCCGTCATACATGGTTACCTGGTTCTTCGAAGGCGTCATGCCCAGCTGCTTGGCGATGGCGTCCGGATATGCCAGGTCCAGCATGCGGCGGATTTCATCTTCGTGCGCACCGTCGAACACTGGCGTCGCGAACGGCACGCCGGCTTTCAGGTTGCTGGCCAGGTGCAGGATCTCGTCGTCCGTCAGGCTATCCAGGTCTTCCGATTTACCGGATTCATTGTAGATAGTCGTCAGGAACTTGCGCAGTTCCGCGATCTTGGTTTGCGCCTTCAGCATTTCGCCGATACGCAGGCCCAGACCCTTGGCTGCCCAGCCCAGATGGACTTCCAGAACCTGACCGATGTTCATCCGCGATGGCACGCCCAGCGGGTTCAGCACGATGTCTGCCGGTGTACCGTCGGCCATGTGCGGCATGTCTTCGATCGGCAGGATGCGCGAAACCACACCCTTGTTACCGTGGCGGCCGGCCATCTTGTCGCCAGGTTGCAGGCGGCGCTTGACGGCCAGGTAAACCTTGACCATCTTTTGCACGCCAGGCTGCAGCTCGTCGCCCTGGGTCAGCTTCTTGCGCTTTTCTTCGAATGCCAGGTCGAACTGGTGGCGCTTCTCGGCGATCGATTCCTTGATCGCTTCCAGCGCTACCGCTGCATCGTCATCCGCCGGGCGGATATCGAACCAGTGGTATTTGTCCAGGTCTGCCAGGTATTCCTTGGTCAGCTTGCTGCCCTTGGCCAGCTTCTTCGGACCGCCGTTGACAACCTTGCCGATCAACATGCGTTCCAGACGTTCGAAGGCATCGCCTTCAACGATACGCAGCTGGTCGTTCAGGTCCAGGCGATAGCGCTGCAGTTCATCGTCGATGATCTGCTGTGCGCGCTTGTCGCGCTGGATGCCTTCGCGGGTAAACACTTGCACGTCGATCACCGTGCCGACCATGCCCGAAGGCACGCGCAGCGAGGTGTCTTTCACGTCAGATGCTTTTTCACCGAAGATTGCGCGCAGCAGCTTTTCTTCTGGCGTCAGCTGGGTTTCACCCTTAGGCGTCACCTTACCGACCAGCGTATCGCCGGCTTCGACTTCAGCACCGATGTAGACGATGCCCGATTCATCCAGACGCGCCAGCTGGTTTTCGGCCAGGTTGGAGATGTCACGGGTGATTTCTTCAGCGCCCAGCTTGGTGTCGCGTGCCACTACCGACAACTCTTCGATATGAATCGAAGTGTAGCGATCGTCAGCCACGACTTTTTCGGAGATCAGGATCGAATCTTCGAAGTTGTAGCCGTTCCATGGCATGAACGCCACCAGCATGTTCTGACCCAGGGCCAGTTCGCCCAGGTCAGTCGATGCGCCATCGGCGATCACGTCGTGCTTGGCGACGCGGTCGCCAACTTGCACGATTGGCCGCTGGTTGATGTTGGTGTTCTGGTTCGAACGTGTGTACTTGATCAGGTTGTAGATATCGACACCGACTTCGCCGGCAGTCGCTTCTTCGTCATTCACGCGAATAACGACACGGCCTGCATCGACATAATCGACGATACCGCCACGCAGCGCTTGCACGGTAGTACCCGAGTCAACTGCCACGGTGCGTTCGATACCGGTACCGACGAGTGCCTTCTCTGGGCGCAGGCAAGGAACTGCCTGACGCTGCATGTTGGCGCCCATCAATGCGCGGTTCGCGTCATCGTGTTCGAGGAACGGGATCAGCGATGCCGCTACCGAAACCACCTGGCCTGGCGCCACGTCCATGTACTGGACGCGTTCTGGCGACACCAGGATGGTTTCGCCTGCTTCACGCGCAGACACCAGTTCATCCGACAGTTTCAGGGACTTGTCGATGGTCGCATTCGCCTGGGCGATGATGTAGCGGCCTTCTTCAATTGCCGACAGATAATCGATCTGGTCGGTAACCTTGCTGTCTTCAACCTTGCGGTACGGGGTCTCGAGGAAACCGTATTCGTTCAGGCGAGCATACAAAGCCAGCGAGTTGATCAGGCCGATGTTCGGGCCTTCCGGTGTTTCGATCGGGCACACGCGGCCATAGTGGGTCGGATGCACGTCGCGCACTTCAAAGCCAGCGCGCTCGCGGGTCAGACCGCCAGGTCCAAGTGCCGATACACGGCGCTTGTGGGTGATTTCCGACAGCGGATTGGTCTGGTCCATAAACTGCGACAACTGCGACGAACCGAAGAATTCACGGATCGCGGCCGAAATCGGCTTGGAATTGATCAGGTCATGCGGCATCAGGTTGTCCGCTTCGGCTTGGCCGAGGCGTTCCTTGACTGCACGCTCAACCCGCACCAGGCCGGCGCGGAACTGGTTCTCAGCCAGTTCGCCGACGCAACGCACGCGACGGTTACCCAGGTGATCGATATCGTCCACTTCGCCGCGGCCGTTACGCAATTCCACCAGGATCTTGATCACGGCCAGCACGTCTTCGTTCGACAGCGTCATGGCGCCAGTCAGTTCATCGCGGCCGATGCGGCGGTTGAACTTCATGCGGCCGACAGCCGACAAATCGTAACGGTCAGCGTTGTAGAACAGGCCGTTGAACAGCGCTTCAACCGAGTCTTCGGTTGGCGGTTCGCCTGGACGCATCATGCGGTAGATCGCGACACGAGCGGCCATCTGGTCGTTGGTGTCATCGCTGCGCAGGGTCTGCGAAATGTAGCTGCCTTGGTCCAGGTCGTTGGTGTACAGGGTCTGGATGTCGCTGATGTCAGCTTCACGCAGCTTGGCCAGCAATTCTTCGGTCAGCTCGTCGTTGGCGTTGGCCACTACTTCGCCGGTGTCGCCGTCAACGATGTTGCGCGCCAGGACGCGGCCCAGCAGGTAGTCTTCCGGTACCGAGATCTGTTTGATGCCGGCAGCTTCAACGTCGCGCACGTGCTTGGAGTTGATGCGCTTGTCTTTAGCGACCAGGACCTTGCCCGATTTGTCGGTGATGTCGAAACGTGCGACTTCGCCGCGCAGGCGTTCTGCGACGAATTCCATCTCGGCGCCTTCGTTACGCAACGCAAAGTTGTCGAACACGAAGAAGTTGGCCAGGATCTGCTCGACCGACATGCCGATCGCTTTCAGCAGGATCGTGACAGGCATCTTGCGGCGGCGGTCGACGCGGAAGAACAGGATGTCTTTCGGGTCGAACTCGAAGTCGAGCCAGGAACCGCGGTAGGGAATGATACGTGCCGAGAACAGCAGTTTGCCGGACGAGTGCGTCTTGCCGCGGTCATGTTCAAAGAACACGCCTGGCGAACGATGCAGCTGCGACACGATAACGCGCTCGGTGCCGTTGATCACGAACGAACCGGTAGTCGTCATGAGCGGCAATTCGCCCATGTAGACTTCCTGTTCCTTCATTTCCTTGACCACAGGCTTGGTCGGCGATTCCTTGTCCAGGATCACCAGGCGCACCTTGGCGCGCAACGGCGACGCGAACGTCAATCCGCGCTGTTGGCATTCCTTGACGTCGAACGGCGGATCGCCGAGCACGTAGGACAAGAACTCGAGACGCGCAAAACCATTGTGCGAAACGATAGGGAAAATAGAAGTGAAAGCCGATTGCAGGCCCTCGTTCTTACGTTGAGACGGTACTTTGTCTGCTTGCAAAAAGCCAAGATACGACTCGAGCTGGGTCGCCAGCAGGAACGGAACGTGGTGAACGTTAGCGCGTTTCGCAAAAGATTTACGAATACGCTTCTTCTCAGTAAATGAGTAGTGCATTGAACACTCCGTGAGTGACAGGAAGGATAGAGAATTCAGGATTCGCTGGATCTTTCAATGAAACTAGACAAAACTAATAGTCTGGCTACACTGTCTGAACCAACAATTCCTCAAGTCTCAGCCCTTCGAGCTTGATGGCAACGGACGCTTAATAAAACAACAAGCGCTAAACAAAATCAAAAACGACAAAGGAGCCAAAGCCGAACCCTCTTTTTCGAGAGTTCTGCACTTTGACTCCAGCGCAATAAATGCGCTCTAAAAAGCTGAAATTACTTGATTTCAGCTTCTGCGCCGGCTTCAACCAATTTCTTGGCTGCTGCTTCAGCGTCGGCTTTCGAAACGCCTTCTTTAAGTGGCTTCGGTGCGCCGTCAACCAGGTCTTTAGCTTCTTTCAAGCCCAGGCCGGTGATTTCGCGAACTGCCTTAATTACGCCAACCTTGTTCGCACCGAAAGACTTCAGAATAACGGTGAACTCGGTTTGCTCTTCAACTGCCGCAGCTGCGCCGCCGCCTGCGCCGCCGGCAACTGCAACAGCAGCTGCGGAAACGCCGAACTTCTCTTCGAATGCCTTAACCAGGTCATTCAATTCCATAACAGTCAGACCATCGATCTGGGTCAGGAATGCATCTTTATCAAAAGCCATGTGAAATACTCCTAATATGTTGGGGACAGAGTACAGCTTCGCTTAACTCTTTCCCACAAAACAATTGTTTATTACAGTAATAACATCTGATTGGTTTTAACGCCAAGAAAGCGCCATGAAACTGCAATTAAGCAGCTTCGGCTTCTTTCTTTGCTGCCAGAGCAGCCAAACCACGCACAAATCCAGCGATCGGCATCTGCATCATGCCCACAACTTGGGCCAGCAGAACTTCACGGCTTGGAATGTTTGCCAACGCTTGCACAGCCGCTTTATCAAGCGACTTGCCAGCGAAGTTACCTGCCTTGACTACCAGTTTGTCGTTGGTTTTTGCAAAGTCGTTGATGACTTTTGCAGCAGCAACGGCATCCTCGGAGATCGAATAGATCAACGGGCCGGTCATGTCTTTGGCGAGGTCGGCAAACGCGGTACCTTCAACGGCGCGACGTGCCAGTGTATTTTTCAATACACGCAAGTACACACCCTGGGTACGCGCATTAGCGCGCAGTTGGGTCAAGTGACCAACCTGGATGCCACGATATTCGGCCACGACGATAGTCTGTGCATTTGCAACTTTTGCAGAGACTTCGGCGACTACGGCCTTTTTGTCATTCAGATTGAGACTCAAGATCAACCTCCAAAAATGATGCTCGGATATTACACAACCGCAAATGGCTGCTTACCTCACATCGGTTCGAACACGGCGTCCGAAGTTAGGAGTTCAGAACTAGCGCATGATTATTAACACGCAGCGATGAGACTACAAAACTTGTTCGGGTACACCATCTGCGTTGGGTGCCAGCTGATCGCTCACCTGGTGTTTAACTTTGTGCACTACCTGCATGCACGCCGCCCAACGGTCTTTGATTGCCTGGACCTGCATCGTTACTGCCAATACAGGTCCAGCCCAAAGATTCGCCTGATTGCGCAATGCGCAGCCAGGACTTTATTCTTAATCACTTGAGGACAGAGTACCGCTACGCTTAACTCTGTCCCGCAATACTAAAACTAAACTTACGCAGCCAGTGTCGTTTGATCGACACGAACGCCGGCACCCATTGTCGAAGACAAGGAGATCTTGCGCAGGTATACACCCTTGCTGGTGGCTGGCTTTGCTTTGCTCAATGCATCGATCAGTGCCAACAAGTTGGACTTCAGTTCTGCATCGCTAAACGATTTACGACCGATGGTTGCGTGAACGATACCGGCTTTGTCGGTACGGTATTGCACTTGACCGGCTTTTGCGTTCTTGACGGCAGTTGCAACGTCAGCAGTCACGGTGCCAACTTTCGGATTCGGCATCAGGCCGCGTGGTCCCAGGATCTGGCCCAGGGTACCAACGATACGCATGGTATCTGGCGATGCGATCACGATGTCGAAAGGCATGTTGCCGGCTTTGATCTGCTCAGCCAGGTCTTCCATGCCAACGATGTCGGCGCCGGCAGCTTTAGCTTGTTCGGCTTTTTCGCCGGAAGCAAATACTGCAACGCGAACGGTCTTGCCGGTGCCGGCTGGCAGCACGACGGAACCGCGGACCACTTGGTCCGATTTCTTTGCATCAACGCCCAGCTGGACGGATACGTCGATCGATTCATTGAATTTTGCAGTAGCGCATTCCTTGATCAGCGCAACAGCGCTGTCGAATGGATATGCCTTGATGCGATCAACTTTAGATTGGATCGCTTTTGCGCGCTTAGTTAACTTAGCCATTACAGACCCTCCACCGTGATGCCCATCGAACGAGCCGAACCAGCGATTGTACGAACGCCGGCTTCCAGATCAGCACCAGTCAGATCGGGCTTCTTCAAAGTTGCGATTTCTTCCGCTTGCTTGCGGGTGATCGAACCGACTTTAGTGGTATGCGGCGTTGCCGAACCCTTGGTGATGCCGGCAGCTTTCTTGATCAGGATTGTTGCCGGAGGAGTCTTCATCACGAAAGTGAAGGACTTGTCGGCGAACGCTGTGATCACGACCGGAATCGGCAGACCTGGCTCAACACCTTGGGTCTGGGCATTGAATGCCTTACAGAATTCCATGATGTTCAGACCGCGCTGACCCAATGCTGGACCAATTGGTGGGGATGGGTTTGCTTTACCAGCTGGCACTTGCAGCTTGATAAAACCAATGATTTTCTTTGCCATGATGGCTCCTAAGTGTTGTGAGTATTAGCGCCTGTTCGATCTTGCAACCTAATAGGGCTCCTCTTACTGCTCCGGATTCCATGAGGTTCCTCATGACGCTCCGAACGGCGCTTAAAAATACTTTCCTGCCTGGCTGAATTCCGCGCAGACCCTGCTTATACTTTTTCGACCTTGTCGAATTCCAGCTCAACCGGCGTGGCGCGGCCGAAGATGGTGACCGTCACGCGCACGCGCGATTTTTCGTAGTTCACTTCTTCCACGTTGCCGTTGAAGTCGGTGAAAGCACCTTCCTTGATGCGCACCAGCTCGCCGACTTCATACAAGACCTTAGGCCGTGGCTTCTCGATGCCGTCCTGCATCTGCTGCATGATCTTGTCGACTTCATGCTGCGGAATCGGGGTAGGCTTGTTCGACTTGCCGCCGATGAAACCGGTTACCTTGTTCGTGTTCTTTACCAGATGCCAGGTTTCGTCGGTCATTTCCATCTCGACCAGGACATAACCCGGGAAGAAACGACGTTCGGTAACGGCTTTCTGGCCATTCTTGACTTCAATCACTTCTTCAGTCGGCACCAGGATCTGGCCGAACTGTTCCTGCATCCCAGCGCGGTCGATCCGCTCGGTCAGCGCGCGCTGCACGCTCTTTTCCATACCGGAATAAGCATGCACCACATACCAGCGCTTTTTGCCCGCAGCCGCCGAAGGCGTTGCTGCTGCCGGCGTCCCTTGCGCGTCGTCTTGTGTGCTATCGCTCATTATTGTTTCCAGCCCAAAATCACGTCGTATAACAAAACCTCGAGGAGCTTATCGATGCCCCACAGGAAAATCGCCATTACCAGCACAAATGCAAAAACGATGGCAGTGATCTGCATCGCTTCCTTGCGGGTCGGCCAGACAACTTTTTTTGTCTCACGCACGGCTTCTTTGGCGAAACCGAGGAATTCACGGCCTTGCGTCGATGTCCAGGCGAAGGCGATTGCCACCACCAAACCGGCAACCAGGGCGCCAGCGCGCACCAGACCAGACTGGCCCGACAAAAAATAAAAGCCGACAACGCCGGCGACGACAGCCAAAACTGCCAATATTACTTTGAGCTTGCTGCCGGATTCGCCGACAGTTTGCACAGGGTGGTTAGACATACGCGGTTTACTTTCAGTACCCTACACCTGAATCGGTGGCAGGGGCGGAGGGCATCGAACCCCCAACCTCCGGTTTTGGAGACCGGCGCTCTGCCAATTGAGCTACACCCCTACGCTTAAAACACTTTATCTGGACGGCTTGGCCAGCAGCTCATTTCTCACAAGCATGCATACCATTCAGACATCAACGCCGCGAGACGGGAATTTCCCGGGTCGCGGCGATTACAACTTTTTGCTATTACGCGTCAGGCAGGATCTTGGCAACGACACCTGCACCAACAGTACGGCCACCTTCGCGGATCGCGAAACGCAGACCTTCTTCCATCGCGATCGGGTTGATCAGCATTACTGTGATCGACACGTTATCGCCTGGCATGACCATTTCTTTGTCCTTTGGCAACTCGATCGAACCAGTCACGTCCGTAGTACGGAAGTAGAACTGTGGACGATAGTTGTTGAAGAACGGTGTATGGCGGCCGCCTTCGTCTTTCGACAGAACATAGATCTCGCCAGTGAAATGCTTGTGCGGCTTGATCGAGTTCGGCTTGGCCAACACTTGGCCCCGCTCTACGTCTTCACGCTTGGTACCGCGCAGCAACACACCAACGTTGTCGCCGGCTTGACCTTGGTCCAGCAGCTTGCGGAACATTTCAACGCCAGTACAAGTTGTATCTTGAGTGTCACGGATACCGATGATTTGCAGGGCTTCGCCAACCTTGACGATACCGCGCTCGATACGGCCGGTCACCACAGTACCGCGGCCGGAGATCGAGAACACGTCTTCCACTGGCAGCAGGAAGGCGCCGTCAACAGCACGTTCCGGTGTCGGGATGTAAGTGTCCAGCGCTTCAGCCAGAGCCATGATCGCTTGCTCGCCCAATGGGCCAGTGTCACCTTCCAAGGCCAGCTTGGCCGAACCCTTGATGATTGGCAGGTCGTCGCCTGGGAAATCATACTTGGTCAACAGCTCGCGCACTTCCATTTCAACCAGCTCGAGCAACTCTTCGTCGTCGACCATGTCCGCTTTGTTCAGGAACACGATGATGTATGGCACGCCAACTTGACGCGACAACAGGATGTGTTCACGGGTCTGTGGCATTGGGCCGTCAGCTGCCGAACACACCAGGATCGCACCGTCCATCTGTGCCGCGCCGGTGATCATGTTTTTCACATAGTCAGCATGGCCTGGGCAGTCAACGTGGGCGTAGTGGCGGTTTGCAGTTTCGTATTCAACGTGTGCAGTGTTGATCGTGATGCCGCGCGCTTTTTCTTCTGGCGCTGCGTCAATCTGATCGTACGCTTTGGCTTCGCCGCCAAATTTCTTCGACAATACTGTCGCGATCGCTGCTGTCAGCGTGGTCTTGCCGTGGTCGACGTGGCCGATAGTGCCAACGTTGACGTGCGGCTTGGTCCGCTCAAACTTGCCTTTTGCCATCTTAGACTCCTAAAGATTTGATGAGAATGTCCAGGCCCGCGCCCGACCGTCTTACAGATTGAATTCGACAAGCATCGAATCAGAAACTTGTGAATCAGAAACTTGATATTCAGCTTTACTGCGCTTGCGGCGCCCTATGCGGACACCAGCAACAAACTAATTCTGGTGCCCTTGACGTGGATCGAACACGTGGCCTCTCCCTTACCAAGGGAGTGCTCTACCACTGAGCTACAAGGGCTATGCCGTACGCGTGCTTCTGACTACAACACGCCCAACTTATTTACCTGCAATACTTGCAAAACTGCTGGAGCGGGTGAAGGGAATCGAACCCTCGTCATAAGCTTGGAAGGCTTCAGCTCTACCATTGAGCTACACCCGCAAATTACCGAATTTTCACTTCACCGCTACAATTTTTATACTTTTTACTGCTTCCCAAAATGGTGGAGAGGGCTGGATTCGAACCAGCGTACTCGTAAGAGGGCAGATTTACAGTCTGCTGCCATTAACCACTCGGCCACCTCTCCGCAGGGAACCCCAGATTATAGTAAAGCACCCTTGGAGTGTCAACCATGGAAACTGATTTCTTCTAAATATTTCTTAGTTTTTTCAGTTTCCCGGTCGGATCGCCGCCGGGCCTGGCCGGAATCGGGAAAAAGCGCAAAAAACGCTTCACCGGCCAAGGGGCGAGATAATATCAGAAACGCGTCTCGCGTGCAGCTCTTAGAAAGCCGTCGAGAATTGGCGTGCAATCGAGCAATTGCGGGCCGCCGGCGCGGTGGAATTCCGGATGCCACTGCAAACCCATGACAAAAGCTGCCTTGCGGTAACGTATTGCCTCAACGATATTATCGCTGCCGGAAATCGCCTCTACCGTCAGGTCCCGCCCCAGGTCGCGCACCGCCTGGTGATGGATGGAGTTGACCACCCACTCGTTTTGCTCGCCGCCATGGCTATTGAACAATGTTGCCAATGAGGAACCTTGCGGAAACTGGATAGCATGGTGCAGGCGGTCGTATTCGTCGTTCACGTGCTTGATCGAGGTCGGGACATCGGTTGCGATGTCTTGGTACAAGGTGCCGCCAAAGGCAACATTGATCAGCTGGCAGCCGCGGCAGATGCCCAGCACCGGCTTGCCCGCTTCGATGAATTCATGCAGCAGCTCCAGCTCGTACATGTCGCGCACGCGGTCGCCGCCCCATTCCGGCCGGGTCGCCGCTTGCGCGTAGCTCTGCGGCGAGACGTCGGCGCCGCCCTGCAGCACCAGGCCGTCCAGGTGCTTGGCATAGTCGCGCAGCCGGATCGAGCTGGGATGGACCAGGCCGTTGGTGTTGACGGTAGGAATCATGAACACCAGCACATTGCGCGACATGACCCACTGCGCGATCGACTCTTCCAGATATTGCAGGGTGCGCCCGCGCAAGCCTTTGGCGCCTTCTTCCGGATGGAAAATCCGCGCTGAAATGCCGATCTTCAGGGTCCGCTGCATCATGCGCCGGCCGGCCTTGTCCGACAGCGCGCGGAAACGGGCGGCGATCAGCTTCCAGGTTTGCGGCCAGGGCGCGCTGTCGTCGTTGACCGGATCGGCCGCCCTGGGCGGAGCGCTGGCCGCCGCAGGCTTGGCTTCGGCCTGGGGTTCTGCCTTGGCTGGCTCGGCGGCGGATTCAGGAGTAACAGGTTTGGCCTCGGCGGCCTTATCAGGCACAGGAGGGACGGGATCGTTTGATTGGGAGTCGGACATATTTGTTGGAAATTGTCAGAAATAGAAATTTTTGGGAAAGTGCTGCTAGCATGTTCGCTGCAAGCAAAAATAGTGCCCTAGGGCCGGATCTTGATCAAACCGGCTCGCCAAAGTATAGACTTGATTCCTATGTGAGCATGGTTTTCCATATCAGTTCATCTTGAGTTACCCATTTTTACCATTTTGCCTAAACGTATCCCGCTCACCATGAACAAATCACCGCAAATCCTGATCCTGTATGCGCATCCGACGCCGCACCATTCGCGCGTCAACCGCCGCCTGGCGCAGGTTGCCGCCAAAGTGCCCAATGTGCAGGTACACGACCTGTATGAGCTGTATCCGGATTTCCATATCTCGGTGCGGCGCGAACAGGCGCTGGTAGAACAGGCCGACCTGATCGTATTCCAGCACCCGGTCCAGTGGTACAGCATGCCGGCGCTGCTGAAACAATGGGTCGATTCCGTCCTTACCCCCGGCTGGGCCTATGGCCCCGGCGGCGAAGCCTTGCGCGGCAAGGATTTCTGGCTGGTCGCCACCACCGGCGGCTCGGTCCGCTCTTACCAGGCGGAAGGCCACAACCTGTTCCCGTTCTCGGCCTTCTTGCCGCCCTACCAGCAAACCGCGCAGCTGTGCGGCATGCGCTGGCTGCAGCCGCACCTGCTGTTCGGCGCGCACCAGGTCAACCAGCAAACCCTGGCCGCACACATCGAGGCCTACCGCAAGCGCCTGGCGAACTATCCGAACTGGCCGGAATTGCTGGCAACCGACACCCCGATACCGCTCACAGGCAGCTAAACATCATGGAACAGAATCTCTTATTCAACGGCTTGATTTACCTGGCGGCGGCAGTGGCCGCAGTGCCGATCGCCAAGCGCCTGGGCCTGGGCGCGGTGCTGGGCTACCTGCTGGCCGGCATGGCGATCGGTCCCTGGGGCTTGCGCCTGATCGACAATGTCGAAGACATCCTGCATTTCTCCGAGTTCGGGGTGGTGCTGCTGCTGTTCATGATCGGCCTCGAACTCGAACCGAAGCGCCTGTGGTCGCTGCGGCGCTCGATTTTCGGCTGGGGCACGGCGCAGGTGGCGACGGTTTCGCTGGCGCTGTTCGGCGCCGCCGTGGCTGCCGGGGTCGACTGGAAAACCGCGCTGATCGCCGCGCTCGGCATGTCGCTGTCGTCCACCGCGATCGCCCTGGCCACCATCAACGAACGCAAGATCAACAGCACGCCTGCCGGTCGCGCCGGTTTTGCCATCCTGCTGTTCCAGGACATCGCCGCCATTCCCATGATCGCGATCGTGCCCTTGCTCGGCGTCGCCGCCGCCCACGGCAGCGGCGAAGGCTGGATCGGCGGCCTGAAGGTGGTGGCGGTGATCGCCACCCTGATCGTCGGCGGCCGTTACCTGGTGCGGCCGTTGATGCGCATGATCGCCCGCACCGGACTGCGTGAAATCTTCACTGCCTTTGCGCTGCTGCTGGTGATCGCCATCGGCCTGCTGATGGAATCGGTAGGCATGTCGATGGCATTGGGCAGCTTCCTGGCCGGCGTGCTGCTGGCCGATTCGGAATACCGGCATGCGCTGGAAACCGACCTGGAGCCGTTCAAGGGCTTGCTGCTCGGACTGTTCTTCATCGCCGTCGGCATGTCGGTCGACTTTGGCCTGCTGCTCAGCCAGCCGTGGCTGATTCTCGGCCTGGTGGCCGGTTTCCTGGCGATCAAGCTGACCGTACTGTACCTGCTCAGCAAAGTATTCCAGATCGCCCGCGCCCAGCAATTCCTGTTTGCGGCCTTGCTGTCGCAGGGCGGTGAATTCGCCTTCGTGGTGTTCGGCGCCGCCGCCGCCGCACGCGTGTTTTCTCAGGAAACCTCGTCTATCCTGGTAGTGGTGGTGGCGCTGTCGATGGTGACCACGCCGCTGCTGCTGGTGATGTACGACAAAGTCATAGCGCCGTATTTCCTGAATGCGCAGAAACGCCCCGACGATGACATCGACGACAATGAAAACCCGGTCATCATCGCCGGCTTCGGCCGCTTCGGCCAGATCATCGGCCGCCTGCTGCACGCCAACAAGATCGGCCTGACCGTGCTCGACCACGATCCCGACCAGATCGACCTGCTGCGCAAATTCGGCTTCAAGGTGTTCTACGGCGACGCCACCCGCATGGACCTGATGCACGCCGCCGGCATCGCCAAGGCGCGTTTGCTGGTGGTAGCGCTGGACGACATCGAAGGCAGCCTGAAACTGGTGGCGGCAGTGCGCCACGTCTTTCCCGACCTGCCGATCATCGCCCGGGCGCGCAACGTTACCCACTATTTCGACCTGATGGACCTGGGCGTGACCGTGATCGAACGCGAAACTTTCGAATCGGCGCTGCAGCTCGGACGGCAGGCGCTGCGCACCATGGGTTTCGGCGCTTACCGGGCGCGCCAGGCGGCGATGAAATTCCGCGCCCACAACCTGCAAACCCTGCACGATATGTATCCGCACCAGAAAAACCAGCAGGAAATCGTCTCGATCGCCAAGAAAGCGCGCGAGGAACTGGAAGAAATGTTTGCGCACGACCGCATCTTGCGCGAAGACATGCCCGCCAGCGGCTGGGATGATGAGGTATTGCCGTTGGATGAAACTACACAGGAGCCGACATGATCACCATCTATCACAACCCGCGCTGTTCGAAATCGCGTGAGGCGCTGGCGCTCGCCGAGCAATACAGCAGCGAGCACCAGCTCAAGCTGGAAGTCGTCGATTACCAGAAAACGCCGCTGACCCTGGCGCAGCTGAAAACCCTGCACAAGCAGCTGGGCGGCCCGGTCAGCGCCATGGTGCGCGACAATGAAGCGGAATACGCCGAGCTCAACCTGGCCCAGGCCGACGACACCACATTGCTGCAAGCGCTCGCCGCCCATCCGAAACTGCTGCAACGGCCGGTCGTGACTTACCAGGAACGTTCGGTGATCGCACGGCCGCCGCAGCTGTTCAACGACCTGATGGACACCTAGAGCAGCCGCACAACCAGGAACAGCACCGTCGACAGCAGGATGGTGGAGGCAAACGGCAGCGAGAATTTCCTGCCGAACAGGGTAAACCGCAGGTCGCCAGGCAAGCGGCCGAGTCCAAGCTTCTCCAGCCAGGGCAAGGCGCTGGAAAACACGATGACGGCGACAAAAATCACCAGCATCCAGCGGATCATGCGGCGCTTTCGGGCAGGATGGTCATAGGCGATGGCTGCGGTCGTGGCTGGCGAAGCGCGCCGGCAGCTCGGCATGGATGCCAACCGCCAGCACTTTGAACAGCTCCCCCATCTCGGCCGGCGACACCAGTTTTTGCAAGGCATTGGCTTGCGGCAGGTAAGCCAGTGCGTTCTCCGGCGGCGTGCGCAGCAGCAGCTTGCCGATCCCGGCTTCCAGCAGGAAGGCCGCCTGGCTGCTGTAGCCCAGCAGCTCCAGCCCGCTGTCAAGGGCGGCGACCGCCATCGCAGTGAAATCGACGTGGGCGGTGACATCCTGCAAACCCGGCAGGTAAAACGGGTCGGGATGGGCATGGTGCCGGTAGTGGCACATCAAGGTGCCCTGGTCGCGCTGCTGCAGATAATATTCCGCGGCCGGGAAACCATAATCGAAGAACAGCGCGACTGCTCCCTGCCCGGCCTTCAGCATGCTGCCCAGCGAATGCATGAAACCGATCGCCACAGGATGCACTTCGGTCAGGTGGCCGGTTGTCAGCGACTCCGCATCAGGAATCTGCGCGATCAGCGCCGGCTCCGCCGGGCGATCGATGTAGACAAATTGTCCATCTTCGCCATCGACGCCGGTTTCGGTCAGGCCGACCCCGCGCTGCAGCCAGCCTTGCTCGCCGCGCAACACCAGTTCGACCGGCATCGCGTCCAGCACTTCGTTGCCGATCACTACCCCGGAAAATGCCTCGGGCAAGCGATCCAGCCACTGCACCTGCGGGAATGCCTGCAGTTTCAGTTGCTGGCGCGCCCGCAGTTCAGCCGATAATTCAACGATGTAATACGCTTGCGGCGCAGCGGCGCCGGGTTCGCCAGCAGCCACGCCTGTGGCCAATTCAGTCAAGATGTCATGCGCCAGCTGGCCGCTGCCAGCGCCGAATTCAAGGATCTGCGGCTGCAGCGCAGGCGAGGAAACCAGCAATTCTGTTGTCAAATGGGCCAAAGTCGCGCCAAAAAGCGGCGTAATCTCGGGCGCGGTTGTAAAATCACCGTCTTTGCCCAATTTTGCCGCACCGCCGCTGTAATAACCGAGGTCCGGCGCGTACAGCAGCAGTTCCATATAACGCGCGAATGAAATCCAGCCATGCTGCCGGCGGATTTCAGTGGCGATCAGATTGTGTAACAGGCGCGATGCGCGCTGTGCTTCGACCGAAGCTTCGGGTAATTGCAGTTGCATGGCGCTATTGTAGAAGATATCGTCCAGGCGAAAGCAGGCAACGCCGATGAAACCGTGCAAAACAGGGTAAATAACAAGAGAAACAAGACCCGGCCATGCCGCCCAAGGAACCCTGTCCAGCAATAATGACCAGTTAAATGACCAGTTAAGCATGCTCACCACTCCAATCCGATCCGTAGCCCTTGTCACCGACGCCGCCAGCCCGGTCGGCCGCGCCATTGCGCTGGCGCTGGCGCAGCAGGGCTGGGACCTGGCGCTGCATTACCAGGATGACGCCGTGCCGGCGGCGCTGTCAGCACTGCTGCTGGATTGCCAGGCGCTGGGAGCGCAGGCGATGACGGTCCGCTGCAAATTGAGCAGGGAAACCGAGATCCATGCGCTGCTGCCAAACGTGGCGGCCGAACTCGGCAGCGTCCGCTGCATCGTCAACAACGCCAGCCATGCGGAACAGGACAGCCCTGCCAGTTTTTCCGCGGCGGTCCTGGAGCGCCACATGCAAAACAACCTGGCCGCCCCGCTGCTGCTGGCGCAAGCGCTGCATGCGGCGACGCTCCAGAATGGCGGCGCGCAAGCGGTAGTCATCAACCTGCTGGACCAGAAGCTGTTCAACCCGCAGCCCGATTTCCTGTCGTATACGCTGTCCAAGGCGGCGCTGCATAGCGCCACTGCCTTGCTGGCGCAGGCTTATGCACCGCAGTTGCGGGTGGTCGCGATTGCACCCTCGCTGGCGTCGCCATTGGTGGCGGCTGGAGGCTCGCCGAAGCCGCCGGCGACTTTAGAAGACATTGCTGCGACCGTCTGTTTCGTCGCCGCCTCCTCCGCCATTACCGGCAGCACGCTGCTGGTCGATGGCGGCCAACATTTGTATCCTCACCCACGGGATCACGCTGCAGCTCACAGCCAGCAGTCCCACCCTCACTGAAAACACCATGCTCTTCGCACTCATCCATCCCGACCTTAGCGATTGCCGCCGCCTGTTCCTGCGCGACTACGAAGTGCAGATCAATATCGGCGTCTACGAATTTGAAAAAAAGGGCGAGCAGCGCGCGCTGATCAATGTCGACCTGTTTGTGCCGCTGGCCCTGTCGACGCCCAGCAAAGACCATATGGATGAGGTGCTGGATTACAATTTCATGCGCAACACCGTAGCCAAGCGCATGGCACAAGGCCATATCCATTTGCAGGAAACCTTGTGCGACGACCTCGCCAACGCCTTGCTGCAGCATCCGAAAGTGCGCGCAGTGCGGGTCTCATCGGAAAAACCGGACGCCTATTCCGACTGCCACTCGGTCGGCGTCGAGGTATTCCGGATCAAACCGAAAGCCTGAGCGCGGAATCATCATGAATGACCTATTGAAGCAGGAAGTCCTTATGCAAGACCCAATCACAGCCCTGACGCCAGCCGACACCGCTGCCAACGCTCCCGGCGCCCGCAGCGTGGAGAAAATCGCCCACGAAAACAATAAGCTGCACAAGCGCCTGTGCCGCCAGGTCGGCCAGGCGATCGGCGATTTCAACATGATCGAAGACGGCGACAAGGTGATGGTCTGCCTGTCCGGCGGCAAGGACAGCTACGCCCTGCTGGACATCCTGATGACCCTGCGCGAACGGGCGCCGATCAGTTTCGAGATCGTCGCGGTCAACCTGGACCAGAAGCAGCCGAATTTCCCGGACCACATCCTGCCGGCCTACCTGGAGAAACTGGGAGTTGCCTACCATATCGAAAACCAGGACACCTACAGCATCGTCAAGCGCCTGATCCCGGAAGGCAAGACCACCTGCTCGCTCTGTTCGCGTCTGCGGCGCGGCATCCTGTACCGGGTCGCCACCGAACTGGGCGCGACCAAGGTCGCCCTCGGCCACCATCGCGACGACATCATGGAAACCTTCTTCCTCAACATGTTCTTCGGCGGCAAACTGAAGAGCATGCCGGCCAAGCTGCAGTCGGACGACGGCAAGCAGATCGTGATCCGGCCGCTGGCCTACGTCAAGGAAGCCGACCTCAGCCGCTACGCCGAGGTCAAGCAGTTCCCTATCATCCCTTGCGACCTGTGCGGCAGCCAGGAAAACCTGCAGCGCAAGCAGATCAAGGGCATGCTGCGCGAATGGGAAAAGAAATTCCCGGGCCGGGTGGAAAACATCTTTTCCTCGCTGTCGACGGTAGCGCCGTCGCACCTGATGGACCGCAACCTGTTCGGCTTTGCCGACCTGAAGGCCAGCGGCATTGCCGATCCCAACGGCGATATCGCGTTTGACGACGATCCATGCTCGACCCCGGCAAGCGTCGCCAGCATCATTCCATTGCGGCCGGCAGACTAATCCGTCGATTTCCCCGCCCGGCTATATAATCAAAGCGGACCAGCGGCGATCAGTGCAACCAGCTGAAGAGATTCAGCGAAACTGCGCCGCCTGGCCGGCAACTTATCAGGAGACGCGTTATGGCAGGGTCCTATGTACTCAAGAAGTCGGTGGATGGACAGTTTTACTTCCTGCTCTACTCTGGCAATGGCGAAGTGGTGTTGAACAGCGAAATGTATGTCGCCAAGGCTTCCGCCGAAAACGGCATCGCCTCGGTCCAGAGCAACAGCGCACAAGACGATCGCTATAGCCGCAACCAGGCTTCCAACGGCAAGTTCTATTTCAACCTGAAAGCCGCCAACCACCAGGTGATCGGCAGCAGCCAGATGTACAGCACCACCAGCGCGCGCGACGCCGGCATCGACGCCGTCAAGAAAAACGGCCCCAGCACCGATGTCAAGGACGAAGCCTGAGCGCTCGGCCAAAACATTCGTAAACACCGCGGCGCGGGCAAATTGCAAGTATTTGTAAGCCCTGTATTCGTTCCGTACGGCAAATCGTTTAATACCCAGGACCTTTTTCTGGAGATATGAATGAACCGTCGTCGTTTTCAACGTTACCTTGCCTTGTCGGCCGTCGCAGCGGCGTCCCTGTCGCTGGCCGCCTGCGTGGTCGAGCCGCCGCGCACCCGCGTCGAATACCGTGAAGCCCGGGTAGTGCAAGCACCGCCGGCGCCGCTGGTGGAAACGGCGCCGCCCGCGCCCTATCCCGATTCCTACTGGATCGCCGGCCACTGGAAGTGGGAAAACAACCGCTACGTCTGGAATAACGGCCATTGGGAACAATCGCGCCAGAACATGGTTTACCAGCATGCCTACTGGGCCAATGAAGGCGGCCAGTGGGTATTCCATGGCGGCCGCTGGGTGCCGATCAACAATATTTACAGCGCGCCGCCGGTGGTGATCAACGTCGCCCCGCCGCCGCCGCGAATTGAAGTCATGACACCCGCACCCAGCCCCAACCACGTCTGGATCGGCGGCTACTGGCGCTGGAACAACGGCCGCCACGACTGGGTCAACGGTCATTGGGAAGCGCGCCGCGACGGTTATTTCTGGGCTCCGGGACATTGGGTCCGCAACGGCAACAGCTGGGCCTTCTCCGGCGGTTTCTGGCAACGTTACTGATACCTGCACGCAAACAAAAATCGCCTCAATGCTGTGAAAACAGCATTGAGGCGATGTCTTTTCCTGCCTCGGCCGCCAATGGATCAGCTTAAGCAGGTTGTCATATATACAGCGCCGGCGCTGAATTTGCAGCTGCCGCGCATGATAAAATTTACCACCTATTTTTTCTCATATCGACCATGAACGTTGTCATTCTCGCTGCCGGCATGGGCAAGCGCATGCAATCCGCGCTGCCGAAAGTGTTACACCCGCTGGCGGGCAAACCGCTGCTGTCGCATGTGATCGACGCCGCGCGCGCCCTGTCCCCGACCACCTTGTGCGTCATCTACGGCCACGGCGGCGACGCCGTGCCAAGCTCGCTGGCTGCCGCTGACCTGGTGTTCGCCAAGCAGGAGCCGCAGCTCGGCACCGGCCACGCGGTGGCGCAAGCCGCTCCGCATCTGGACGAGGCCGTGCCTACACTGGTGCTGTACGGCGACGTGCCGCTGATCGCCAGCAGCACGCTGCAACGGCTGATCGACAGCGCAGGCCAGGACAAGCTGGCGGTCCTGACGGTGGACCTGCCGGACCCGACCGGCTACGGCCGCATCGTCCGCGAACACGGCAAGATCGTCAGCATCGTCGAGCAAAAAGACGCAACGCCGGAACAGCGCACGATCCGCGAATGCAATACCGGCATCATGGTGGCGCCCACCGCGCAGCTGAAGAAATGGCTGGCCGGCCTGTCCAACAATAATGCGCAAGGCGAATATTATCTGACCGATATCGTCGCCAGCGCCGTCGCCGACGGCACGCCGGTAGTATCGGCCCAGCCCGCCGCCGTGGCGGAAACGCTGGGCGTCAACAGCAAGGTGCAACTGGCCGAACTGGAACGCATCCACCAGCGCAGCATCGCCGAACGTTTGCTGGAACAGGGCGTGACCCTGCTCGACCCGGCGCGCCTGGACGTGCGCGGCGCGCTGAGCTGCGGCCGCGATGTCAGCATCGATGTCGGCTGCATCTTCGAAGGTGAAGTCAGCGTCGAAGACGGCGTCATCATCGGCGCCAATTGCGTCATCAAGAATGCCCGCATCGGCCGCGGCGCCAACATCAAACCCTTCTGCCATATCGAAGATGCGGTGGTCGGCGCCGCTTCCCAGATCGGACCGTATGCGCGCCTGCGCCCCGGCACCGAACTCGGCGAAGAGGTCCATATCGGCAATTTCGTCGAGGTCAAGAACAGCCAGATCGCAGCAGGCAGCAAAGCCAACCACCTGGCCTATGTCGGCGACGCCACGGTGGGATCGCGCGTCAATATCGGCGCCGGCACCATCACCTGCAACTACGACGGCGCCAACAAATTCCGCACCATCATCGAAGACGACGCCTTCATCGGCAGCGACAGCCAGCTGGTGGCGCCGGTGCGGGTCGGCAAAGGCGCGACCCTGGGAGCCGGCACTACGCTGACCAAGGATGCGCCGGAAGGCAAGCTGACCGTCTCGCGTGCGCGCCAGGTCACAATCGATGGCTGGCAGCGGCCGGTCAAGATCAAGAAGTAAATGAACTGGTAGGGTGGGCACCTGTGCCCACGCAGACCGTCGCTTATGCCAGAATCGCCTACCGCGTGGGCAGAAAATCTGCCCACCCTACAATTTTTATACTGCTAGCCGGGTCTCGAACTTGCTGCGATGGATAGAAAAATAAGTACGTACATTGCGCACATTCTTTTGCGCGGCAAACAGCTGGTGCGCCAGCGCATGGTAGGCCGCCATGTCCGCCACCTGCACCACCAGCACGAAGTCCGGCCCCGGCGACACCCGGTAGCATTGCAATAGAGCAGGCTCAGCCGCCACCAGAAGCTCAAACTCCTGCAAACGTTCCGCCGCCTGGTTGTCCAGCGTGACCTCGACAATCGCGGTCAGGCCGGCGCCGACCTTGTCCGGCGCCACAATCGCCACCTGGCGCAGGATGATGCCGGCGTCGGTCAGGCGCTTGACGCGCCGCAGGCAGGTCGGCGGCGAGGCATGCACCAGCTGCGCCAGCTGGTGGTTGGTTTGGGCGGCATCGGCCTGCAAGGCATTCAAAATCCGCTTGTCCAGGTCATCCAGAACGATATCCATGATGGGAAATGTAATTTATGAGATAAATTCAAGTATAAATGGAATAATATTTCATTCAATTTATAAAATGAAATATTCAGTCAAATATACACATATTTAGTAATCTTATTTCATAAGCGCTAGCCTAAGATACGCCCATTCACCTAATCAACGAGGAAAGCCATGTGCGGTATCGTCGCAGCAGTTGCCCAGATTAATGTCACCCCCATCCTGCTGGAAGGATTGAAGCGGCTCGAATACCGCGGTTACGACTCTTGCGGCGTCGCCTTGCATATAGACGGCAAATTGCAGCGCTCGCGCAGCACTTCGCGCGTGGCCGACCTGGAAATCCAGGTCGAGAAAGCCAGTCTCTCGGGCTTCACCGGCATTGCGCATACGCGCTGGGCGACCCACGGCGCGCCGGCCACCCACAATGCCCATCCGCATTTCTCGCGCGACCGCATCGCCCTGGTCCACAACGGCATCATCGAAAACCACGACGAACTGCGCGCCGAACTGCAAGCCGCCGGCTATCATTTCGAAAGCCAGACCGACACCGAGGTCATCGCCCACCTGGTCGACCACATGTACAGCGGCGACCTGTTCGCCACCGTGCAGCAGGCCGTGAAGCGCCTGACCGGCGCTTATGCGATCGCCGTGTTCTGCGTCGACGAACCGCACCGCGTGGTCGCCGCCCGCCAGGGTTCGCCATTGATCGTCGGCATCGGCAAAGGCCAGAACTTCGTCGCCTCCGACGCCATGGCGCTGGCCGGCACCACCGACCAGATCATTTACCTGGAAGAAGGCGACGTAGTCGACCTGCAATTGCAGCGGGTCTGGATCGTCGACGCCGCCGGCAAGGCGGTCGAGCGCGAAGTCAAGACCGTGCATGCCTACAGCAGCGCAGTTGAGCTGGGACCGTATCAGCACTACATGCAGAAAGAAATCTTCGAACAGCCGCGGGCCATTGCCGACACCCTGGAAGGCATCACCGGCATCATGCCGGAGTTGTTCGGCGACGGCGCCTTCAATGTGTTCAAGCAGATCGATTCGGTCCTGATCCTGGCATGCGGCACCAGCTACTATGCCGGCCTGACTGCAAAGTACTGGATCGAATCGGTCGCCAGGATCCCGGTCAACGTCGAAATCGCCAGCGAATACCGCTACCGCGACAGCGTGCCGAATCCGAATTCGCTGGTGGTCACCATCACCCAAAGCGGCGAAACCGCCGACACCCTGGCCGCGCTCAAACATGCGCGGTCACTAGGCATGCAACATACGCTGACCATCTGCAATGTCGCCACCAGCGCCATGGTGCGCGAATGCGCACTGGCCTATATCACCCGCGCCGGCGTCGAAGTCGGCGTCGCCTCGACCAAGGCCTTTACCACCCAACTGGCGGCGCTGTTCCTGCTGACCCTGGCGCTGGCGCAAAGCAAGGGCCGCCTCAGCGACGAAGAAGAAGCCGCCCACCTGAAAGCCATGCGCCACCTGCCCGCCGCACTGCAAAGCGTGCTGGCGCTGGAACCGCATATCGTGGCCTGGGCCGAAGCCTTCGCGCGCAAGGAAAACGCCCTGTTCCTGGGCCGAGGCATCCACTATCCGATTGCGCTGGAAGGCGCGTTGAAGCTCAAGGAAATCACCTACATCCACGCCGAAGCCTACGCCGCCGGCGAACTCAAGCACGGCCCGCTGGCGCTGGTGACGGAAGAAATGCCGGTGGTGACCGTGGCGCCAAACGACACGCTGATCGAGAAGCTGAAATCGAACATGCAGGAAGTGCGCGCACGCGGCGGCCAGCTCTATGTTTTTGCCGATGCCGATTCGCACATCAAGTCGAGCGATGGCGTGCATGTGATCCGCTTGCCGGAAAATTATGGCTTGCTATCGCCTATCCTGCACGTCGTGCCGCTACAGCTCTTGGCGTATCACACGGCGCTGGCGCGGGGGACCGATGTGGATAAGCCGCGTAACCTGGCAAAGTCGGTTACTGTCGAGTAGGATACCCTAGCAAAGCCGCGCCTATTCCTTACAATTAAAGTCGAAAACAGGTCATTAAAGTCGAAAACAAGACATTAAAGTCGAAAACATCGATACGCGCTTTTCGGCGACGTATATCTCGCTGCATCTGTGAGGTGGTGACCGGTTTCAATACGACGTTATGTCGTGGATAGATACGCGCCATTCATAGCAAAGCATGCTATCTGTCAGCAGTAGCCAGTCGAGCAATACCGACAAAGGTCTGCTCCAGACTACTTGCGATCACGGGGCTTCGATGTGACTTCAAACAGTCCTATAAAAAGGCGCTCCTCCACTATCTTGGAACGAAGAGCGGCTTAGACGAGTAGACCGGTCGGGGCCAGAAATTTCTCAACGAACGGCTGGTTTTCATAAACCTGGCAGGCGGCTCACGACCCTAAGCCGCCAGTCGAGTTTCTCCAAAGCAGACACTCAACATGTTATTTCGGCGGTTCCGAGGCGTTGGCGTTGTATATATCGGCCCCTAAACGTTTGCCAGCAAAATTATACCAACGCCCATGCCCAGTACCCAAGCAGCCAAGAGTAGAAACAACCGCAAATTCCAGCGTTCTTTGATGGTGGCGTTTGGCCTACTTGTGCTAATTAACAGGAACGATATTGTTTTAGTGACTGGATGAAGTTTGTTTGGCTCGTCGACACCTGTCGTGCAAAGCATCCCAAACAAAAGTGTAACGCCTATAAGAACCAGAAATACGTGAAGGAACCAAGCCGAAGGGAGTACCCATGCTGAAAAGGCACCCATAGCGAATGAGCCGAAATTTTGCAGTACGCGGTTGTTTTTCATTTCATATTCGGTATAACTTCGCGCTACAACGAGAACCTAATGACAACCGCGACCGGTCGGTACTGGCCGGCAGTTTCCGATTGGCTTCTTAACCTTTTGCGGACGTTCAAAATACTGTTTCATCGAAGTCGGTAAGGGACTATCGGACAACTTCGGAATCACCGACTCTAAAAGAGCTACAGTCATCCGCATCCTCAATTAGAACACTCTGATTATTGGCGAAACTAAAAATAACTTTGCTACCTCTCGGGGTTGGCTGCATTTCAAACGACAAGAGTCGCTGACCAAGAATTCCGAACATCTCACCAACGTTCGCGTGAGGATAGTCGCGGCTAAATTGGGAGGGACTATCGTAGCCCACCTGATAGCCCGCGCTCGCCGCATCGAGGCCGTCACTGACCATCAGGCGGCGAGCCTCCTGCATTCTCAACTGATTTCTGAATTCCAGCGGGCTCATTGCCGTAATGGCCTTGAAGTGGTCATGAAACGTCGAACGACTCATCCCGGCAATCTTGGCGATGTCGTCAATACGAAAAACCTCCTTGAAATGCGCCCTGATCCAGAGGATCGTCCGCGCGATCTGCCCATGCCGGCTATCGGACTGCGTGATCGCGTAAATGACGTCGCCGCTCGGCCCGGAAAGCAGCCGATAGAAGACCTCGCGCACCGCCAGCGGCCCCAGCGCCTCAAGATCATCAGGCGTGTCCAGTAGCGTGACGAGGCGTATGACGGCATCGAGAAGGCCCGAAGTCATTTCATTGAGGCTAAGCCCCGCCGGGACGGCACCCCCTCCCTGACGAGGGTGCTTCAACGCCAGCTCCGTGAGCTCCGGGGAGTTGAGATCAAGTTGCAGGCACAGGTAGGGATGCTCCGAAGTCGCCTCGACAACGGTGCCCACGACAGGAAGCCCGACCGATGCCACCAGATAGCTGGCCGGATCATAGTAAAAGACGCTGGTGCCCAGCGAGGCACGCTTGCGTCCCTGTGCAACGAAACATACTGTCGGCTCGTAAATAACTGGCATCGGCATTGTCGGCGCCGAATAGCGGATCAGCTTCACTCCGGGCAGGGCGCATTCAAAAGTGCCGTCCACCAGCGCATGCCGGGCGATTACATTCCTGAACAGATCAATTTGAGACATAGGGCTTTATTCCACAAATTTCTAGTATCCGAAGGTCTGTTTTTTGATCGGCTTCGGACGATCGTGCAAGTTTACCGGAAATTCCGTCTACCGGTGCTCCCCCTGAAATCAAGAGAATAGACCCAAGCGAAGATTGCTTTTCAACCCGGCCCTGTGGTCCTTGCCAAGGGCCTGGCTGAACAGCAGTGCTACGCAGAAAGCTCCTCAAATCAA
Source organism: Collimonas fungivorans (assembly GCF_001584145.1). NCBI lineage: Bacteria > Pseudomonadati > Pseudomonadota > Betaproteobacteria > Burkholderiales > Oxalobacteraceae > Collimonas > Collimonas fungivorans. The sequence goes on along the minus strand of NZ_CP013232.1, from coordinate 673,781 downwards.
TCACATCCATACAGAGAGAACGATCATGACCACACCGACCTCGCTTAACCATTACCGCCTTCTCGGGCGCTCCGGCCTTCGTGTTTCACCGCTGTCTCTTGGCACGATGACCTTCGGCTCCGATTGGGGCTGGGGAGCCGATGATGCAGAGGCAAGGCGCATCTTTGATACCTACGTGGATCGCGGCGGCAACTTCATCGATACTTCCGTCAACTATACGAACGGGGCCTCCGAGCGAATTCTAGGCAGCTTTATGAAAGGCAAGCGCGACCAGATCGTACTTGGCACTAAGTTCACGATGGCCCGTGATATGGCCAATATCAACTCCGGCGGCAACCACCGTTTCAATCTCGTGCGATCGGTCGAAACCAGTCTGCGCCAACTGGACACGGATCGTATTGATCTGATGTACGTTCATGCTTGGGACTTCACGACCAGGCCCGATGAAGTAATGCGTGCGCTGGACGATCTGGTACGTACGGGAAAGATTCTCTATTTGGGTATCTGCAATACGCCGGCCTGGCGCGTGGCAGAACTGCAAACTTTGGCCGATCTTCGGGGTTGGTCGCCGCTGGTTGCGCTGCAGATCGAGTACAGCCTGGTGGAAAGAACCGTGGAACATGAGCTTCTGCCCATGGCAAAAGCCCTTGGACTTGGCGTGCTACCTTGGTCACCGCTTGGCGGCGGCATTCTGACCGGTAAGTATAGCCGTGCCGATCTCTCCGATGAAAACGGAGCGGATATTGCCACCAGCCGCAAAGGTGTAATCGCATCGTCGGGACATCTCAACCAGCGCTCCCTGGATATTGCCGATGTGGTCGGTGTAATCGCAGAGGAACTGGGCGTCTCTCGTTCGCAAGTCGCAATCGCCTGGACGCTGACCAATCCGGGCGTCGTCTCTCCCATCATCGGAGCGCGTACGTTAAGACAGGCGGAAGACAATCTGGGCGCATTGGAAGTGGCTCTGAGTGAGGATCAACTGGCTCGCCTGAATGAAGCTAGCGCGCCGGCACCAATCTTTCCCGAGCGCTTTGTCGGACGCCCGATGGCCCAGCAGCTGATCTTCGGTAGCGCCAAGCTGGCCGGCAGGAACTGAAGCGTGGTTCGCAGCGCATCTACCTGACTAATCAGTCCCCCTGATCGGCGCAGCCTGCAGCAGATACGTGCGTACGGCGGCGTCGGTCACTAACAGATAGACCACAAACAAAACAGATTACGAAACTACTATGAAGAAACATTCTTACGTCGGCATGTGGGTCACCAAAGACGGCAAAATACGCCAGGAACTGCTATCAAACGGACGCTATGACGAGGCACGGGGCGCCAAAAAGAGTATGTATCAAGGCCGGTATGAAGTAAAAGGCAACCATGTTGACTACTGGGACGACACAGGATTCACGGCAGACGGCACCTTTGTCAGCAACGACGAACTCCATCATGGCGGAATGACTTTTTACCGTGAGAAGTAAGCAGGCATCATCGCCAGCGGTAATCTCGAATGTACTCACTAGGCTGACGGATACAGGCGGCTTCACAAATCCGTGGTTTCTACGGAGGCTAATTCACGAGCCGCTCTCGTTGCATAAAAAACATTCAATCATTTGCAGATTACGCAACGAGAATTATCTGTTAATTTCATTTGCGGATTGGGCTCGACGGGCAGACTTTTCAGAAATAAAAAGAGCTTCCCGGTTCCCAATTATTGCCATTAAATCCACGCAGTCGTAATTGGGATTGTGGCGGTCTGGAACTACCTTGTTGAACAATCGCGCCCAACTACCAGAATTGATTCCAGAGGCGCGCGCAAACAAACTGGCGAGCATCGATAGGTTCAGGTTGACGCCAAGACCTCGGCAACCCAATCGACGAACGCGCGCACACGCGGAGCCAGCTGACGCTGGTGCGGATAAACAACCGACACCGGTAAAGGTGCGGCTCGATAGTTCGGCATCACTTCAGCGAGTTCGCCATTTGCGAGATGGTCTTCTATCGTGCGGCGAGGTAACTGGGCGAGACCAAGGCCAGCGAGGCAACACGCAACGTAAGCTTCGCTGCTGCTGACTGAAATGGCGGCGCGCGTCCTTACCGTTTTTGTCTGGCCTTGTTCGACATATTCCCATGGCAGGTTGCTGCCAGTACGATCGGAAAAATAATTCACTGTAAGGTGATGCTGCAAGTCGGCCACCGTGTGCGGTGTGCCTTGACCCGCCAGATAGGCAGGCGCCGCACAGTTGATCTGCTCGAGCATGCCAATGCCCCTTGCTACCAACGCCGAATCCGCCAAATAGCCGACACGTACTGCGCAATCGACGCCTTCACCCACTAGGTTGACCAGCTGGCCACGCGTGGCCAGCCGGATCTGAATATCCGGATAACGCCTGACGAACGCAGGCAGGGCAGGAATGATGACCAAACGCGCAAGTCGCTCCGGCAGGTCAACCCGGACAACTCCACGAGGATTATTTTTTGGACCTGTGAACAGGGCGTCCGTGTCATTCAGATCGGCAAGCACCCGGGTACAGGCTTCGAGGTACTGCGAGCCTTCCGCCGTCAGCTTCACTCGTCGGGTCGTCCGCTGAAATAATCGTACGCCGACCTGCCGCTCGAGAGCCTGGATAGCCGTACTGGCGCTTGATGGAGGCATACCGAGGCGGTCCGCAGCCTTCCTGAAGCTTTCCAGCTCGGCCACCTGGACGAACAACTGCATGGTAAGGAAGCGATCCATTGATTATTCGATTATTACGTTTAATGAATTCATTGTACGTGGATTTATCTATTTTCCCTCGGGCTTTAGACTACGCAATATCGAATGTATCAAATGCGTATTTTATCAATGACATTGGGAGTAACAACATGAAAAACCATAACAAGAAAACAATGATGGGCCGACGCCAAGCCATCAAGATAGGCTCTGCTGCAATGGTTGCCGGAATACTGCCACAGCTCTCGTGGGCGCAACGGGCTTCGCCCGCGGCTGGCAATCCGATCCGTATCGGTTTTTGCACCGATCTTTCTGGTCCGTATCAGGAGGTGGACGGTCCCGCTGGCGCTGAAGCTATCCGCATGGCGATCGAAGACATGGGCGAAACTGTTGCCGGCCGACGCGTAGAACTTGTTCTTGGCGATCACCAGAACGACCCACAGCGCGCTGCCGCGATCGCGCGTCAGTGGTGCGCGCACGACGGCGTGGACATGTTGATCAGCGGCGTCAACTCAGATACGAGTCTGGCGATGACTGCGATTGCTGCGGAGCATGGCAAACTGGTTTTTGTCGTGGGGGCGGGCACCTCTGTGCAGACGCGTGAGCGTGCCAACCCCGCGATCATTCAATACGCCTACGATACCGGCGCGCTTGCCACTGTGCCTGGCGTGCTGTTGACGCACCAAGGACTACGGCGGTGGTTCTATGTCACCGCCGACTATCCGTTCGGGAGGGAACTCCAGGAGCACGGAAGCGCTGCGGTCAGGGCTGCTGGTGGCATAGTCGTTGGCACGGCCATCAACCCGCACGATGCGGATGACTTCGTTCCCTACTTGAAATTAGCGCTCGATAGCGATGCCCAAGTAATAGGACTCGCGAATGGCCATGCAGAGTTGCTAAAAGCGATGGCGGCGGTCGATACGCTGGGGCTGGCGCAGAGGATGAAACTCGTTGGTCTCCTCACCTTCATCGACGACATCCACCACATGGGATTGGCGAAGGCACAAGGGCTGTACCTTGCGGACAGCTGGTTCTGGACTCGCGATGCAGATACACGTCGCTGGGCCGAGCGATTCTTCGCTCGTCGGCAACGGATGCCTTCTTCGCTCCATGCTGCCGACTACTCGGCAGCGCTCCAATACCTGAAAGCGGTCGCTGCGACTGGTACGACCGATCTTGGTAACGTGCTTACACATCTGCGGCGCGTGTCATTTGACGATATGTATATTAAGAAAGGCCGACTACGCGAAGATGGAATCTTGCTGCACGACATGCATCTCCTTCGCGTTAAAGCGCCGGCGCAGTCGAGTAGCGAATGGGATTACTACGAATCTATCGCAACGCTGGCGGGCGAAGATGCATTCCAGCGTAGATGAGGCGCAATACCTATGCATAGCGTTCAGAAAAAAAAGAAAGGGATTGATGATCTATAAACTGGGTGTCGGATACTTGTTACATATCAAATCGAAGTGTGATCTCTAACTCTCCCCTAGGGCGGGACGGCGCAAGAAAATGCGCCGCCCTTTAAGGCTGAAAGCTTCGCTTAAAAATGACCAGCCAAGGGACCGGACCTCACAATATCTACTTCAAGCCACCGGACACGAAGATCGTGTCGCCGCTGATCCAGCCTGACTCGTCGGAAGCCAGAAATACAGCGACGGGAGCAATGTCACTCGGCTTGCCAAGGCGACCCAGCGGTGTTGCTGCAATCATTTGCTTTTCCATCTCAGAACCGAGGAAGCCCGCTTGTTGCGCACCTTCGGTCTCGGTGCTACCTGGGGCAATGGCGTTGACGCGAATCTTCCGACTACCAAGCTCCTTTGCCAGGACGCGCGTAATCGTTACCACCGCACTCTTCGTAGCGGCGTAGACGGACGAATAGGGCCCGTTGAGCGAAACTCCGGCGGTCACGATGTTGATGATGCTACCGCCCTCGGGGCCAAAGTGCTTTACTGCCTCTTGGGTTGCCAGGAAGACCGACAATACGTTGCCATTGAACTGGTCGTGGAAGTCTTCCTCGCTGAATGCATCAATGGCCCCGAACCTGTAAATGCCGGCATTGTTGACCAGGACGTCGAGCCGGCCGAATGACTCCAAAGTCTTGTCGAAGAGCCGCTTCACGTCAGCCGTCTTCGAGACGTCACTCTGGACCGCGATGGCTTTAGCGCCGCTTCTAACGATTTCCTCTACCACGCGGCCGGCGGCCGCTTGGTCGGATAAATAATTGACCACAATTGTGGCGCCTTCTGCCGCAAGTCCTTTTGCAATTCCTGCGCCAATGCCCTTTGATGCGCCTGTAACGACGGCGACCTTACCAATAAGATTAGTCATATCGATTCCTTAGTATTGAATCCACCAGGCCGCGGAGCGCCCGATTGTTCCTGCTCATTGCACGCTCCGGTTTGCCGGACGCGCATCCCATTTAACGTGAGGGGACATTACATCATGCGACGGAAAGTAGATAAACCAGAAAATATCCAATATATTACTTACTAATATGCAATAATGATGCGCATGGACGTTCTAACTGGCATGCGTGTCTTCAGCGCTGTTGTGAATGCAGGCAGCTTCGCGAGCGCTGCGGAGAAACTGGGCCTATCGAGTGGCATGGCGACCCGCTATGTCGCCCAGCTCGAGGCTCACCTCGGTTTGCGCCTGCTTAATCGCACGACGCGCAAACTGTCCTTGACAGAGGCAGGCGCCGACTACCTCGAGCAGTCATCACAGATTCTTGCAATGATCGAAGAAGCTGAATCCTCCGCGGCTCAGCGAGCCTCGGTTCCCAGAGGAACCTTGCGGGTGGCCACATCGGTCGGACTAGGCGTGCTTGGCATGGGGCAGCTGGTAACTGAGTTTTTGGGCAAGCACCCTGGGCTCAAGGTGGACCTCGTTCTCAATGACCGAGTCGTGGACCTGGTCGAAGAGGGATTCGATGTCGCGATCCGAATGGGGCCTCGCGTTGATCCTGGGCTGGTAGCTCGCAAGATTGCCGATGTTCGCATCGTCGTGTGCGCGTCGAAGTCTTACCTCAAAAAACAAGGCGTTCCGCAATTGCCGCAAGATCTAGCCAGCCACAATTGTCTTACCTACTCGTATTCATCTCAGGAAGGAGACTGGCCATTCATGCGTGATGGTACAGAAGAGAAGGTACGGGTTTCTGGCACGTTTCGGGCGAACAACGGTACCGTATTGGTGAATGCAGCGATTGCAGGGCTCGGTATCATACGCCAGCCGGACTATCTCGTTAGTGACGCGATAGATCGAAAATTGCTGGTCCCAGTGCTCCCGGCTTGGGACGCGGGAGCGCATGCCATATACGCTGTCTACTCAAGCAGAAGATTCCTGCCGACGAAGGTGCGAGCCTTAATCGACTTTCTGGTTGAACGCTTCGAGTAGATTTCAGCAACCTTCGAGCTACTCAAGTATCGCCAATACAGTTTCATCTGCCGATCTACCTTGCTGTCCAATGTATTGGCGGCACTCGCCGCGAACACACTGCGTCAGCCATCTCTCTACGAGGTCGTCCTGCGGCACGCTGCGCGGCCAATAGGGAGTTACGATAGCGGCAAGGACGGCGCGCATGCGGCCGTATTTCTTATAGATTTATTGGATATCACATTTTTCTACGTTCAGAAATCACGACAGAAACGTAATGCAAAAATGCTCACCAGTCCTTCCACCTTGCCCTTGGCGGGGTGTCCGAATTTGTCTTCAAACAGGTAATAGCTCTGCAACTCGGCAAACGCCTGGGTCCGTCGACACTGGCCATCGCCCAATATCTTGGCGACCACAATCCTGGTGTTGTCGTACAGAATCGATTGCGGCACGCCACCGAGAAACGCGAAGGCGGCAAGATGGCCGTCCAGAAAGGCTTCCGTGTCTTCGGTCGGATATCCATCACAAGCCTTCGCATGTAAATTGGTTTGATCGCATTGGCGATGTCGGGGTCATCTCAGTAAACCAACACAATTTGTTAATTAATGTTAATTAATTGAAATTTCTGTGGAAAAATTGATTTTTAGAAAGTAATCTTTATTTCACTTCTTCGAATTCGGGTCCTCTGTCTTTGAGAACTTGAAATGTTGCAGTACGCAATTCGACCCTGTTGGGAGTGCTCCCTTATGCAATCGAACAACAGTACTTGCATAGATAAAACATTCCATGCGGGAGACACATTGCGTAAATTGAATTTCGCAAACGGACTCACAGTTTGGAACGACTTGTGTCTCACCAAGCCAAGCAAATGGTCCCAGTTTGTCACGCTGACTTTCCTTATCCTTTCCATTATTCTTTTCCCCCTCACCGTTTCAGCGCAATCTGCGTCAGCGGATACTGCGATGGAAACGGCACGGCAATGGCTAACTTTGGCTGATACCCAGCAGATCAGCCAGATGTGGGAGGAAAGCGATGCGCTGATGAAATCAAAATCAGAGCAAAGCGCCTGGATCAAATACGTCAACGATATGCGCATTCGACTGGGAGCATCGCCCAGCCGCCGCATTTGGCAATCGATGGAACATCAAATTGATAATCCGAGTTTACCTCGGGGTGAATTCGTCAGTGTCACCTTCATTTCCGACTATCCCAAGGCGTCCTCCTGGGAGCGCGTTTCCATGATCTGGAAAGACGCGCGCTGGGTCCCGGTTGGCTATCAGTCAGGCGTAGCATCTGCGGCGGCGAAATAACTCACTGCAAATTTCCAAAAATTATTTTCTGTAGTGCCGCACCTCATTTTCATCCAGGCGATCGCTCCGACTCATTTCAGCGAAACGCTCCAACGTCAACAGAGGAGATCATGAATAAATCTTATCGGATTGTTTATAGTCAAGCGCTTGGCAATTGGATTGTCGTATCGGAACTCACGCCGGGCAAAGGAAAGTCCAGCCATTCGGCGCAGACACCAAGAAAATCACGTTTGTTGACCACGATTGCAGCCGCGATCCTGTTCGCTTTCAGCGGCCCCATTTTTGCTGGCACAGCTATTCAGATTGACCAGATAAGCGGCTCGTCCGCAACAGGCACCGGCGGCAGCGCTCCAGCTACAGCAGGCTCATTTTCGATTGCCATTGGTGGCGGCAGCGGCGCCAATGCACAGAATATTAGCGTCGCCATCGGTGATGCTTCCACCGCGACAGGGACCAACTCGGTCGGCTTGGGTAGACAAGTCAATGTGACTGGGAATAATGGCACCGGAGTCGGCTGGGCAGCGGTAGTGAGTGGCGCGAATGCCACTGCGGTCGGGCAGAATTCCAAAGCCACCAACACCGGCGATTCGGCATTTGGCTCCGCTGCGGCGGCCACAGGCGGTTCTAGCACGGCACTTGGCACAGGCGCAATCTCTTCCGGTACCAATAGCATTGCAGTTGGTTCAACTACGATTGCTTACAACACCAATGGCATCGCCATGGGCAGCGGCGCGGTTGCTGGCGTCAGCGGCTCGGCCACCATTGCCAATGATGTCGCATTGGGTGCTGGCGCGTCGGCGATAGGCGGCAACACAGTGGCCATCGGTGGCAATGCCGCGTCTTCGGGCGTGGATAGCTTAGCCCTCGGCCATAGCGCTGTCTCTAGCGGCCCGACCAGCGTTGCGATCGGTTTTGCAGCGGCCGCTTCCAACACCGATGCCACGGCAATCGGGAACCAGGCAAAAGCAACCGGCGCGCAGGACACGGCGATTGGCGTGACCTCTGCGGCGACGGGTGGCAATAGTACTGCGGTTGGTAATCATGCGCTCTCATCAGGAGGCAATTCCACGGCAATCGGTGCGACGGCCAATGCTTCAGGTGGTCAGGCGTCCGCTTTGGGTCTGGGTGCTACTGCAAGCGGAACCAACGCTACGGCTTTGGGGATCGGCACGGTAGCGTCGAATTTCGGCAGTACGGCGGTGGGTAATCAGTCGCAGGCTACTGGTCTGAGCGCGGTAGCCTTGGGTAGCTTCACTAATGCCGGAGCGGCAAGCACAGTGGCAATTGGCGATACATCGTCAGTAGCGTCAGGTGCCGGCTTGGGTTCTACCGCGATCGGCTACAAGTCGAACGTGACCGGTGGTACAGGCGCGGTAGCAATCGGTAGTCAGCAGACAGCAAGCGGCAATGGTGCGGTAGCGATTGGTGATCCAAATTCAGCCACCGGCACCGGTGCTGTCGCAGTGGGTGCGAACAACACCGCCAATGGCAACGGTGCGTTGGCGCAAGGTAGCGGCAACACAGCGACAGGCCAAGGTTCGGTGGCGTTGGGTAATGCGTCCACAGTTTCGGCCGCCGGCGGCATTGCGTTGGGCGATACCGCTACGGCATCCGCCGCGAAGGGCGTAGCCCTGGGTTCCGGCGCGATCGCTACCAATGCAAACGATGTTGCCTTGGGCGCAGGTTCGACGACGGCAGCGGCAATAGCGACAGCAACCGGTACCATCAACGGCACTACATACAACTATGCAGGTATTACGCCCACCAGCACGGTGAGTGTAGGAGCATTGAGCAGCGAACGTACTATTACCAATGTGGCTGCAGCTCGTATTACTGCGACCAGCACCGATGCGGTGAACGGCAGCCAGTTGTTTGCCACCGACACGGCAGTGACCAGTCTTGGCACGACAGTCAATAACATCACCAACGGCAAGGCGGGGCCATTTGTTTCGGATAACTCGGTAACATCGACCCAACCGGTATCGTCAGGAGCGAATGCTTCGGCAGGTGGCTTCGGCGCCACGGCTACGGGTGGGGCCTCAACGGTGTTCGGTAATCAGGCCACTGACAACGGTGTCGCGAATTCCACCGTGCTTGGCCAAGGCGCCAGCATCAGCAGCGGCTTGACTGGTTCTAACGTCGCCTTGGGCCAGGGTTCGACTGTTACGGCAGCAGCGGTACCGGTTGCCGGCGCCACGATTGGCGGCACAGCCTACACCTTCGCTGGTGCGACGCCAGCGGGCGTGGTCAGTGTGGGTTCGGCGGGTCAGGAACGTCAAATCACCAATGTCGCTGCCGGCCAGTTGTCGGCGGCATCTACTGATGCGGTCAACGGCTCGCAACTGTTCGCAACCAATGCCCAGGTTACGAGCAACACAACGGCCATCAACAATATCGCCAACGGTGGCGGCATCAAGTACTTCCACGCCAATTCAACCCTGGCGGATAGCAGCGCCACGGGAACCGACAGCATAGCTGTAGGCCCTACTGCCAGCGCCAGCGCCATCGATGCGATGGCTCTGGGCACGGGTGCAACTGCGGCCAATGCAGGTGCCGTCGCCTTGGGCGCAGGTTCGACGACGGCAGCGGCAGTAGCGACAGCAACCGGTACCATCAACGGCACGACATACAATTATGCAGGTATTACGCCCACCAGCACGGTGAGTGTAGGAGCATTGGGTAGCGAACGCACTATTACCAATGTGGCTGCAGCTCGTATTACTGCGACCAGCACCGATGCGGTGAACGGCAGCCAGTTGTTTGCCACCGACACGGCAGTGACCAGTCTTGGCACGACAGTCAATAACGTCACCAACGGCAAGACGGGGCCATTTGTTTCGGATAACTCGGTAACATCGGCCCAACCGGTATCGTCAGGAGCGAATGCTTCGGCAGGTGGCTTCGGCGCTTCGGCTACGGGTGGGGCCTCGACGGTGTTCGGTAATCAGGCCACTGACAACGGTGTCGCGAATTCCACCGTGCTTGGCCAAGGCGCCAGCATCAGCAGCGGCTTGACTGGTTCTAACGTCGCCTTGGGCCAGGGTTCGACTGTTACGGCAGCAGCGGTACCGGTTGCCGGCGCCACGATTGGCGGCACAGCCTACACCTTCGCTGGTGCGACGCCAGCGGGCGTGGTCAGTGTGGGTTCGGCGGGTCAGGAACGTCAAATCACCAATGTCGCTGCCGGCCAGTTGTCGGCGGCATCTACTGATGCGGTCAACGGCTCGCAACTGTTCGCAACCAATGCCCAGGTTACGAGCAACACAACCGCCATCGGCAACATCACCAACGGCGGTGGTATCAAATACTTCCATGCCAATTCGATACTGGCCGACAGCTCTGCCAGCGGGACAGATAGTATCGCAGTGGGCCCACTCGCTAGCGCCACTGCCGCCAATTCAATGGCGTTGGGTAATGGTGCGGTAGCGACCAATGCCGGATCGGTGGCATTGGGAGCAGGCAGTACCACTGCGGCGGCTGTGGCCACCACTGGGGTAACACTTAATGGCACGTCCTACACGTTTGCCGGCACCGCACCAACCAGCACGGTAAGCGTGGGTTCAGTTGGGGCGGAGCGTACGATCACCAATGTCGCTGCCGGCCGCCTGAGTGCCACTAGCACTGACGCCGTCAACGGCAGCCAGCTGTATGCCACCAACACTGCCCTCGATAACATCGTCAACAACGGTACCGGCATCAAGTACTTCCACGCAAGTTCGACATTGGCTGATAGTACGGCTACGGGCACTGACAGTGTGGCAGTTGGTCCGACAGCAAGCGCCAGCGCAACGAATTCGATGGCTCTGGGCACGGGATCTACCGCGAACTTTGCCAACAGCGTTGCACTGGGCGCCGGATCCGCTACCAGCGTAGGCGCCCTCACCAACTATGTCGGGTACGCGTTGAAAACAACGCAATCTTCAGTAGGCGAAATCAATGTCGGCAATCGGCAGATCACCGGCGTGGCGGCGGGTGTGGCGGCTACCGATGCTGTCAATGTCAGCCAACTCATGGCCGTTGCCAGCCTGATAGGGACCTCGACCGGCCCTACCAACACTGCCAACGCGGTGACTTATGATCAGACTGGGAAAACCAGCGTAACGGTGAACCCGGGCGGCGCTCCCGCCCAATTGCATAACATTGCCAGCGGAGTAGCAAACAACGATGCAGTCAATGTCTCGCAATTGAATGCCGGTGTAAGCAGCGCTGTATCGCAAGCTAATCAGTACACCGATAGCAAGCTGCAAAATATACAAGGAGAAATCGATTCGAATCGACGCGATGCTGATGGCGGTACTGCTGCAGCGATGGCAGTGGCGGGGCTACCGCAGCCAACGTCCCCAGGGAAAAATATGGTAGCGGTGGCTGGTAGTACCTATCAAGGGCAAACTGGTTTGGCTTTAGGAATTTCAACTATTTCCGAGAACGGCAGCTGGATTTACAAAGCCGCTGCCACAACTAGCAGCCGCGGTAAAACAGGTGGGGTGATCGGAGCCGGCTTCCAGTGGTAAAGCAACTTCACGACTCGATCCGAATTGTTCGAGCCGTGACATCGCGATATTCAAAATTGATATGTATCCCTTGGAGAAAAATATGAAACAACGATCGATGGACGTGCGGAGTGTGCCGAAAACGATGCTCGCTGTTTTTCTGGCAATTGCAGCTGGTTTGGCATTCGCGCAAAGTACAGAAGTCAAGTTTCCCGACCGAGATTCTGCCATGCATAAAGAAGGAATCTTTGTATCTGTTGAGAACTTGCGCAATGTTGGCCCAGGTTTGACAAAAAATCAGATGTACGACTTGCTTGGGCCACCTCACTTCCATGAAGGAGTTTTTGGGGTGAAAGTCTGGAACTACATCTTCAATTTTCGTCAGAACGGAGGGGTTGTTACTTGTCAGTACCAGGTTCAGTTCGATAAGGACAAGTTGGTTCGCGAAACATATTGGAAATATCCGGCATGCGCCGATTTTCTGAAGGAGAAGGTAGTTGCCCCTGTTGTTGTCCCGATCGCAGCAAAGCCGGAAAAAATGCGGCGTTATGATTTATCTGCCGATACATTGTTCATTTTCGGCCGCTCGGATCTGGACGACATGCTGCCGGCTGGCCGCAAGCAGCTGGATGATTTGAGCGACAAGATCAAAAGCAATACCGCCGCATTGAAGAGAATTACGATTACCGGTCATACCGATCGTATAGGCTCTGAAGCCAGCAATCTGCGTCTGTCCCTGGCGCGTGCCGCGACTGTACGTGGCTATCTGAGATCGCAAGGAATCGACGGCAATCTGATACAAATTCATGGTGTCGGCGCAAGCCAGCCGGTGGTGACGACTTGCGCCCCAGGTAAAAGCGCCGCAGTCATTGCCTGCCTGCAGCCTAACCGGCGCGTGACATTGGATGTGAGTAGCGAATAGATACTGATGAAATGAGTTCTGTCACTTAACGACACTCGTTCATCTTAAACGGCGGTATCGCAGGAAGGCCGCTGAATGCATGCATCGAAAGGCTGATGTCGCTGGCAAGTGGTTACCTTCCTGCAACGGGTTATAGAGGATGCGGCTTCGTCGGTTGCCTTGATGATCCGTAGTCACGAGTTTGATCGACTTGATCGACTTGATCGTCTCGGCGAGATGAGATGAGATGAGAACAAGCTAAAGAATTTCGGCGCATTGTTGAAAACTAACGTGTATTGTGGGAAAGGTGGGGCTAAAAAACATACTTCCACTTTTCTCCGGCCAAATTTTTAGTACTCTTGAGATCGAAAGAAGCGGTTTATGACAATGCTTTGCCTATTATTTTGCGAGAAAAACATGATCTCATCAATACAACGACTTGGATGTGCAGGCCTGCTGTGCCTTGGTGGAATGTTGAATAGTGCCCCGGCTTTTGCTCAAACATCGCTACCTTCGCTGGATGCCGCGGTAAATACGGCCATGCAATGGGCGGCGTTGTCAGATTCGAAGCAGGCCGACCGCATGTGGAGTTTAAGCGGCCCCACCATGAAAAATAACATTAGCAAGGAGCAGTGGGAAAAATTCCTGACGGAGACGCAAACTCGGAATGGACGCATTACTGGACGCGAATGGGCACAAGTCGTCCGCGTTCCGAATCCCGCCAATCTACCCCCGGGAGAATATCTAAACGTGGTATTTGCGTCACGTTCGGACAAGATTCCGGTCGCGGTAGAGAAAATATCCCTTGTCCAGACAGGTGCTCAGTGGCTACCTATTGGCTATACTGTAGATAGAATAGACACGGGTGCCCTTCATTAGGAGTCGGATCAAACTCAAGTGATCAATGATTGGTTGACCAATCCGCAGACGTGCATCATCAAACTTGTATTGTTATTTCCCGCGTTGCAAAGCCCACGCCAACATTACGTCGAGCGCCGCGCATAGTGCCTGTCCCCACTCAGTTATCCCGTTTTCCACCTTGGACGGTAGCCGTGACGATCAGCGCCGTGTAATTGGAACACCCGTTTGGCCAAATCAAATCCGTGAATGTCGATATCCATGAGAGACCTCTACACGTAAATTGGATGAAACTTGGCTCGATTGGAGACTGCAGTGGCCAGCTGATTATATTCAACAAAAACAAGCAAATGATTCAATATCGCGCCTAATTAACAAAATCCTCGCTTGAACGGAAAATACCTTCATTGGTTGTTGAATTGCGTGGAATTCTGACCCTAAATTGGACTGAACCCCTCGGGCTGGGCCAAGGTTGATCGAGAATCTAAGCCGCTTGCAGAGCGTGTTGTACCTCGAATTGGTTCGGTGATTGATAGCCCAGCACTGAATGCATACGCCTTTCGTTATAAATCTGCTCAATGAAATAGGGCAATCTGCCCGCTATATCATTAAATGTTTCATAGCCGGCCAAATAGATTTCTTCCACTTTCAGCGTCTTCATGAAGCTCTCGGCTTGTGCGTTGTGATACGGATTGGCCGGAGCGCTCATCGATCCAATTAATCCCAGTTCGGCCAATGCGCCACGGTATAGAGCACTGGCATACTGACACCCGCGATCTGTATGATGAATGCAGGTGCCTGCTAAAGGTTGCCTGGCTGAATAAGCTGCGTTCAATGCGGCAAGAGCGAGCGGCGTATCGATTCGTTTAAATAAAGCATAGCCGATCACTTTGCGACTACAAGCATCCAAGATCACCGCAAGATAGATGAAGCCGGGCGCGATGCGAATGTATGTAATATCTGCCACCCAGACACGATCAGGCGCCGTTGGGATGATATTGCGATAAAGATTCGGGAATACCGCCAAGTCGGCCTCGGCTCCCGATGTCAGTTTAAAACTTCGCCGGCGCCGGACGTTCAAGCCATTCTCCTTCATTACTCTGGCGACGCGCTTGTGATTGATGATATGGCCCCGAGCCTTGAGTTCCAAGGTGACACGGCGATAGCCATATCCAGGAAATACGTCATGGATATCGTCAATCAACGCGATCAGAGCAAGGTCGTCGATCTGCTCCTTTGTCTCGCCTGGTCGATAGTAGTAAGTGCTACGCGGCAGATTGATCATTTGGCATCCCCGTCGGATGGAGCCGGCCTCGGGCCGCTGATGATCGATGAATTCTCGCTGTCGTTGATGAGTCGTAGCCGAGGTGTTTTTTTAAGGAGATCGAGCTCCACGACGAGCTGACCGAGCTTGCGCTCCAAGGCCGCAATCTGTGCTTCGTACTCGGAAACGGTCGAAGCAGCAGCATCCTCTTTATCCAGCTCACCGCGATCAAACTGCGTCAGCCACATCTGCACGAGGTTGGCTGACAGGTTATAGGTCTTGAGCGCCTCACGGCGCCCAAGTTTGCCAGTGCGAATATCCGTTCAAAGCTGGATTTTAAATTGCGGACTATGCCGCCGATAAGGTCCTCTTGCTGATATGATGTCGCTCCTCCTGAGAAGGCTCGACAAGCGTATCACTTCCTCCCTTTTCCTTGGCCCAGCCCGAGGGGTTCAGTCCAAAAGTGGGTCAGTTTTAGACGCAAATCAACATGTTGGTGAACAATCCTTGTGTCCGGCCTATTTCTGGTTACGATCACTTTGACGGCATGAGTCATGCATGTGGCACATCCGCTTAGTTTTCCCCATATTGTCCAAAAAATCAGCTAGTTTCCCAGAAAAACTGGTCGGAAGTTCCGCCTACCTTATCGACGGCCAACTTAAAAAGTCCACACCAGCATTCTTGATCGCATCAGGTAGCCAGTCTAAAGTCTGTCGCGGCGTTCCTTTTGTGAGACCGTACTCCCATATCAAAAACACCCGCCATCCTGTCAGCCGCAACTCTGAAATATGACGCAAGTCGCGTGCCTGTGTCCCCAAGAACCTCTCCTGCCATTGGTCGTGACGATCATCAGGCATCGAGGCAAAACTGTGGATGAGTCTATCAAATACCTCGTTCGTGAAATTTTCTTTTCCAATTTTTCGGTCATGACAGAATGTGTGAAGAGATCCATGTACCAACTGTCTGATCAAGGTCGAAATGCAAAGGGAAAATCGCAGTATTATTTATAATCGGGATCTGTTTCAGTTCCTTCGAGCCGGCGAGTGATAGTGTCTTCTGCAAGAGGGCGGCTCTGAAACCTGATCGGAGCTAAAGGTTCACCCGGCGACAACACTTGCAGCCGCCTATATAGCGCGCGCGTCTCAAGTAGATTCCACACCCGCAGCATTGCCTCGATAGTATCGAAAGGCTTGGTCAAAAAATCTTTCGCCCCCAGCGACAAGGCGCGGCGCTTCGCTTCCATCGTTGCGTCCGCGGTGACAACCAGCACCGGACGATAGTCATATGGATCGCCGCGGCGCTTCAGCTGCTCAAGTACGGCATAGCCGTCAAGCTCCGGCATCATCAGATCCAATATGATCAAGTCGGGGTCGAACGCAGCATACAGATCCAATGCCCGTTGCGCATCGGTCGTGCTGACAACGTGGGTCAAGCCTTCCCGCGTGAGCAAGTCTTCCAGCAAACGCAGGTTCGCAGGCTGATCATCAATGATGAGCACGCGCGAAGAAAGTAAATCGTCTTCATTCATTGGATAATCCAATCGAGCAGTTTAAAGAATTGTTGCGGATTAAGCGGTTTGGCCAGGTAGCCTGCAATAGCGCTATCGTTCAGCAGCGAGATCGCCGCTGAATCCTTGTCTCCGTTTAGGATCACTACAGGAATCTGCGCCAGGACTGCATCGCCGCCTATCGCGCGCAATAACGCCCCTCCGCTCAAATCCGGCAAAAGAATATCCACCAGCAGCACGTCCGGCAAACATTGCCGCGCAAGCTGCAAGCCTTCCTGGCCGGTACTCGCCGTGTACAGGCGCCAATGCGGCCGCCGCGCTGCCAATGTCTCGATCAATGCCCGGTTGGACGCATCGGGTTCTATGCATAGCACGGTACGCGTAGTGGTTGGTTCCAGGGGATGAACGACAGGCGTTCCTACTGTAACCACAGGTACCGCTTGTGCGGGCAGTACCGAATGAGGCAAGCTAAGTGTAAATACAGTTCCTTTTCCCTGGACGCTATCGGCAATGATGTCACCGTGCATCGCTTGCATCAGGCTTTTCGAAACCGCCAAGCCCAATCCAGCACCTTCGCTAGCTCCCCGCTCCGCCCCCAGGCGGTCGAACGGCGTAAACAGGCGCTCCGTCAAATCGGCGGAAAGCCCTGGACCATCGTCCTCTATAGCGACACTAACCGTATCGCCATATGCAGCGACTTGAATGCGTACCTGTCCATTTGGCGAGTTGTACTTGATTGCATTGGACAACAGGTTCAATAATACTTGCATCAGGCGTTGGCGATCTGCCAGCACGGCCAGCTGATCAGGGCATACAAGCTGATCTAAATGAATCTTACGCTGAGCGGCGAGCGGCGCAACCAAATTGAGTGCTTCCGCTAATAATGACGCAAGCTGAATCGGCTGTACTTGGATGGAGAATTTACCGGCCTCGATGCGAGCAATGTCCAATACTTCATTGATCAGTGTCAGCAAATGCCGGCCGGCTCGAGTGATTTGTGCTGCATTCTCCCTGGCGCGGATATTGGCTTGATCGTCCTCCAGCAATTGCGCGAAACCCAGAATGGCATTAAGTGGGGTCCGCAGTTCATGGCTGGTGCGGGACAAAAATTCAGTTTTTGCCTGGCTTGCAGCCTGCGCCGCGGCGGCACGGTCGGCCAGCAGCAGACTGGCTTTATGCAGGCGCTCGGCAAGTTGTCCAAGTTCGTCGGCTGCAGCGTCGGTCGGCTCAAGCTGCATGCCGCGCGCCAGTCGTTCTGCATTGTCTGCAGCGAACCGCACCCGCCGCACCACGCGCATCATGAACATCAACATGGCGCTCGCGCCGATGATACCGACCAGAATAGTCGCCAGATTCATCAGCAGGTTGCGATGCAGCGCAGCTTGAACGGCAGCAGTGCGCTGTTCTACCAACTCCGATTCACGCACAGTCATCGCGCCAATCTGTGTACGCAATTCGTCGAGAATTTTTTTGCCAGCCAACAACTGGGTGCGCAAATCATCAGGAGTTGCGCCATCCAGGTTGCGCAGCACGTCCAGGCTGGCGAGTTTTTGTTGTATCAAAGATAGCACGCGTCCCAGACGCGCCACTTGAACCGGATCACGCACGTTCGCCTGCAATGCCGAAATGGTCACCGGAAGTTGTGCCACGGCCGCATTGTATGGCGCCAGGAAATCGTCCCGGTCTGTCAGCAGGAAACCCCTTACCCCGGTCGCAGCTTCAGCAATTAGTGTGTGGAGTGATTGGATATCGGATTGCACTTTCAGCGTGCGGCGCATCTCCGCGGTCGAGTCGGCAGTTTGTTGTTCAAGTTTGTAGCTGGTGATCACTGAGCCTAGCAACATGATGAGCGACGAAGCGATGATTGCACCGCTTTTGAACGCAAGCGACCAATCTTTCCAGCCTCGGTAAAATTTTCTCATGCGTCGAGTCCATAGTCCGCTGCGCAGACGGCGGCTTGGGTGCGATCCCTGAGATCAAGCTTGTGCAGGATACGCTCGACGTGGATCTTGACGGTGCCGGTGGCAATGCCGAGTTGTTCGGCCATCGCAGCATTGGTCAGGCCGCGAGGCATCAACGAAAAAACCTGCAGTTCGCGCGCCGTAAGCGTTTTCAGCTCGGCTGCCTTGTTTCCTGAAATACGAGCTGCAGGCTTGCTTGTCACGAGCAGAGCCATCGCTAGCATGGTGCCGAGGATTTGCAGCGTAGCGAGATCGTCGGCATGTGGCGAAGGTACCTGACGTGCGCTGATCAACGCTAGCGCTCCTACGTTCTTGCCGCCAAAGCACAGTGGTATCAATACTTCCAGTCCCACCGTCTTTTCGCGGCCGATTCGCAAGCTGCTCTGTACATCCTGCCGGACTAGCGGCAACTGCCTATCCTGTAACAGGGTACGCAATGCCCCATTGACTGCCAGGCGAGCGCCGACAGGGGGCACCGGACCTTGCCCGGCATAAACGTGCAATCCGTCGTCCTTCACAAAGAGCAATACGCCGTCTTCCACCGACAGCAATTCAAGCGCTTTACCGAGAATTATCGCGAGAGCTGTTGCTTGATTGCCGTCCACAGCGAGCGCCCCACCAGCATCGGCCAATAAACGCAACCGCGTGGCGCTGCCTTCCGCATGGCGATACCGCACGCGCGCAGCCCTGGCATTCAGAGGCGTATCGGATTGGTCAGCAGGTGTCTTCATTAAAAAAATCTATTTGTCGTCGGTAGCTGAATTATATGCCAATCGGCATAGTATCCATCCCCCAAGCAGCTGATTTCAACTGGCGATTTCATATCCATACTTCACTCGTCGTCGCTTCCATTGCTGCGGCACTCCGATTGTTTTTTTAGAGGGCAACATGAAAAAAATCCTAGTAATCACAGCACTGCTTATCAGTACCACCGTATACGCAAAAAATGTCGAGACGCCAAGGGTCTACCGCGAAGTAGCTGCGGCGCCGACGAATTCTCGCGAAGCCGAAGTTGCCGCGCTGTTCGATCGATGGAATGCGGCTCTTGCCACTGGCAACGCCGATCAGGTTACCAAGCTGTACGCAGCCGACGCTGTATTGGAGCCGACTGTATCAAACGAGGTTCGGACTACGCCTGCCGAGATAAAGAGTTATTTCGTAAAGTTCTTGCAGATGAAACCGCAAGGGACAATCAATTATCGGCAAATCCGTTTCCTCGGCGATAACGCGGCGCTTGACACCGGGGTATATACATTCAACCTGACGAAAGACGGCAAGGCTAAAAAAGTCCACGCGCGTTATACCTATGTATATAAGAAGGTCGACAGCGATTGGAAGATCTTAAATCATCATTCGTCTATGATGCCGGAATTGGCGAATGACTGATGTGCAAAGGGGAGTCTTGATTTCTCCGAGTTGATTTACGAAGACGCGATTGTCCGTTCAAAAGTCTGAAGCACACCAGCTAGGCAACAACCAGTTCTCTGGCACGCATCGGGGCATGGCTGCTGTCGGCCCGATGCTGGGCAAGATGATGGAAGTCTCCAAAGGGAGGTTCGCAATCACCCGTGCCGATCATTACATGGCCAATGGGGATGGGGTCGCTATCACCCTGGAGTTCGCTGGCGAGGCCAACGGCATCAAGCTCAAGCAACCTGGCATGGACTTAATCCGCATTGAAGGTGGCAAGATCGTCGAAGTCCGGCTGTTCTCCAGCGACCAAAATCAGGAAGACGTGTTGTGGGGGAAGTGATCCGTTTCGCATTGCACTGCCCGTGTCGAAGCAATTGGCACGGGCGGGCGCTTGCCATTTTTACTACAACCCAGAAGTGGTGTGAGGTTAGAAGACCTAAGACTCGGTCCGGATTAGTCCGAGTTCTATAAGGGCGAATGTTACGTGGGATCCTTCTCGAAAGCGACGGTATCCGGTGGCGGCTGAACCCATGGATGCCTGCGGCGATCATAGATTGAAAGCTGAGGCGGCGAAAACCCAGGATCGGAAAAGTGCCCACGGCGACACTTACGCGTCCAACTAGCCCTTCTTCGGTGTGGAAAAGGTTGGTTCCACAGACTGGGCAGAATCAGAAAATGAACTTTGCCCCTTGATCGCCGGTGCGGACAAATTCGGTAGCTGAACCAATGACCTCGTAGGGAGCAACAAAACCCGCTAGGGCAGCGAAGACACTGCCAGTTCTCTGCTGAGACGCAAGGCAGTGGTGACCCGCCCGGGGATTTTCAGACCAAACTAATCTAGAGATAATAGGCTTCTCAGACGAGGAGTGGGCCAATTCAGCGCGCAAACGAACAATCAACTGGTAATACGCGCTGGCAGCCTCGGTTAAAGCTCTTCCCATTCGCCATTTGCGACCATTTTATTATGCACGCTGTTGCTTGCCAAAAGTCCGATTCGGCCCTGCTGAGCGCGTCGTTGAGTTTCCGCTTGGGTGAACGATCCAGGTGGTTGAGCGGCAATCGACACTGCGTCTACTCCATACTCGCCATTGAGTTTGAACACCCTGACCACTTGCGCCAGATTATCGGCCTGCTCTTGTAGTGACAAGGTCGCGGCCGCAGCTTCTTCCACCAATGCCGCATTCTGCTGCGTCGCCGTGTCCATCTCGCCAATGGCCTGATTAATCTGCTCGATGCCAGTCTCCTGCTCTCGGCTGGCAGAGGTGATCTCGTCCATGATGTCAGTTACCCGCTTGACGCTGGCGACAATCTCGCTCATGGTGCTGCCGGCTTGATTCACCAAGGTGCTACCAACGTCAACTTTCTCGACCGAATCGTCAATCAAGAGCTTGATTTCTTTAGCTGCACCGGCGGAACGTTGCGCCAGGTTGCGCACTTCTGTCGCCACCACGGCGAAACCGCGCCCCTGTTCGCCCGCACGGGCAGCTTCGACCGCCGCATTCAACGCAAGAATATTGGTTTGGAAAGCGATACCGTCGATCACGCCGATGATGTCGACGATCTTCCGCGAAGAATCCTTGATTGAACTCATGGTATCAATCACCTGAGATACGACCTCCCTTCCCTTGACCGCCACCTCCGATGCAGATACGGCTAACCGGTTAGCTTGATACGCATTATCTGCATTTTGCTTAACTATGGAGGTCATTTCCTCCATCGAGGACGCGGTTTCCTCCAGCGAACTCGCCTGCTGCTCGGTGCGCGAAGAAAGATCCTGGTTTCCACTAGCGATCTGCGCCGATGCGGTGGCGATGGTATCGGTACCGTTACGCACCTGGCCGATAATATTCTCCAGGCTACCGTTCATATCCTTCAGCGCCCCCAACAATTGTCCTGTTTCATCCGTCGAGTTCACCACGATGGTGCTGGTGAGGTCGCCGTCCGCAACCTTGCGAGCGATGATGACGGCTCCGCTCAGCGGCCGCGTAATGCTGCGCGTCGTCAGCACGCCGACGAGAATGCCAATCAGAGTGGCGACAATCGAGAGTACCAACACGATCATGCGTGTTTCACTGGCTTGTAATTCAGACGCTTTGCCGGATTCCTCCATCAGCCCGGATTGAAACTTGGCCAGTTTTTCGAGAGTATCCTGATAGCTCAATTGCACTGGACTCAAGTCGTCGAACAGGACGCTCTTTGCTTCCTCCCTCTTATCGTCCTTCACAAGCTTGAGGAAGGTGGTTCTTGAGGCTACAAATTTTTGCCTGATTTCCGTTAATGCCTTGAGAAGCTCACGGCCATTTTGGCTAGTAATGGTTTTGTCCAATTTATCAATGGACTCAGTGATGATTTTAGAATTTTTCTCGATGCCTGAAAACTCCTTCTTCAGGCTATCGGGATCCGTCACCAGAAGGATATTACGCAGGGAGTGCGTGGCTTCATTCAGCTCATCCTTGATCATATGGATGAGAACCGTTTTTGGATAACGGTCCGTATTTGTCAAATCGATATTTTCACTCAACCCGCCGACACGAACATAGGAAAGGGTCGCGACCACTAACAGCAATGTGATGATGGCACTAAAACCCAGAAATAACTTCTGACCGATTTTCAGATTTCGGAGATTCATTCTATTTTCCTTAGTTAATGAAGTGATTTCATGCCCCGTACTTCGCTGATGCTGCCCCAGTTGCCGGCACTTGCTTATCAATATCAATCAGATACAAAAAGCGTTCCTCCAGACTGTTGGACTGCCAGACTCTATTAGTCATTCAATACAAAAAATCTCGGACCGAAATATTACCGCCAACGACATTCCTCAGGCGGGATACCAATTCATAGCACTAGGTCGGAGTGTTGTGCAGGCTTTACGTCTTTGAGTAGAAATAGGAACGCGTTACCCAGCTATTTGGGCGCCACACATAGGGTAACGGCAGCGTCCTCAAAAAACTTAAGGTACAGGGAAGTCGATTTGATGTTCTGTTGCCTTGGAAATCACCTCTGAAACACCAAATTTCGCAGTAGATAGCCCATCTGCACCAGACGATGATGTATAACGATAAAGCGGAATCACAAGGAACAGTTGCCCCGCCTGTAGGCGCAGGTGCTACAGGTCTAGCCACAAGCGAAGATCACAATATGCAGCTCGACCAGCACCTCCAACTCCACGATCAAAAGACCGGCGAGATGCTGGCGAGTCGACTCTACAAAATCCACTATTCAGGTGCTGTCGTTGAGGGCCGCTCGGATGCATCAAGCTTTACTAGAAAAATCATCGACAACGAAGCCTAACAAGTGAAAATTGAAATCATTGGTGAGGGTGCTTAATATTAATTATTGAATGTGTCTCGCTATCTTCCCTCCGCGGGGTTCAGTCCATTACCTCATAAAGTTGGCAATTTTCTAGCTGAGTGCATAAAGGAAAAT
Source organism: Collimonas fungivorans (assembly GCF_001584145.1). Lineage (NCBI taxonomy): Bacteria > Pseudomonadati > Pseudomonadota > Betaproteobacteria > Burkholderiales > Oxalobacteraceae > Collimonas > Collimonas fungivorans. The sequence goes on along the minus strand of NZ_CP013232.1, from coordinate 650,575 downwards.
ACCAATCTGCTTGGCTTTTAGACACCGATACGCAATTGCAACCCAGTATTGCTATAAAGCGGAGTCGCGGAGAAACCGTGTACAGAAATCGTATCGAATTTCCCTTTAAAACTGGTCGCGGCAATGATGTTGATCGTGTCGCCGACGGCTGGTTTATAGCCTCCCTGGAATTTGACATGAAGAATGCCGCCGGCAGCGGTCATTTTTCCGGCGACGGCAAGCGTCTCTTGCTGAGCGCTCCCTACATTCAGTTCCAATGTGCTGTTCGCCAATTGCGTATATTTCCCGCGGATTGCCAGTGCGCCAGGCGCATTGCTTGCCAGCGTACCGCCGCTGACGTACACATCGCCCGCACCAAACGCTGACACGGAATCCGCTTCCAGCGTCCCCGCCTCCAATTGCGCGCCACCGCTCCAGGTATTGTTGCCGCTTAATTTCAGCGCTCCGCTTCCTTGTTTCGTTAGCTTGCCCGCACCGGATATATCGTTCCGCCAGTTATCGACGGCGTAAAAACCTCCCTTGCTGGCGTCCATCGATACAACGACATTGCCATTGAAGACCGCCGGATCGCCTCATGCCCTTGCGCAAAACGCAATCTGCTACAACTGTCCGCCCGAATGGGCTGACTGGGCAACGCAGATCAAGGCCATCAAGGACATGACCGGCATCGGCCATATGGATCAGATAGGTCTGGCGCAGCCGCAGGCATTGGCTGACGTGGTGCGTCGCCACCCGCAGGTTGAGCGCATTCTTTGCGGCCATTTGCACCGAAGCATCCAGGTGCGCTTCGGCGGTACGATCGCCTCCACCTGTCCCGGCGTCGCGCACCAGGTGGCGCTGGATCTCAGTCCGCAGGCCGCCTCGCAGTTCGTCATGAAACCACCGGCATTCCAGTTGCACCTGTGGGATGCGGAGACCGGCCTGATCAGCCATACCGCCTATGTCGGAGAGTTCGATGGGCCCCATCCGTTTTACGATGACGATGGTCTGATCGATTAAACCAGGCCTTAACGGAGCGTCAGTTTCAGCGCCGGTTTTTTGGCCGTAGTCGTCGTAGCGTTCATATGCATTTATGCTGGCCAATCCCTCTTGTCTTTCATTGTCTGCCGTAGCGCTCTAGGATTCTTTAAAGCTGGCTCAGAAGTACCGACGACCATTTTCAAGCTGCTTGAAGAATGATCGCGATCCAAAGATGCCCGTTCCTTACGCGCGCACGACGGCACAGATCGCGTAGGCGTTTGTTGTGTCCGAGTCTGCACGTGGCCTGAAAACAGTCAACAAAAATAAGGCGGAACCAGTCAAGTCACTCAGGCGTTTTTTTAAATTTGCGGTTTCCTACTTGAAAATATATGAAAATAAATTGCGGGTGCAGAGTCATTGTTCTCGCTTTTTTTATGCAGCAGCTTCGATAGTTTTTTTCGACGCTTTCTGAAAGCGGCGTCGCAGCCATTGCTCGAAGTCATCTACGTAGGTGAACACCACGGGAATCACCAGCAGGCTGAGCAAGGTAGAAATCAGCAGACCGCCGATCACAACGATCGCCATGGGCTGACGGAAACTAGGTTCTGCGCCTAAGCCAAGTGCATTGGGCAGCATGCCCGCGCCCATCGCAATGGTAGTCATCAGGATCGGACGGGCCCGTTTGTGACAGGCGTCAATCAGAGCTCCCATTCGGCTCAAACCATGTTTGCGTCGCGCCATGACCGCGTACTCCACCAGCAAGATCGAATTCTTGGTGACGATACCCATCAACATCAACAAGCCGATTACCGCAGGCATGGAGAAATTCATCCGTGCGGCCAGCAACGCAAATAACGCGCCACCTAGGGACAATGGCAATGCGCACAGGATCGTGACCGGTTGCAGGAAATCATGAAACAGCAGCACCAACACCGCATAGACGCAAAAGATGCCGATCGCCATCGCCAGACCAAAGCTTTGGAACAGCTCACTCATGTTTTGCAGCTCCCCCCGTTCGACTTGATGTACGCCCGAAGGAAGGTGTTTCAGGGCAGGTAATTGTTTCGCCTCATTATCGACGTCGCCCAGTGCACGGCCATTCAATTCAACCGACAATGTGATATTGCGCTCGCGATCGATGCGGTCGATCTGCGCCGGGCCGCTGCCCATCGCCAGTTCGCCGACTGCAGCGACGGTGACCTTGCCATTGCTGCCAGCAACGCGCAACAGCCCGATTTCGTCCAAGCTCGCGCGCTGAGACGGGTCGATGCGCGCACGCAAGGCGATCTGGCGTTCTGGCAAGTTGAGTTTGGGCAGCGAACTGGCGTAATCGCCATAGGTGCCGATGCGTATTGCGTCGGCTACCGCGTCTGCTGTGATGCCTAACGCCGCAGCATGCGCAACATCAGGTTTGAACTGTACTTCGGGTTGTCGCAGCGCTGCGCTGGAACTGACATTACCTAGCCCATGTAACGTGCGCAACTGACCTTCCAGCGCCATGGCTGTTACTTCCAGTGCGTCCGAGTTACTTCCAGCCAGCGTGATCTGGAGTTTCCCTCCACTGTTGCCGTCGCCGACAGCAACACGGACACCAGGCAACTCACGCAGCAGACGGCGCATCTCGTCTTCCACGTCGAACTGCTTTTTATCTCGCTCTCCGCGTGGCACAAGATCAACAATCAACATCGCCTTGCGTATATCGTTGCTGTTATCGCTACTGCCGCTGCCAACCGCGGCAAACACATTCTTCACGGTGGGCAAGGTTCGCAGGAGTTGCTCTGCCCGCAAACCCAGCTCACGAGCTTCCTTGATGGTGCTACCTGGTGCCAGCTCGATCGTAATTTGCGTCTGCGCCTTGTCCTGGGCTGGAAAGAACGCAGTCTTCAGCGACAGAATCATCAATGCCGACAATACCAGGAACGCGCCGGTAGCCAGCGCGATGCGGCCGCGGTGGCTCAAGCTGCCGCGCACCCAGCCAAGGTAGTGCGTCATCAGCTTGCTATCATGCTCTTCGTCGACGGTGGATTTCAGCAGATAAGCCGCCATCATAGGCGTCAACAGGCGCGCCACCAGCAGCGACATGAGCACAGCTACCGATGTGGTAATGCCGAACTGGCGGAAAATCAGCCCTGGAATACCCGACATGAATGCCGTCGGTAGGAATACCGCTACCAGCGTGAAAGTCGTGGCGATCACCGCCAGACCGATCTCGTCGGCGGCTTCCATTGCGGCCTGGTATGGAGTCTTTCCCATGCGCATATGGCGCGCAATGTTTTCGATTTCGACTATGGCGTCATCGACCAGGACGCCAACCACAAGTGACAGCGATAGCAGAGTAACCGTATTGAGCGAGTAGCCTGCTAAATAGATAAAGCCGAAGGTCGGAATGATGGACAGTGGCAGCGCCGCCGCTGCCACTAGTGTGGCGCACCAATCACGCAAGAACCACCACACCACGACGATGGCCAGCAATGCGCCTTCGATCAGAATTGCCATCGAACCATGGTAGTTATCCTCGATGGATGAAACTGTATTGCTGGCTTCAGCGAGCGTGACTTCTGGATGCGCCGCGGAGAATTTTGCGATTGCCGTGCGCAGATCGCTCAATACGGTGACGTCAGAATTGCCCTTGGAACGGGTGATCTGCACGCCGATCACTGGCTTGCCGTCGCGATACGCATAGGAAGTACGCTCAGCTGCGCCGTCGCTGACACGGGCAATTCGATCCAGCCGCACCCGACGGCCGTCGCCTGTAGTGATGCTAAGCGCCGCCAGTTCTTGTACTGACCCCACACCTGCAAGCGTGCGTGCCGACTGGCGCTGGCCTCCTATATTTCCTTGTCCACCAGAACGGTCGCGCTGCATGGCCTTTAGCTGCGTAGACACCGTTTCGGTAGTCAGTCCCATGCCGGCCATCAATGCCGGATCGAGGTCGATACGAACCTCCCGATCGATACCGCCGACACGTGCTACCGAAGCCACGCCTTTGACCGCGAGCAGCGCCTTGCTCAAATCGTTGTCGACGAACCATGACAGATCCTGCTCGTCGAGTACTATAGAGGTCGCGGTGTAAGTCAGCAGCGCGGAGTCTGCTGCCTCGCTCTTGGAAACCGTTGGGTCTGCCATCTCTGATGGCAGGTCGGGACGTGCACTGTCAACCGCATTTCGCACTTCGCTGAGCGCAGCCTGTGAATTTTTTTCAAGTTTAAAGCTGACGCTGATACTGACAGAACCATCGGTAATGGTTGTCATGACATGATCAAGCAAGGTCAGCGAAGTCAATTTATCTTCGATCTTGCGCGCTACTTCATTCTCAAGCTGCGAAGGCGCGGCACCTTCAAGCGCCGCGGAAATCGTGATTGTAGGCAGGTCCATGTCAGGAAAATCCTGGATCTGTAGCTTATGGAAGCCGATCAGACCGAACACCGTCAGCAGCACGAAACACAAAATGGCCGGCACCGGGTTACGAATCGACCATGACGAAACGTTCATCATGTGGATTCCCATTTCGTCGCAGCTGCTTCGACCACCTTGACCGATACGCCGTCAGAAAGAAAAGCGCCGCCGCTCGCAACCACACGGGCCTTGACGTCAATCCCCGAGACCACCTCGACCCGGCCGTTCATGCGACGCCCTGTTACCACTGTCCGGCGCGCTACTCTGGCTCCATCGGCGCTGAGGACGTAGACGTCGTTACGGCCGTCGCGCTGTACCAGCGCCGATTCCGGCAGCGTCAGCGCTGATGTTTGCGCCAATTCGATGCTGCCGCTGGCGAACATCCCGGACTGGGAAACACTGCCTGCGGCCAGGCTCACGTACACAATCGCACGGCCAGTACTGGTGGACAAGGTTGGCGCCACCAAGCGCACCGTGCCATTGACAATTTTTCCAGCCGGTAATCGCACATGTGCCGGCTGTCCCACCTGCACCCGTGCAAGTTGCTGCGCATCGAGTTCAGCTTGCCATTCGATCCGTCCCTGTCGCACCATGCGGAACAGTTCCGTACCCGTACTCACCACGTTACCCAGCAGTGCCGAACGCGACGAAATGACGCCATCGTCGACCGCCACGACACGCGTGTTCGCTAACGTAATGCGCTTGCTTTGCAGATCGGCTTCAGCCGAATCCAGCGCAGCGCGATCGATGGATTCGGTAATTCGGTATTCGTCCATCTTCTGGCTCGATAACGCCCCGCTATCGGCCGCCATCTGCGAGCGCTTCAAGTCAGCTTGTGATTTTTCAAGGGAGGCGCGCGCCTGGATCACGGCACCTTCCTGCTTGCGGACATCAGCGGCGGCGCTGTTGTCCGCTAACCGCGCCAACAACTGGCCACGCTTTACCACACTACCGACATCGGCAAACAGCTCAGTAATGCGCAAACTGCCGGTCTCTGCGCCGATCACAGCCTCCTGCCAAGCAGCAAGGCTACCATCGGCCTGCACCATGTCCGGCCATTCTTGACGCTGGGGTTCTATCACACTCACTGTCAGCGCCGCCGGCGCTGCGGTGGATACGCTCTCTACCCTAGCTCCCGGGTGCTGTATCCACCAAAAGAAGAGGAAGACAAAGCCGGTGCCCATGGTAATCAGTATAGATTTCTTGTGGCTGAATATATTCACTGCGTAGCTCCTTACAAAGATGGGATCGCGCCTACGAGCGGCGCTGTGGTATCGTCATTGGCCTGCCAGCCGCCGCCCAAGGCTTTGTATAGCGATATCCAGTAGCGCACACGATCACGTTGCAGGCCGATCAGCGTGGTTTCTGCCGAGATTGCCGAACGGCGCGCTTCTTCCAGCGTCAGCAAAGTCTCGAGGCCGACGCGCCAGTTGGCTTCGATGGCCGTGGTGTAACGTCGATAGAGGTCGGCGGAACGACTGGCGCTTTCTCTTTGCAGGGCTGCTCCGTTGAGGTCGACCAGCGCTTGTTCGACATCCTTGATAGCAGTCCGGACCGAACTTCGATAACTGGCGAGTTGCTGGGCATACGTGGCCATGGCCGAATCCACTGCAGCCTTCTTCTTGCCTGCGTCGAAGATCGGAATCGAGAGGCTGGGGCCGAACGACCAGCCGGTGACAGATGAAGCGAGATTGGATGCTGAAATCGAAATCGATCCGGACAACGTGAGGCTGGGGAAGCGGTCTGCACGCGCTTCTCCGATAGCGGCGTAGTTCGCTGCAAGCGTACGCTCAGCCGATGCCAGGTCAGGCCGCTGACGCACTAGGTCCGCCGGTACGCTGTGGATGCTAAAGCCACTTGGTTCGGGAAGGGCCGGAGCCGTCGGCCGATCAATCATGCGACGCAATACGGCTTCGTCGGCGCCTGTCACAGCCACCAGCGACTTCACCAGCTCTTCACAAGTTACATTCTGCTGCGCGACCGTGGTCGCCGCGCTCGCAACGCTGGCTTCGGCCAGATAACCATCGGAGACAGCCGACAATCCGGCCATCACTGCTGCACGGGTCGAACGCACTGTCTGCTCCTGCGAGTACGCTGCATCTCGATAAGCGATCAGAAGCAATCGGCAGGCACGATATTGCACATAGTCATCAGCCACTTCCGCCGCCAGCGAAACACGCGCGTCGTGCCAGTCGTCAAAGCGGGCTTGCAGTTGGGCCCGGGCAGATTCACGGCTCGAACGGGCCTTGCCAAACAAATCAATTTCCCATGAGGCGTCGAGGTCGCCGCTGCGAGCAGTGGCGGCACTGGAGCCGGATATGCTTGCGCTGCTGGTCTGGTTGCTACGCGTGACTGATCCGCTACCAGTCATGGTAGGCCACGCTGACGCACCGTTAGTAACGAGGGTCGCACGTGCGCTGTCAATTTGCGCCACCGCCTTGGCCAGTGTGGGACTATCGACTTCGGCCATCTTGATCAGCTCTGCCAGTGCCGGGTCATCAAAACCAGACCACCAATCCACCAGGGCTTGTGTACTGCCGCCGTGCGGCGTCTCGGCCTGCCAGGCTGTCGCCACAGGCATCTGCGGCACCTGATAAGGTTGTTGTAGTGCGCAACCTGCCAGGACCAGAGCGGCGATGCACAAAGAAAATCGCGAAAAACAGCCGCGCAATACAAGCTTCGAAGCGAATGGTAAAAAATCTGCCCCCTCTTCGAGGAATGTTTTTACAACAACAGACTCGAGTGGGGCCGGCCACGACAGCGACAGCGACAGCGACTGCGACTGCGACTGCGACTGCGACTGCGACTGCGACTGCGACTGCGACTGCGACTGCGAAATGATGGTGATTGGGAACATGTTGAAGCACCTAGCTTTTCAGATGTTTCCATGTTGCCGGAGCAATGTGCAGGAAATATGAAGATTGCGCACATTCCTCTGTTTTCTTGATGCTTGCGGCAACCGGGGCGATTATCGCGGTGTATAGTTTCCTTTGATTCTTGCCGATCTCTCATCATATGAAAATCAGAATAAGCATTACCGTCAAACTATTTTTGTCCGTGCTGACCGCCTGTACCGCTGTATTGCTAGTGCAGACGGTGACCGTCCGCATCAGCTTCCAGCGCGACTTCCTCGATTATTTGAATGGACAAGGTAGCCACAGCATGGAAAAGATACTGCCGCGCCTTACCGTAGCTTATAAAGAGCACGGTAGTTGGGAGTTTTTCCATACCGATAGCATGGCGTGGCTTGACTTGATACGACCACAAGGGGACTTTGACGAGATCAACCGTAATTTATCTATAGCGGATCAGACCGGCGCATTAATGCGGACAGGCCTCCTGGATACTCACTTGCAGAGAATCGCAGGCAATCTTAGGGTGGACGCCAATTCGATCCGTCGCCCGGTGATCGTAGATGGCCAAACCGTAGGCTGGATCGCGATGGCACCGTTTCAAGAGATGATGTCCACTAACGACGAACGTTTCCTGGAAAAACAGCGCAAGGTCTGGATAGTTATCGGATTTACCTCCCTCGCCGTGATCGCAATATTGACGTTTTTTCTCACGCGGGCGTTGCTTGACCGTGTACGCGGCCTGGTCCGCGCCACCCATCGTCTAGCTGCCGGCGATTATGCTTCGCGCATCGAAGTAGGTTCGCTCGATGAACTCGGAGCCTTGGCTCAGGATTTCAATCGGATGGCTCACGCACTGGAACACAACGAGCGCGCAAGACGGACATTCATGGCCGACATCTCTCATGAATTGCGCACGCCGTTGGCCGTAATACGTGCGGAACTGGAGGCTATTCAAGATGGAATTCGGCTGCCGAACACACAATCATTCGATGCGATGCATCGGGAGATCGGACAACTGGGAAAACTGATCGATGACTTGCATGACCTAGCGCTCACCGATATCGGGGCGCTGGCGTATCGACGCCTGCCGATTGACCTGACGACGATACTGAAAACCGCGCTTGCCAGCATGCAAGGAAGGTTCAATGCCAAGGATCTGCATCTGGAAACTCACCTTACGCCGGAAGCATTGATCGTCATCGGCGATGAAAGGCGCTTGCAGCAGTTATTTGCCAACCTGCTTGAAAATACGCTGCGCTATACGGACAACGGCGGCCAGATAAACGTCAGCTGCACGCACACGGATGGCTTGGTAATGATTATCTTTGAAGACAGCGCCCCGGGAGTCCCTGAAGACAAGCTCAATCATCTGTTCGATCGGTTTTACCGGGTAGAGGCCTCACGCAACCGCGCCAGCGGCGGCAGCGGACTGGGACTGGCAATCTGCCGTAACATCGCTGAGGCGCACAATGGCCATATAAGCGCAACGGCCTCGCCTTTGGGCGGGTTGCGCATCTCCATCGAACTGACATTAGCGGTATTATGAAGACCATGCATCAAGGTCATATTTTAATCGTCGAGGACGAACCCAGGCTTGCAGCAATTTTGAGCGAATACCTGATTGCGGCCGGCTATACCTCCCATTGGGTCGCTGAAGGCATGGCCGCATTGCCGGCATTCCATGCCGAACTGCCGGATCTGGTGCTATTGGATCTCATGCTACCCGGCCGCGACGGCATCGATATCTGCCGCGAACTGCGGCACGATGGCCAGGTTCCTGTCATCATCGTCACAGCACGGGTAGAAGAAATCGATCGCTTATTAGGGATGGAAATCGGCGCGGACGATTACATCTGCAAGCCTTTCAGCCCGCGTGAAGTCGTGGCGCGCGTAACCGCGGTATTGCGCCGCCATCGTTATATACCGAGTCCGAAAAACGTCGAAATACTGATAATTGACCCACTGGCTTGCCGTGCGAGCGTGAATGGCCGCTTGCTAGCTCTGACCCCAGTAGAATTCCGCCTTCTGAGTCTGCTGCACAATGCAGATGGACGACTACTTTCACGTAACCAGCTTCTCGATCGCCTCTACGATGACCGCCGTATAGTTACCGACCGTACTATCGATAGTCATGTCAGGAATCTGCGTAGAAAACTAGTCGATGTTGGTGGTAACGAAGACTGGGTCAAGTCTATTTATGGCATTGGCTATCGCATGGAGCTATAGGTGCTTTATCTCTTTCGCTCATTAAGGCTAATCTGTAAACCATAAGTCAGCCCAACTGATTGCGGCTTTTAGCCGGCCCTCCCTGATCGAGAAAACTTTTTTCCTCAAGCGTGATCGCACGGTTCTGGAAGAGAATTGCGATGCGAAAAATGACCAAATCGTCGGATGATGCCTGCGGAATAGTGGACGCCATTACAAATCCAAGCAGCATAGTCGTAAACATCATCTCACAAATACGCGGTATTTCGGCATCAAACCAATTCGTAACCCGGCAGGCGTACTGCCAGCCAACCATACGTCAAACCTCAGAATTAAAGTTTCGATCGCGCCAAAAGGCGTGAGATCGTTTAACCGTTACTAAGTTTGCGAGATTGATGCGGGGTTGTCAGCAATTGAACGTGGCTCCCTAAGTTCGCTCGCAAACAATGAATTTATTTGCGAGCTTCGATCATCGCATGGTGCGGTTTTTTTGATGCAGAGACAACCATTCAGACAGCTACGTACTGTTTTATGCCTGAACTGATCTATCGCTGGCTCACCTAAGAGTACCAGATGTTTGATGGTATCAAAGCTGAGCACTCCCAGGTGATGGGTCTGACCGATGGCATGTTCGACTTTCCCGATACTGAAGGTTTCCAGCGGCCGCAGGATCTCGATGTATTCCTTGCGTCCGCGTTTGTTCATGCGTGCTTCGAGCAGGCGTCGCAGTCGCTCGAAGTCCGCTTTGACATAACTGCGGCGATGGTGGGCATCGCACACTGGCTTGCCGAGAAAATAGATGTCGACCCAATCGACGGTACCTTTGACTAACACCGTCTGATTGATGGCCGTATTGCATCGGTATGATTTGCTTGAAATCCCGAGAACCTTTCTTACGAACCGCTTCGGGGCGCGTGCTTGGATGTGCCGAATGATGGAAACGTGGGAAGTTATGTCGGCAGTCATGGCATTTGCGCATAACTGTGTTCTATCAGCAATATGAATTCATTCGAACCAGGGGACGGAATGAAAGCGGCAACTGCTGGAACGGGCCGCCGGTGTATTTGACCGCAGTTCTGCGACTGGCAGGCGAGAATGATTCGGATCTGAAGGTGCAGTATGCGAGGAATGGGGGACAGCTCTCTTTCAGCAGAAGACAGCGTCAATGCACCTCTCTATTTGCGCCTATATTCAACTAACGTCATCTCAGTGGACTTATTGCGCTCACGCACCAGCATTTTCTTAGTATGAAAAATTATATCCTCCAATGCGTGCAAATGTCGAGCAACATCGAGACACTCGTGCCCACTTTCGAGCATTTCGATGACGCTCTTGAGACGACTTTCAGCATCTTTAAGACTAGAGATATATGAGATATAGGAGTTCATTGGCTTGTGATTTTAAGTTGGGTATGTTGTGCACGACACAATTCACTTTATGAGATAGTTCACAAAAAATCCCATCTCGACAAAACTATCAAAATCATTGGTAATATCGAATGACACTAAATCTTAGTATATGAGCATAGCCGTTTTTAGGTAAGTGGCGATTAAATTTTTTTATTTCATGTGGATATTCATCGCCCACTTGTCTGAGTGAACGCGCAGTCGACCTCCAGATAGCGGACATTAAGCCCCTGCTGCTTGGCTTTGTGGGCAGTCGCCTTGGTGACATTGACCTTTCCCCAACGGCACGGACACTTCTGCTAGGCGCATTTTAGATTTTCAAATTGTACTGGGCTGATATATCCGATAGTTGAATGCCGGCGTCGTGGATTGCAAAACCTTTCTATGTAGTCAAACACTTCTGCACGGAGATACATAGTCGGTGCCATGCATTAGCGAGGACTAAGTCGGTGGACAGAAATGCCGAGGCAATCGAGGCCGCAGCACTGATGATCTTCAAGCAGCAGAAAATTCCGCTACCGGACCTCAGGTAAGACGGAAAGCGATGCTAGAAACAGTTCCCGGAAACGGGTATTGCTTGCATAGCTTTCGCAGTGAAATATGTCAGGCTTGGCGACGCATGCTGCTTCGGCGTAGCCAGCGACATCGCCTGTCCTGGGAGCGATTCTATCCTTTAGTGAATCGCCACAGGAGTCTTGTGCGGTAGTGTCGCTTGCAAGGCTCTGTACGGGGCGAGGGAGGTAACTTCCGTCCTACCGCGACCGATGACTCGGTTTAACAAGACAGAACCTTCTATGGCAGGATGGATACGTAGTTCTACTTAATGATGTTACCCATTCACGCGGATGTGATTGAAGCGTCGAATGGGCTATATTGCCTTAATTGTCCGTCAGAAGATGCATTTTCTCCTGATGCTATGCAGTGGCACTGTATCAGAATAAACATTTCTATACCCATTCAGGAGTCTGCTTATGCGCTGGCTAATGCGTTCAAAAATTCATAATGCGACTGTCACGGAAGCCAATCTTGCCTATGTCGGCAGCATCACAATTGATGAGGATTTGCTTGATCTCGTCGGCCTGTGGCCGGGCGAACGTGTGCTTGTAGTATCGAACACCTCAGGCGCGCGTCTTGAGACCTATGTGATTGCTGGCGAACGCGGTTCCGGTGCGATGTGCATGAATGGTGCTGCCGCCCATCTTATCAGCACCGGCGAGCAAATAATCGTCATGGGCTTTGAACTCGCTGACAAGCCGTTGATTCAAAAAGTTATTCTCGTCAACGAACGGAATAGATTCATACGCTGGCTCGCGGAGGAACCATCGACAATTACCTAATATAAAAGTCGGCAAGATTATTCATGGATGAAGATTGCGACGCCTCAGTGGTTCGTCGTGAATACTTCTGGAGACAGCCTCTCTCTAACTTGTCAACGTGAACACTGTGCCGGTGCAGCCCGTGCGCTCAAATAGAATGGAAATGCAGACTAGCACCGCACTATCTAGCGCTGAAGCGTCGTTATTCAATTTCGGCGCGAATCAATATGAGGCTGTACTCAAACACCTCCTCATGCGGGCGGAGCTGCGACTATTGACAGCAGGCGTTTCGTTTAAGATACGTGCTTTGGGGGGGCTCCCTTTCGCTGTTCCGGCGCAAAACCAACTGATCCTCGCGCCGGAAACCTTGGCTGGTCCACACGCAGCAGTTATTCTTCGCCATGGCCTCGAGCTTGTCAGGTTGCGCGAACTAGCTCCTCTTGCACGGCCCGTTTGCGGACTGTTGGCTGCGCGAACTGCACTTCACTATCTATCCTTCGAATCCAGATTACAACCGGATCCGCTGCTGGCAAGGCTCGAGGCGTTAATAGGTAGTTTGCCGGAATTCGACGTGCTATCACGCTTCTGGGAAATTTTGTCTGTGCTGCAACCGGGTGCCATGACGACATTCGATCATGCATCGTTTGATCTGCTTGCCGCGTCTTGGCAGTTGGCTATGCCTGCAGAAAAGTTAATGACAATCGGCGGGGACGAACGTTTAAGGCTCGATCCATCTACCGGATTAAACAAGTATGGATGCGGCACCCGACCGATGCCCGATGCCGCAGCTTTCGGTTCATGCACTGCCTCGACAATATCGGAGAGGGGCTATAGTTCTGCCGAAGCATGTCGTCAACGCTTGCTGCGCGCCGCGCTGGGCGGATACATTAAGCGCGAATTCTCGAACGAAACGCATGGAATCCGCACCCATGTGTTGAATCACTATCAGGTTACTGACATTGCTGATGCGATCCTTGCTGCATCCGGTACCGACGCAACTCTCTTGGCGACGCTTCTGGCGTATACACGTGCGCCAGACAAGAAATTGACATCGATACTGATGAGCCCGACGGAGACAGGCAGCGGGGTCCTCAATGCTGTCGCAGGGCGGCATTTCGCGAAATCCACCGTATTTCGCCGAGAGGTAGAACTTGGCGTGTCTATTGCTGGACTAAACAAGAATTTTCCGGTGGAGATAATTCCCTTGCGTAGGGCCGGTGTGCGAAGATCGAGAAACGAGATCAATGCAGAAATCGGCCGGCAAGTAGCAGCAGCAACCGGCAACCAAGGCCGTGTGCTGTTGCATATGATTCATAGTTCCAAAACCGGAATACAAGCCCCGGATGTTGGCTATGCGCAACAGCTTAAGAATATCTACGGTGCCCAACTCGAAGTTGTTGTCGACGCTTGCCAAGCACGCATTAGTACTTTGCAAGTGCGCCGCTATCTTGAATCAGGTTTCACTGTCTTGTTGACCGGTTCGAAGTTTTTTTCCGGGCCGGCTTTTTGCGGCATTCTGCTTACCCCGCAACACAGCAATCCGGTGAACCATTTTGGTCATTTACCGCACGGTATTGAAGACTATTCTTCACAACTGGACTGGGTCATTCCACCGCCTTCAGCCAGTACGGCTTTTAATAGTGGCTTGTTGTTGCGCTGGGCAGCAGCGCTTGCCGAAATGGATGCATTTGCCGCGGTAGCTCCCAGACAGAAAGCATTGGTTTTAAATGAATTTGGGCATATGGTGACGAGCCATATGACTGGCCGTTGGTGCTTTATTACGCCGGAAACGATTTCTCTGCCACAGCCGGAAGGTGCTGACTGGGACAACAATTCGACGATCCTCGCATTTGGTTTACGCCTGCCGGGCACCCCGCACTGCTTAATGGACAGCAATGAATTGGCTCAGGTTCACCGCTGGCTTTATAGCGACATCAGTCATTCTTTATCAGGCAGTTTGGCAGCACGTCCCTGTCAAATTGGACAACCAGTACAGCTTGATTCTCAACAGGGACGCTCGGCTGGATTGCTTAGAATTGCAGCGAGTGCCAGGTTGGTCTCCGACTGCGTGTCTGGCATGGGGGGGAGCGAGCGTGAGAATCTTGAGCGCATAGACAGCGATCTGAATGACGTCTTCCATAAAATTGCTCTTATTCTCGAAAACCTTTCCTCTCTTCGTGAATCCTTAAGCAGTCACCATTAATTGACTTGGGAGAAAGCCATGAATATGTTTATGGAACAATTTGAGAAGGCCATTCGGGCTCACGAAGGCGGAAAAACCTTTTTCGATCTCGAAAGGTTTCCATGGGTTACGGAGATCGAGACGCATTGGAAGGGTATGCGCCAGGAGCTTGATCGCCTTCTTGCAGCAATTGATTTATTGCCTGGATTCGAGGAGATACAAAGCGAGCAAGTAGAGCTTACCAAGGACAAGCGCTGGAAGATATTTCCGTTGTATGTCTATGGGAATTGGATGGAAGGTAACGGAAGAAGATGTCCTGAAACTGTACAAGCGCTTAAGAAAATCCCCAAGCTTCAGGCTGCAATGTTTTCTATCATGCAGGGAAAAAAGGAACTTCCTCCCCATCGTGGGGTGTTTGGCGGAGTGCTTCGATATCATCTTGGCCTCAAGGTGCCGACGCCGGCATCCCAGTGCGGTATCTGTGTTGGTGGGGACAATGCCCATTGGGAGGAAGGAAAGAGCCTGATTTTCGACGATTCCCACATGCACCACGCATGGAATCATAGCGATGAGGATCGAGTTGTGTTGTTTGTCGACTTTACCAGGCCGCTTTCGCCCAACCTCTCGGCCATCAATGAAAAAATGATCGATTCGCTTAGCAAGAGTGAATTCATCGAAAACGCAGCTCTTCAATGGAAGAAGTGGGAAGAGAAATATGGCCAGGCTTTGGACCAGGCATTGTCAGCGCAACCGCTATCTCAAGGGTAGCCATTTCCCGGACACTGCCGGCGCAATCTCGTTGCTATAAAGGCCACTAATATGTTGAAACGTGAACAAATGTTCCCTGCAATCGACCGCATACGGAAGTATCAAGAACGCTGTAAACGACGATACGTTTCAAGTACAAACTCCATTTAACAGGAGTGAATATGCCCTGTGCCTCCATTATCATGCCGACCTTTAACAAGGCGGACTATCTCAGACTTACACTTGCGAGCCTCACGCAGCAAACACATACCGACTTTGAGTTGATTCTTGTCGATGACGGATCCGTTGACGCCACGCCTTCCGTTGTTGAACACTTCAAGCGCCGATTGCCGATACGATATGTGAGACAGGAGAATCTTGGGCGTGCTGTGGCACGCAATATCGGCCTGGATCTGGTCAGTTCAGATTACATCCTGTTCTGCGATGACGATCGACTCATGCCGCCGGATTTCCTGCGTCGCCACATTTGCGCGCTTGCAAGTGACAGCGACGTTGCCGTCGTGGGCTGGAAACGAACAATCCTCACATGCTGGCAGCGCGATCGGTTGCCGCTGTCCGTACCGGACATGCAATGGCTTCAGTCGCGCCACGCCGACATCATTACAGAACTCGGGCATTGTGATACGGTGCAATTGCTCAATGAAGAAGATATCGTCGGGAATTTTTCAAAATGCATCGACGAATGGTGTCTGGGCGATGAGCGGGATAACTTCTACCTACCGGAAGCCATGAAAGTTCCGATGGAGCACGGCTTTGCAATTCCCTGGCTTTACGGAACAACGGCAAACATGTCAGTACGGAGCTCCCATCTGGGAAAATTGATTCGTTTCGACGAGCACTATTCGGGTTGGGGTATGGAAGATACCGACCTGAGCTATCAGCTGCACCAAGCCGGGACCACCTTCAAGTTCGATGCCAGCATAATCAACTATCATCAGATTCATCCGACCGGGCCAGGAAGAGCCGAAGACAATGCCGCGGCTCGTTGGCGCGATCTCGCCGTTAACTTCCAGCATTTCTGCGCCAAGAACGATCGTTGGGATGCATGGATGATCTGGGCGACGATGGGTCGATTGGGCCCCGTCGAACTGCAAGCACTCGCACGCGAAACGGAAAGACACTCGGAATCTCTCCTCGTCAAGGAGCTGACCTGGGCATACAAGGAACTATATCGTTTGCGTTTTCAAGAGAAACATCAGTCCAATGCGTTCTCGCTTGCTCCGGCCAACCACGAAGCCATAACCGGTTGACGTGGCTTATACAAAATCAGATGGGATATTACGAGATGAAAGATAAGGATAGCGGTATCGACTACGGCATCGCCATACTTCGGCTAATGTGGAACTCCCATCCATGGCTGACGATCGGAACCGCCATCAGCGGCGTCATCAGCGGTTTTGCCGGGATTGCCATGATCGACACGATCAACGAGGCTATCCAGCATGCCGATAAACGCCAGCACTTGTTTCTCGTTTTTATCGCACTCGTAACAAGCAGTCTAATTTTTCGCAACAGCGCAGCTCTACTTCCCGCCTATGCAGCACGCCAGATCATCACGTCGTTACGAATCGCATTGTGCAAGAAGATCCTGGCTACACCACTCAAGGAACTCGACCGCCGCGGCACTCCCAATGTCCTTGCGTTTTTGATAAACGACATTCCGCAACTGGCCGATACGCTTCTCAAGTTACCGACCATCTTGGTAGAGAGCACCATCGTTATCTTTTCCCTGATTTATCTAGGAATGCTCTCATTACCCGCACTGGCATGGACATTGGCTGTGATCGTCGGTGGCATCTATCTTTTCGGCTTCTTTGTCCGCCGGTGCATTTACTATAGTCGGAAGTTCCGGGATGAATTCAATATCTATAATGCTTATACACATGGTCTGTTGCTTGGAATTAAAGAACTGAAGCTGAATAGCGACAGGCGGCGCTGGTTCAGAAGGGCGGCGATCGACCTTTCCACGAAAAGGGTCGCAAACTATAATTTTATTGAGCGATTCTGGTACATGGGTGCCGAAAGCACCAGTCAGATCTCATACTTTGTCCTGATTGGCATACTGGTCTTTTGGGCGCCGTCTTTCCACTCGCTGGATACCAGGACATTGACTGCATGTGTATTAGCCATCATTTATCTGATGGAACCGCTCGGCATACTGGTTAGTACCGTTCCTGATTTAGGAAAAGGCGCGATTGCATGTGAGCGGCTTGCAGAATTCGGATTATCGATTACAGACAAGAATCTCGCCGCCATGAGCGATAATCACGCCACAGAAAAGAAGCTGTCCCGGCAGAGGTACTGGAAAAGCATCGAGCTCAGGAATGTTGGCGTCAGCTTCGATGCGGTTGATTCTTCGAGGGAATTCAAGCTGGGACCTATCAACATAAGGCTGCACCCGGGTGAGCTGATATTTGTCATCGGCGGTAACGGCAGTGGGAAAAGCACTCTGGCCAAGGCTTTGACGGGGCTATATCCCCCATCCGAAGGCCAAATTCTTCTGGACGATAGACCGGTCGATGACGCTCACCATCTTGAAATTTACCGAAACTTATTTTCGGCGATCTTCACGGAATTTCATATCTTCGACCGATTAATTCAATCAAAAGGGGCGAACGGTAAGGACGCAATACTTCCAACTGAACTTTTGACCAAACTTGGGCTGGAGGAGAAAATCCAAATTGACGGTAACAAACTCTCCACAACGACTGCACTATCCACCGGACAGCGGAAGCGCCTGGCGCTGGTATGCGCCTATCTAGAGGATCGCCCTATCGTAATTCTCGATGAATGGGCCGCGGACCAAGACCCCAGTTTCAAGGCGTTTTTCTACAATGTTCTTCTTCCCGAACTGAAAAATCAGGGCAAGTGCGTGATCGCCATTACCCATGATGATCATTATTTCAATGTGGCTGACAGATTAGTCAAACTGGAAGATGGTCGCATTGTCGAATTACGATGATTGCGGTCTATCCAGGCGGCCCATTTGGCTCTTCCGCATTGAACGGACCCCTCAAGGAAACCAGATAGCGTGCTGCGTCTGAAAATTAAGCGAAGCGCGATGCTGAATACCAAGACAATGCGATTTCCGATTGACGTGATTTTTGAGTGTATCCATTGGTATGCAGCGTACCCGTTGAGTTACCGGCATCTGGAAGAAATGATGGAAGAATGCGGCGTGTCGGTTAAGCATTCCACGCTCAGCCGGTGGGCCATCCGATTTCTGCCGGTTTTCGAGAAAGCCTTACGTCTGCATAAGCGCCCGATTGGTGCAAGTTGGCGCATGGATGAAACCTATATCAAGGTCAAAGGGGTCTGGAAATATCTCTATCGTGCCGTGGACAAGGAAGGCAAAACCGTCTATTTTCTGTTGACGGCAAAGCGTCACAAGGCGGCAGGCAATGCGCTTTTGTGACAAGGCCGTGCAGGCAAACAACGTCCCTGAGAAAGTTGTGATGGACAAGCCGGCAATTGACGCCCTCAACGCCGACAGAGAAGTTCCGATCGTAGTCCGCCAAATCAAAGCCCTCAACAATAGCGTCGAACAAGATCATCGTGTTGTCAAACGCGTGATACGACCTATGCTAGGCTTCCGATCTTTTCAGGCTGCCGAAAACGTCTCGGCCGGCATCGAACTCATGCGCATGATCCGTAAAGAGCAGAGCACGATGGCGGGCGCCGATGCGATGTCCTTTGCCAACCAATTTTATGCATTGGCAGGACCAAGCCGCGCTGTTTGACAGGCGGTACTGGTTCCTCATCGTATTGAGCCTTTTTCCCGTCAACGCGACACAACCTTTGATGGCCACCTATTCGCTAGGCTGCATGATCAATTTTGTCGTGATGGACGATCGTATGAATGCCGCGTGAATAATGTATCGGAATGCTCAGTTGGAATGGCCATGAATGGCGTGTTAAAAGTGTACCAATCTTAGCCCGTTGTCTTATGTGCCTGAAGGTACATAAGAAAAGCGGAAAGGATGTTTCTCGTGGACTTATATGTCAAAGTCCTCGGTTCGGAGCGGCTGACCGGTGCGTTGCTCGGCCGGCTTATCCATCACGTCCACATCCTTAGATGAACGGCAAATCGTATCGATTGGCCACCAGCAAGAAACAGCAACAGCGCAATGCCAAACCAAACATCAATGCTGAAAAAGGAGGGCGCAATCCGTAACAGCAAAAACAACGTCTTGAGGGAACGGGCTGCGCTGCGCCCGTCACCCTAATAATTCTGCCTAGCGGTGAAATGTGAATTGAAAAGAGAAGAATCCATAGCTTCATCGGCTCTTTTATTAACCCGGATTGGTACATCTTCACTCCGGCATTGACAGCGGTTTCTCCGACATCGTCCCCCTCACTTCACAGTCACCGGCGCTTCAGCGCAATCGTATCCGAATAGGTAGCCTGGTCCTTGCCGTATCAGCGCGTCGTGCGAACCAGCATGGCGCACTGCTTCGAGACCTGTTTCGCCAGGGTGACGGCATCAAAACTTGTAACAGGTTGAATTATGTCGATATTTAAGAATGGAAATTTTTTATAAATCTTCGAAAAATCAACAACTTAAAAATTTCGTGCAGTTGCCCTGAGAAATGGAGTGACTATATTTGCGAAGCCTTCCGGATTATCAAGCATGACAGCATGGCCGGCGATATCTACCTGCTGAAATACACATCGTGAAATACAGGCAACCATACGACGCGCCGTGGCCTGGCTCAGCACAGCTGACCCCGTGCCACGAATCAGCAGTGTCGGACATTCAATCTTTTCTAACAAAGCCCATAGCTCTTGCGGGTCTTTTTTCTTGATGCCATTGACCAGGGCTGGATCCGCCTTGAGATAAAAATAGTTATCATCGCCTTTACGGGTAGCTTGCAAAGCAAATTGGGCCAATAGCTTCGGCGAACTCAAGATCCGCGTTGACTCGAGATAAACCTGATACTGTGCTGCCGATTCATAGGACTGCAGGCTGTTTTCGAAGTCTTCCCAGACGCGCTTCCGCCCTTCCTCGCTAACGTCAGGACCGTAGTCAACGATGACAAGTCCGGCAAGCCTGGATCGAAGTTCCGCAGAAGCGCGAATTGCGACGTCCGCTCCCATGGAGTGTCCCACGATCAATAGCCGGCGGATGCCCAGCTTGTTAACCACACTGATAAAATCGTTGGTATACACCTCCACATCATACTTGCCGTTATGATCTCGGTCCGAATCACCATGACCGCGAAAATCGAGAGCGATGCATTCGATTTGATCCGCAATGCAAGATACAACGTTATCCCATACAAAACCACCTTCCCCAAAGCCATGCAGGAAGACAACAGCCTGGCTCAATTGTTGGTCATGAGGATGTGCCCAACGACGCAGATGAAGGTTAACCCCGTCTGCCATCTCGACATATTGCGAATACCTTCTATGCCAGGAAAACATCGGCACTTCCCTTTCGAAAGATGAACTTAGCGATACGATATGCAATGATGGATGCCCCAAACTCGTCATCGCCTTCAGACTCAACATAGCGAGATACTGCATTGGCGCAAATCATTCGACACAATTACAACTGGCACTTGAGATTCATATTCGTTGACGCATCCCCACCAAGAATCGCCTCGGATACGACTTTGGCAATGACATTGACATTGGGAGGCATCATCATCGTCTGATGATTCCCGTTGACGCGGGTAATTCTTAGCTCTCCCTCTATGCGTGAACGCCAGAATCCCAGGTTGTCCTCGATTTCGCCAGCTGACCCATTGTCTTCGGTCGACAGTTGCAGAAAAAAGTCGATATCGCCGACATATTCGCCCGGTAAATAGCCCCGGAAAATCCTCAACATCGCGCGGCTGACAGTGAACAGATATCTCAAATCTTCGATATCAATGTTCGATGGTGCCATTCCACTTGCCATGGAAACCTGAAATACCATTGCGATTCTTTCGCTATCCGGCATGCTCCAGAACGGAGCATCGTGCGTGGGTGCGACAGCGCGAACGAGTTCTCTTCCCAAAATACCGAAAAAATCGTACCAGTCCTTCTTTTCTTCATCATCATAGAAGGCGGGGTAAACAATCCGGTTTTCCGTAGTTGTATCGACCATCGCTAGTAAACCGATCTCTTTACCGCGTAGTGCCAATTGCCGCGCCATTTCGAAGGCAATCACGCCGCCGGCCGAATAGCCGCATAAGAAATATGGTCCCTCCGGTTGTACCGATAGAATTTCGTCCACATAACTTTTGGAGAGCTCCTCGATCGTGCTTTCGAGCGGCAATCGCCTTGTCTTGAAGTCGCAGGCGGTGAAACAGTAGATTGATGGAGAAATATCCATCGCCTTGCCCAACTGTCGGTACTCTGTCGGAACGCCTCCGCCGATAGAAGGAGAGCAAAACAGATTCACGGGTATCCGGCCAGGTTGAACCAGCACAGCGCTTGGCAAACCCGACTCGCTTTCCGTGTTGATCGCAACCGCGTCGGCATATTTGACTTTCTCCATCATGATCTTGATTTGCGTGGCCAGGCCGGCGACATCGGGAGCTTCGAAGATGGTGCGCAGCGGAAGGTCGACATTGAGGGCACGCCGCACGTGCAAGGCGAGCCGTGTCGCCAGCAACGAATGGCCACCCAACTCGAAGAAATTATCGAATACGCCGACCCGGTCAACCCGCAATACTTCCGCCCAGATAGCCGCCAGTCCCTCCTCGGTTGAGTTGCGCGGCGCAACATAACCTTCCCGCGCCCCGAGTCGTTCAGGGGCCGGCAAGGCGTTGCGGTCGAGCTTGCCGTTGGCGTTCAGCGGCAGTCCTTCCAGGAACACATAAGATGCCGGCAGCATGTACTTCGGCAGAATACTTTGCAGTATCGATTTCATCCCGACCGTCGATAGACCGGCCTCCGGGTTGCCCACAATATAGGCAACCAGTTGCTTGTCTCCTGAGCTATCTTCCCGAGCCAGGACCGCCGCTTCTCTCACCCCCTCGCACTGCAGCAATGTGCTCTCGATTTCTCCGAGCTCGATCCGGAAACCGCGGATCTTCACCTGGTGGTCAATCCTCCCCAGAAATTCAATGCTTCCGTCCGGCAGATGACGCCCCAGGTCGCCTGTCCAGTACATTCGGCTGCCCGGTTCACCATACGGGTCCGGCACAAATTTCTCCGCTGTCAGATCAGGACGGTTCAGATAGCCGCGTGCAACTTGGACGCCGCCAATGCATATTGCCCCCGGTACTCCAATCGGAACCGGACTCATCGATGCATCGACGATATAAATTTGCGTATTGGCCACGGGCCGGCCAATCAACACCTTGCCCCTTAGGTTATCCGGTCTGCAATGCCAGTAAGTGACATCGACCGCGGCTTCCGTTGGCCCATAAAGGTTGTGCAGCTCGGTGGCCGGGAATTGCTCCAGGAACCGTTGGCAAACGGCATAGGGCAATGCTTCACCGCTGCAGAACACGAGACGCAAACGATCGGCGCTTGAAGACAACGTCGGCAATTCTAGAAATGCCTGCAGCATTGAGGGCACGAAATGCGTGACCGTGATCGCGGCGCTTCCGAAAACCTGCGCCAAGTAACTCGCATCTTGATGCCCCCCGGGCACAGCCATCACAAGCCGAGCGCCGCACAACAAAGGCCAGAAGAACTCCCATACGGATACGTCGAATGAAAACGGGGTTTTCTGCAGTACTCGATCCTGTTCGTCCATTCGGTACTGCTGTTGCATCCAAAGCAGTCGATTCACCACTCCGCCGTGGCTGTTCATGGCACCTTTTGGCCTCCCGGTCGAACCCGACGTGTAGATGCAATAGGCAAGGTGCTGCGGCGATGCGACGGCCGGAGGATTCAGTGCCGAGTATTGCGCCACCGTCCCCCAGTCTTGATCCAAACGCAGCCAATGACAGGCATGCTTCGGTAGCGAGGCTTCAAGGTGCCCTTGCGTCAACAACACCTGCGCAACGGTGTCCTCCAGCATGTAGGCCAAGCGTTCCGGCGGATACTCCGGATCCAGCGGCACGTAGGCCGCACCTGCCTTCAGGATCCCTAGCAGCCCGACCACCATCTCCAGGCTACGCTCCACACAAATCGCGACCAGCATGTCCGGTTCGACCCCCAGATCTCTCAGGTAATGCGCCAACTGGTTCGACCTGGCATTGAGCTCCCCATACGTCAACTGCCGATCCTCAAAAACGACGGCTACCGCCTCTGGACATCTTGCCACCTGCTCCTCGAACAGCTCATGCACACATCGGCCGGTCGGAAACTCCGATCGTGTGGTATTCCATTCCACGAGTACTTGCCGGCGCTCTACCTCGGACAATAGCGGCAGATCCTTGATCCTCGTCTGCGGATCGACGACTATCGCTTCTAGCAGCATGCAACAGTGCCCCGCCATGCGTGCAATCGTCGGCTCGTCAAACAAATCCGTGTTGTATTCGAATACTGCATGCAATTGACCTTGCCGCTGGGCTATGTTCAAGGTCAGATCGAACTTGGCAAGACCAACGCCACCCTCCACCAACGCTGATTCAATGCCGGGCAAATCCAGCTCTGCCTCAGCGGTGTTATCCATTGCAAGCATTACCTGGAACAATGCTGAATGGCTCAGGTTACGTTCAGGTCTCAGTTCCTCCACCAGCTTCTCGAATGGCAGGTCCTGATGCGCATCTGCATCCAGCAACGCTTCCTTAACCTGTTGCAGCAATGACAAAAAGCTCTGCTCCGACCGCAGCCGTGTCCGCAATACCAGCGTATTGACAAAGAATCCAATGAGACCTTCGATCTCGTGACGATTGCGATTGGCCACTGGATATCCGATGCAGATGTCGTCCTGCCGGCTGTATCGGTGCAGCAACACGTTGAACGCCGTTGCCGCCACCATGAACAAGGTGGTCCCACTGCTCTGACTCAGCTGCTGCAGGCCAAGGCTAAGTTTTGCGCCAAAGTTGAACTTGAACAGCGCCCCCTGATGCGTGAGCATTGCCGGTCTCGGTCGGTCAGTCGGCAACTCGAGTACTGGCGGCGCGCCCTCCAGCGTGCGCTTCCAGTAATCTAACTGCTCTTGCAGCAGGTCGCCCTGCAGCCATTCCTTCTGCCATATCGCAAAGTCCGCATACTGGACCGGCAGTCGTGCCAACACCGGCTCGTGTCCCGAACCATACGTCCGGTACAAGACATTCAGCTCTCGCACAAGGACGCCGATCGACCAGCCGTCCGCTATGACATGGTGTACGGTCAACAAAAAGATGTGCTCTTGTTCGGTAAGACGGAACAGACTTGCCCGGATAAGCGGTCCACGGGCCAGGTCAAACGACTGCTTGGCCTCCGAATTAATCAATAAATCAGGCCGGTCGCTGGCATTCTCTCCGTGCGAAAGATCGACCATCGTCAATTCGATGCGCCCCTCGCTCGCGATGACTTGCTCCGCATCCCCCGCCTCACTGTTGAAGGTGGTACGCAGAGCTTCGTGGCGCCGGATGATCTCGTTCAGACTCCGCTCCAGCGTAACAAAATCCAAAGGCCCCTTGATGCGCCAGGCGGTGGGGATGTTGTACACCCCCGTTCCCGGTGCGTACTGGTCGAGGAACCATAGCCGCAGCTGGGCGAAGGACAGCGGCACCCGTGTGCCGCGCGCTCGCGGCATCAGCGGCGGCAAGGCCAATACTGCACCCTGGCGTTGCAGGACGACAATCCGCTCGGCCAATTCGGCCACGGTGGGCGTCTCGAATACGCTACGCGCAGGCAACTCGACGCCCAGCACGTGGCGCATCTGGACCAGCATGCGCGTGGCCAGCAGCGAGTGCCCGCCAAGGGTAAAAAAGTTGTCGTGGATTCCGACCCGATCAATATTGAGCATCTCGGCCCATATGTCGGCTAGCAATTCCTCGGTCGACGTTCGCGGTACCGCGTAGTCTGTTTCATCAAATTGCATATCCCCCGGCCCCGGCAAGCACTTGCGGTCGATCTTGCCGTTGGGCGTGAGTGGCAGCGCTTCCAACTGCACGAAAGCCGACGGCACCATGTACTCCGGCAGGCTCTGCGCCAAGTGCGCCCGCAGCTGTGCCGCCGTCGATCGCGCCCCCTCCTTCGCCACCACATAGGCGACTAGCCCTTTCTCGCCGGAATGGTAACGATGTGCCGCCACCACTACCGCACCGACATGAGGATGGCGCGCCAGTGCCGCCTCGATCTCGCCCAGCTCGATACGATAGCCGCGGATCTTGACCTGGTAATCCCGCCGCTCGATGAATTCGATGACGCCATCGGCACGATAGCGTCCGATGTCGCCGGTCCGGTAAAAGCGCTCGCCCTGCGCAAACGGATGCGCAACGAACACTGCCCGGGTTTGCTGCTCGTCATGCAGATAGCCCCTCCCCACGCCCATCCCGGCCACGCAGATTTCCCCGTGCACGCCAACCGGGACCGGGCGCAATTGCCCGTCCACGATGAACAGTCGGTTGTTCGGCGTTGGTCGGCCGATCGGAATCACATCATGATCGTGCGGGCGCGCCGTGATCGCATGGAACGCCACATCGTCCGAACATTCGGCCGGACCGTACACATTCATCAGCGGGATGTACGGGAAGCGCTCGAACCAGTCCTGCGCCATCTTCAGCGGCAGCGCTTCGCCGGTGGGCAGCACCCAGCGCAGCGAGCGCAGTTCGCTACCGGCCGGGCACGCGTCGAGCATAGCGCGCATGAGGCTGGGAACGATTTCCAGCAGGCTGATGCGCTCGCGCTCGACAGCGGCGAGTAATTGCAGCGGATCGTGCGTAATGGCATCCGGCAGGATGTGCACGGTGCCGCCCACTAACCCGGCCGCCAGGAATTGCCAGACGCAGATGTCGAAAGCCGGTGAAGCCGTCTGCGCCACCCGGTCGTCCCTGTTCAGACCGACCGTGGGAACCTTGCCCAGCATGTTGTTGAGCATGCCGCGCTGTTCAACCATGGCACCCTTGGGCTTGCCGGTGGAGCCGGAAGTGAAGATCACATACGCCAAGTCGTCGAGCGTGCCGCTCGCCGGCAGGGCCGTTTCCGCCAGCGCGGCCGTCTCTTCGCAGGTTTCTTCGGCTATCAGGTAGCGCAAGCCCGTGTCCCCAGTAACAATCTGCTCCCGCAGCGGACTAGTCGCACTGGTATGCAGCAGCAGCGACGCACCGCTCGATTGCACGATCTCGCGCAGGCGCTCAGCCGGGTGGTTGACTTCCAGCGGCAGCATCGCCGCGCCCGCCTTGAGCACTGCCACCATCATCGTCAGCAGCCACAGGTCGCGTTCCCCCAGCACCACCACCAGGGTATTGGGACCGGCGCCAGCGGTAATAAGGGCGTGTGCCAGGCAGGTACTGTGCCGATCCAGTTCGCGGTAGCTCAGGCTGGCGCCGGCGCAGACGGCGGCGATACGCTCGGGATGGGTGGCCGCCTGGTGTGCAAATAGTGCTGCATAGGTCTGTTCGACCTGGAAGTCTTGCTCCGCACGGCTCCACTGTTCCAGCAGTTGCACGCGCTCGGCTTCAGTCAATAGCGGCAGCTCGTCCAGCCGGATCTGCGGATGGGCGACGATGGCTTCGCACAGTACCTTGAAGTGCCCAGCCAGCCGCTCGATCGTGCTGCGCTCGAACAAGTCGATGCTGTACTCGAACTCGCCGTACAGTTCTCCCGCAGTGCCTGCGCTCTCAGCCATGTCCAGCGACAGGTCGAACTTGGCGCTGTCGGCCGCACTCAGATCCACCGCTGCCAGGCGCAAACCCCCAGGCAGCTCGAACGCCTCCAACGGCGCGTTCTCCATCGTAAATAGTACCTGGAACACCGGGCTGCGCGATAGGTTCCGCTCCGGCTGCAGTGCATCGACTAGCTTCTCGAACGGCAGGTCCTGGTACGCGTACGCCCCCAGCGTGGTCTCGCGCACCTGCCTCAGCAGAGCCTGGAAGGTTGCGCCCGGCGCCAGCCGGGTGCGAAGGGGCAGCGTGTTCACAAAGAACCCGATCAACTCTTCCGTTTCGCGATGAGTGCGGTTGGCAATCGGGGAACCGACCACGATGTCATCCTGCCCGCTCCAGCGCGATAGCAGCACGTTGAATGCGGCCAGCAGCAGCATATACAGCGTCACGCCTTCGCATCGCGCCACTTCCCTCAGTTGTCGGCCCAGTTCGGCTGGTAGCCGGAAACGCAGCATTGCGCCGCGGTAGCTTTGCTCGGGCGGGCGCGCATGATCGGTCGGCAAATCGAGCGCCGCCGGTGCGCCCGCCAGGCTGGTAATCCAGTAATCCAGTTGCCGCTGTAGCACATCGCCCTGCAGCCACTGGCGCTGCCACACCGCATAGTCGGCATACTGCACCGCCAGCGCCGGCAGCGGCGAGGGGTCGCCGGCAACCAGCGCTTCGTACAGTTGCGCCACCTCGCGCACCAGCACGCCGCTAGACCAGCCGTCGGCCACGATGTGGTGCATCGCCAGCACGAGCACGTGCTCGTGCTCGCCCAGCCGCAGCAGGTGCGCCCGCAGCAGCCGGTCGCGTTCCAGGTCGAACGTCTCGCCGCCAGCCTGGCGCACCGCCTGTTCCAGGCCGTCGACATGCACCACCTGCACCACGAGCGCCACTTCCCATGGCGCATCGATGCGCTGTACCACCTCGTCGCCGCACAGCTCAAAGCGCGTCCTCAATACCTCGTGCCGCCGCACCACCTCACTCAATACCCGCGACAGGCAATCCCGGTCCACCCCGCCCATCAAGCTTATGGTGCACGTCGTCGTGCTTGCTACATCCAGCTTCAACTCACCCAGCAGCCAGATCCGCTCCTGAGCAAACGACAGAGGAAAATGGCTCGGAGGAGAAACGATTCTCGGTGTGATGCCACAATGTTGGCTATGCTGCATGTGATGTTTACTGTTTTCTAAATGACTCAGGAATGTGCGTTCTCACCATGCCTTCACTCGTCCAATCTAAACAATCGGTCGGCGAACTTGAGTGGCTGTATCGCTTCGTTTCAATACTTTGACGCTCCCACTATGTCGGATAAAGCTGCTTCAAAACGTTTGACAATTTCGATTACATCGGACGTCGTCAGAATCAGGGGTGGCAGAAAACGCATGACCCCGCCATGGCGTCCACCGCTCTCAATGATGAGTCCGCGCCTGAGACACGCTTTCTTCAGCGCCTTGGCAAGCTCTGCATTAGTGGCGCGGTGGCCGAGCCTATTAGATGGCGCATTGGGATCGATCATTTCAACGCCTACCATCAACCCGCGCCCGCGAACATCGCCGATGCACGGGAAGCGAGTTTTCAACTGCTCAAGCTGAGATTTCAGTAATGCAC